>JALOLH010000018.1 GCA_025456065.1 Candidatus Nanopelagicales bacterium | reverse complement strand
GGCCGTGGTCGTCCCGCTGCTCGGCATGCTCACGCTCGCGGTGCTGGCCGTCGGCGCCGTGCTGCTGGTCCGCTCCTGGCCCCGGCCCGAGGTCAACGTCGCACCGGATCCGGCGCACTCGGCGCTGGTCGCGCCCCTCGAGGGATTCGCCCCGGCGGCGCCGAGTCCCGCCGCGCCCCTCGTCGTCCATGTGGTGGGCGCGGTGCGACGGCCGGGCGTCGTCACGCTGCCGCCGGGCTCCCGGGTCGCCGACGCGGTCCGAGCCGCCGGCGGGATGCGCAAGGGCGGTCGTCTCGGCGGCACCAACCTCGCCCGCCCGCTGGTCGACGGGGAACGCGTGGAGATCGGCGGGGAGGCAGCCGGCGCGGGGACGGCGGGCGGCACCCTGCCGGGAGGGCCACCGGGGGTGCCGGGGACGGCGCTCGACCTGAACCGCGCGACCGCCGAGCAGCTGGACCAGCTGCCCGGGATCGGCCCGGTGACGGCAGCCAAGATCCTGGCCTGGCGGGCCCAGCACGGTCGGTTCAGCTCCGTGGACGAGCTCGCGGAGGTCCCCGGGATCGGACCGAAGACGCTCGAGGAGCTCCGCCCGCACGTCCGTGCCTGAGCGGGGGCAACCGGTGGCGCGCGAGGACGCGACGGGGAGCGGCCCCGTGGCCGGTCCCCACGCCCGCCGTCCCGACCCTGCCGACCTGCGGCTGCTGCCCCTCGTCGCCGGCGTCTGGGCCGCCCAGGCGGCTGTGCTGCTGGTGGGCCCACGCGCCGCGCCGGGCGCGCTGGTCGCCGGTGCCGCAGTGGTCATCCTGGCGCTGGCGGCCATCTGGCGCTGGGGTGGGCGTGCCACGTGGGCGGCATGGGACGGCGTGCGAGCGGGCGGGCGCGAGGAGGGCGAGCGGCGCGCGCTTGCGGCGCTGCTGGTCACCGTCGGGCTCGGCCTGGGCGCGGTGATCGCCGGCCTGCACCTGGTCCGGCTCCACCCCCCGGCGCTGGCGGAGATCGCCGAGCACCGCATGGTCGTCCGGGCCGACGTGCGCATCACCGGCGACCCGGTTCAGCACCTTCCCGCCGACGACGGGGGTCGCCCCGGCCGGCCGTCCTGGTCGGTGGCCGGACGGTTGGACCACCTCGTCGTCCGTGGGCAGGGCATGTCGGCGGCGGCCCCCGTGGTGCTGCGCGGGGACGCCGTCCGTGGCGTGCGCTACGGGGCGCGGATCACGGTGGCGGCCCGCGCGGCGGCGGCGTGGAACCCCGAGGCCCGCACCATGGCGCTGCAGGTGCTGCGGGTCGTGCACGAGCGGTCGCCGCCCGGCGCCGTCGCCACAGCCACGAACGGCATCCGCGAGGCGTTCCGCGCGGCCTGCGCCGGGCTGTCACCGGACGCCGGTGCCCTGCTGCTCGGCCTGGCGGTCGGTGACGAGTCCACCCTCCCGCGGCCGCTCGAGGACGCCATGGTGCGCGCTGGCCTGGCCCACCTGACCGCGGTGTCCGGCAGCAACACCGCACTCGTCATGGGCCTGGCGCTCGCCGCTGCGGTGGCACTCGGATGGGGATGGCGGGCGCGCATCGTGGTGAGCCTCGTGGTGCTGGGCGCCTACGTCGCCCTCGTGCGACCGCAGCCGAGTGTGCTGCGTGCGGCGGGCATGGGCGTGGTCGCCATGGTCGCGATGGGGACCGGGGGTCGTCGTCGGGGGAGCGCGGCACTGTTCTCCGCCGCCCTCGTGCTCCTGGTGCTGGTCCCCCCGTACGCGCTGTCGCTGGGGTTCGCCCTGTCGGTGGCGGCGACGGCGGGACTGCTCCTGGTCGGACCCGGCGTGGCGGAGCGCCTGGCGCGCTGGCCCGGGACCCGGCGGATGCCGGAGCCCATCCGCGCGGCCCTCGCGGTCGCGACGGCCGCGCACCTGGCAACGCTGCCGCTGGCCGTGCTCATGGGCAACGGCGCGAGCCTGGTCGCCCTGCCGGCGAACGTGCTGGTCACGCCGCTGGTGCCAGTCGCGACGGTGCTGGGCCTGGCGGCTGCCCTCGTCGCGCCCGTGTGGCTGCCTGGTGCCGCCGCCCTGGCGCACGTCGCCTCTCCGGCGACGGCGGCGATCGCCTGGGTCGCGCACACGGGCAGCGGACTCCCGTTCGGCGTGGTGGCCGTGCCAGCCGGGCCATGGACCGCGCTCGGTGCAGCCGCGGGCCTGGCGCTCGCGGCCGTGCTCGTGACGAGTCGTTGGCGCCCGACCCGAGCCGTCGCGCTCGGCCTGGCGGTCGCCGTGGCCCTGCTGCTCGGCGGGAGGGCGGCGCGCGAGGCGGCGTGGCCGCCGCCGGACTGGGTCGTGCTGGCCTGCGACGCGGGGCAGGGCGACGGCGTGCTGCTGCGTGCGCCTGGTTCCCAGGACGCGGTGCTGGTCGACGTCGGCCCGCAGGGTGCCGACGTCGGTCGCTGTGCAGTCCGGGCAGGCATACGACGGGTCGTGGTCGTGCTCACCCACTTCCACGCCGACCACGTCGACGGCCTCGATGAGGTGCTCGCCGAGCTCGAGGTCGTGACGATCCTGGCCAGTCCCGTGCTCGAGCCGGTCCGGGGCGCGCAGGTCGCGCTCGCCGATGCCGTCGGCGCGGGCGTGCCGGTGCGGTGGCTGCGTGCGGGGCAGCGCCTCGCGGTGATGGGGCTGGCGCTGGACGTGCGCTGGCCCGCGCGCCGCATGGTCGAGTCGCCGGAGAACAACGCCAGCATCGTCGCCGTCGCCGCGATCCCGACGCCGGGCAGACCGACGCGCGTCCTCCTGACCGGCGATGTCGAGCCCGAGGCCCAGCAGGAGCTCATGGCCGGGCCGCCGCCGCAGGCCCACGTGGTCAAGGTGCCGCACCACGGCTCGCGCCACCAGGCGCCCGGCTTCGCCCGGTGGACGGGTGCTCGGATCGCGCTCGTGACGGTCGGCCGGGACAACGACTACGGGCATCCGAGTGCCGCCACGGTCGGCTCCTACCAGCGAATGGGGGCGCTCGTGGGGCGGACCGACGAGCAGGGGGCGCTCGCCGTGGTCGTCCACGGCGGGCGGCTGGCGCTGCGCACGCAGCGGTGACGACCGCGCCGGGGCCCACGCCGGGGGCGACGCGCAGCCACTGTCGGCCCGGCATGCCATGCTGTCGCCGATGTCGCGAACCTCGACCCCCCAGCCGCCGCCGGAGCCGGCACGGCTCACCCTGCTCGTCGGGAGCGAGGAGTTCCTGGTCGCCCGCGCGGTCGCCCGCGCGATCGCGGGAGCCCGCGGCATCGACCCCGGGGTGGAGCGTCGGGACGTCGATGCGGCCGAACCCTCGGCCGTGGGTGCGCTGCAGACCGCGATGTCACCGTCGTTGTTCGGCGAGGCGGCCGTCGTCGTGGTCACCGGCCTGGCCGACGCACCGGACCCGGTCCACGATGCCCTGCTCGCCGGCCTGGCCGACCTCGCCGACGGCACCTGGGTGGTCGCGCAGCACGCAGGCAGCCGCAACAAGCGGGCCCTGGACGCCCTGCGTGCGGCGCCGGTCCCGGGCGGTGTCGTGGAGGTCCCCTGCGCCGAGGTCAAGCGCGGGCGCCCCATGCGCGACCTGCTCGAGGCCGAGGCGCGGGCGAGCGGGCGCCGGCTCACCACCGACGGTGCCGACGCCCTGGTGCTCGCGCTCGGCTCGGACGTCAGCCTGCTCGTGGGTGCCCTCGAGCAGCTCATGGCCGACGAGCCGGAGGACCCGATCGACGCGGCGGTGGTGACGGCGACGTTCGCGGGGGTCGCCGAGGTGTCGGGGTTCCAGCTCGCCGACGCGGTGTGGGAGGGTCGCGGCCTGCTGGCCCTGCAGCGGCTGCGCTGGGGAATGGCATCGCAGACCGTGAGCGGACCCGGTGCGGTCGGCTCGCTCGCGTCCGGCCTGCGGGCCATGGTGCGCGTGCTGGGGACGCCGCGTGGCATGGCCGAGGCCGATGTGGCCCGGATCGCCGGAGTGCCGCCGTTCAAGGTCCGGACGCTGCGGGCAGCGGTGTCGGGCTGGGAGACGGCCCAGCTCGCCGACGCCGCCGTGGCACTGGCGGAGGTCGACGCGCAGGTGAAGGGTGGGCTGCGGCCGGGTGAGAGCCTCGAGCCCGCGCAGAAGGTGCATGCCCTCGAGGCGTTCCTCATGCACCACGGGGGGCTCGGCGAACGCCGCCGGCGGGCGACGTGGCGGGGACCCGGCAGCCGGCCCGACGCAGGGCGGTAGGCGGCGCGATTTGGCCGCGCACGGGGGTGGTCGGGTACCCTAGGCAGCCTGTCCGCCCTGTTCGAGGCGGCCGACGAGCACCCACGCGGGAACCGCACAGGTTCCGGCGTGCCAGGACGAGGATGAAGGCGTAGCAGTGGCGAACATCAAGTCGCAGAAGAAGCGCATCAAGACCAACGAGAAGGCCCGCCAGCGGAACAAGGCGGTCACCTCCAGTCTGAAGACCGCGGTCCGCCGCTTCCGTGAGGCGGCCGCCTCGGGCGACACCGAGAAGGCGCAGGAGTACGCCCGCGCCGCCTCCCGCCAGCTCGACAAGGCTGCGAGCAAGGGCGTCATCCACCCGAACCAGGCCGCCAACCGCAAGTCCGCGATCCAGAAGCAGGCAGCCGCGCTCTGAGGCCCACGGCCGCGAGGCCCACGGCCGCGAGGCCCACGGCCGCGAGGCCCACGGCCGCCGGACGCTCGGCCGCCGGGCGCTCGGCCCGGCCGCCATTCACGGCACGTCAGCGCCATCCGCACGCCGCGGGTGGCGCTTCGTCGTGTCCGTCCGGGACCCCCTCGCGCGGACTCGTCCGAGCGTGCCTCGGTACGGTGGCAACGAGGGCTCCCGCCGCGCCGCAGGTGGGAGCGTCGCCGGATGAAGGAGGGCGAGGAGCATGGCAGGAAAGGGCTTCGTGAAGGTGGGGCTGGGCGTGCTGCTCACGGCCGCCGCCGCCGGCACCGGCTACTACGTGTGGCAGCAGCGCAAGGCAGCGGCCGTGCAGCACCTGTCCGGTGAGGGCGAGTGGGGGGCGGGCCACCCGTCGGGGGCCGAGGTGTTCGAGCACGGCGAGCCGGTGGCCGCGTTCCAGCCCGGGATGGCCGACACCCAGAGCCCGGACGTCGTCGACGAGCAGTTCGGCAGGGACGTCGACGCCGAGGCCGACCAGCTGGCCGAGGAGATCGTCGAGGCGGTCGAGGTGCCCGAGACGCACCTGGGGCACCACGAGGAGGCCCCCGTGGCCGAGGCCGAGCCGTTCGAGCCCGGGATGGCCGACACCCAGAGCCCGGACGTCGTCGACGAGCAGTTCGGCAAGGAGGTCGACGCCGCGGCCGACGAGCTCGCCAAGGAGATCGTCGAGGGCGTCGAGGAGCCGAAGGGCTGAGCGCTCGCGGCTGCAGGGCCCTTCGCGGTGCGGGGGCCCAGTGGCCGCCGTGTGGGACGATTGGCCCCGTGCCGCCAGCCCCCGGGTCGACCGACCAGTCGATCATCCGCAACTTCTGCATCATCGCCCACATCGACCACGGCAAGTCGACGCTGGCCGACCGCATGCTGCAGATGACCGGGGTGGTCGACGACCGCACGATGCGGGCGCAGTACCTCGACCGGATGGACATCGAGCGCGAGCGCGGCATCACCATCAAGAGCCAGGCCGTGCGGCTGCCGTACCGGGGCTCGGACGGCGTGGACTACGTCCTGAACCTCATCGACACCCCTGGCCACGTCGACTTCACCTACGAGGTCTCCCGCAGCCTCGCGGCCTGCGAGGGGGCCATCCTGCTCGTCGACGCCGCGCAGGGCATCGAGGCCCAGACGCTGGCCAACCTCTACCTCGCCCTCGAGAACGACCTGCAGATCATCCCGGTGCTCAACAAGATCGACCTGCCGGCCGCACAGCCCGAGCGGTACGCCGCCGAGCTCGCCCACATCATCGGCTGTGACGCCGAGGACGTCCTCAAGGTCAGCGCGAAGACCGGTGACGGCGTGCGCGAGCTGCTCGACGAGGTCGTCCGGCTGGTGCCGGCGCCCGCCGGGGACCCCGCCGCGCCGGCCCGCGCGCTGATCTTCGACTCGGTCTACGACACCTACCGGGGCGTGGTCACCTACGTGCGGGTCGTCGACGGGCACCTCAACGCCCGCGAGCGCATCCAGATGATGTCGACCGGCGCGCATCACGAGCTGCTCGAGGTCGGCGTGATCTCCCCGGAGCCCAGCCCGGCAGCGGGCATCGGCGCCGGCGAGGTGGGTTACCTCATCACCGGGGTGAAGGACGTTCGGCAGAGCCGGGTGGGTGACACCGTGACTGCCGAGTCGCGGCGCACGGCGGCCAGCACCCCGTTGGGCGGCTACCGCGACCCGAAGCCGATGGTCTTCTCCGGCCTGTACCCGATCGACGGCTCGGACTACCCGGTGCTGCGCGACGCCCTGGACAAGCTCAAGCTCAACGACGCCGCCCTGGTCTACGAGCCGGAGACCTCGGCGGCCCTGGGCTTCGGGTTCCGCTGCGGGTTCCTCGGCCTGCTGCACCTGGAGATCGTCCGGGAACGACTCGAGCGCGAGTTCGACCTCGACCTGATCTCGACGGCCCCGAACGTCGTGTACCAGGTGACGATGGACGACGGCCGCGAGCTCGAGGTGACCAACCCCTCGGAGTACCCGGTGGGCAAGGTCGCCGAGGTCCGCGAGCCGGTGGTGCGGGCCACGATCCTGAGCCCGACGGAGTTCGTCGGGGCGATCATGGAGCTCTGCCAGGCCCGCCGCGGCGCCCTGCTCGGGATGGACTACCTCTCCGACACGCGCGTGGAGCTGCGCTACACCCTGCCGCTGGCCGAGATCGTCTTCGACTTCTTCGACGCCCTGAAGTCGCGCACCCGCGGGTATGCCTCGCTGGACTACGAGCCGACCGGCGAGCAGGCGGCCGACCTCGTGAAGGTCGACATCCTGCTGCACGGCGAGCCGGTGGACGCCTTCTCCGCGATCGTGCACAAGGACAAGGCCTACGCGTACGGCGTGGCCATGGCCGGCAAGCTCAAGGAGCTGATCCCGCGCCAGCAGTTCGAGGTGCCCATCCAGGCGGCGATCGGGTCGCGGGTGATCGCCCGGGAGTCGGTGCGGGCCATGCGCAAGGACGTGCTCGCCAAGTGCTACGGCGGCGACATCACCCGCAAGCGCAAGCTGCTCGAGAAGCAGAAGGAGGGCAAGAGGCGCATGAAGGTGGTCGGGCGGGTCGAGATCCCCCAGGAGGCCTTCATCGCAGCCCTGAACACCGAGGGTGACGCGACGGCAGGCACAGGCAAGGGCAAGTAGGCCCAAGCCGGCGTGACAGCGGTCCGGGCAGCGAGGTAATCTGCTATCAGATTGATATTCGCCAAGGAGGCCCGATGTCCGCGCCCGCCCAGGCGACGTCGTCCGCCCCGTCGCGCCCCCATCTCACCGAGCGCCGTGCGACCAGCCTCAACGGCTGGCCCGTGCTCATCTGCGGGCTGCTCGGCATCGCCGTCGCCGTCGCCCTGTTCGTGCGGTCCGGCAACGAGGCCGACTGGCAGCGCGCGCCGTCGGCAGTCTTCTGGATCGCGCTGGTCCTGATGGTCCTGATCGCGCTCCTGCTGGTGGGGCTCACGCCGGTGGCCCCCGGCCAGGCCCGCGTCGTGCAGCTGCTCGGCCGGTACACCGGCACCGTCCGCGAGGACGGCCTGCGCTGGGTGAACCCGCTCACCACCCGCAAGCGGATCTCGACCCGCATCCGCAACCACGAGACCGAGACCAGCAAGGTCAACGACGCGGCCGGCAACCCGATCGAGATCGCCGCCGTGGTGGTCTGGCAGGTCACCGACACGGCCATGGCGACGTTCGCCGTCGACGACTACGTCGAGTTCGTGCTCGTGCAGACCGAGTCGGCGGTCCGCCACATCGCCAACTCCTACCCGTACGACAACAACGCCGACGCCGCCCGGATCAGCCTGCGCGACAACGCCGAGGAGATCACCGCCGAGCTGTCGCACGAGGTCGCCCAACGGGTTGCCCCGGCCGGCGTGGACATCCTCGAGTCCCGCCTGACCAGGCTCGCGTACGCCCCCGAGATCGCCCAGGCCATGCTCCGTCGCCAACAGGCCGAGGCTGTCGTGGCCGCGCGTGCCCGCATCGTGGAGGGCGCGGTGGGGATGGTCGAGCAGGCGCTGGCCAAGCTCGAGGAGGGCGAGATGGTGACCCTCGATGACGAGCGCAAGGCCGCGATGGTCTCGAACCTGCTCGTGGTGCTCTGCTCCGAGCAGAACACCCAGCCGGTCGTCAACGCCGGGTCGCTCTACACCTGAGCCCCATGGCCGAGCGCAAGGGCGTCCTGCTGCGCCTGGACCCGGCTGTCCACGACGCGCTGGCGCGGTGGGCGGCCGACGAGCTGCGCAGCACGAACGCGCAGGTCGAGTTCCTGCTGCGCCGGGCGCTGCGCGACGCCGGCCGGATGCCCGACGACGCCGCACCGCAGCCCGGGCGGGGTCGACCACGGTCGGCAGGCGATCCCGGGGAGCGAGCCTCGAGGGGCGGTGCCTCGGGTCCCGCCTGAGGGCCTCAGGCCACCGTGCTGCCGTCCCAGTTCCGTCGCACCACGCAGCACGTCGCGCTGCGGGCCCGCAGCACTTGCCTCGCGCAGTGGTGATCGGCAGAGTGGCAGCAGGACCGGCGCTCCCGCCCGTTCATCCCCCCGTCACCGGAGGTCCAGATGCCCTCGATCAGCGGATCCCTCGAGACCCAGCTGCCGCCGCACGCCGACACCGTGGCCAAGGCGATCCAGAACCGGGTCGCCGCCACACCCGACGCGCTGGCGTTCGCGTCGCCCGGACCGAACGACGACTGGTCGGTCACCTACACCTGGCGGCAGGCCGGCGACGAGATGACCAAGCTCGGCGCGGGGCTGATCGCCCTGGGCCTCAAGCCCGCCGACCGAGTGGCGATCGCCTCCAACACCCGCACCGAGTGGATCCTCGCCGACGGCGGGGTCATGCTGGCCGGCGGGGCGAACACCACGATCTACCCGAGCGGCAAGGCCCTGTCGCAGCGCGACGCCATGCCCGAGCTCACCCGGATCATCATGATCGACGGCGAGGGCGACGGCGACTTCGTCCTGAGCTGGGACGAGGTCAGGAAGCTGGGCGAGGAGAAGCTGGCCGAGTCGCCGGGCGTGATCGACGACCACGTCGCCCAGCTCACCAGCGAGTCGCTGGCCACGATGATCTACACGTCCGGCACGACCGGCCGGCCCAAGGGCGTGCAGCTGCCGCACCGCTGCTGGGTGTTCGAGGGCGCCAGCATCGACCAGATGAAGATCCTCACCCCCGACGACGTGCACTTCCTCTGGCTGCCCCTGGCCCACTCGTTCGGCAAGGTCCTCATCGCGGCCGCCTACCAGGTGGGGATGCCGACCTACTGCGACGGCCGGGTGCCCAAGCTCGTCGAGAATCTGCCGAAGGTGCAGCCGACGGTCATGGCCGGCGTCCCCCGGATCTACGAGAAGATCTACCAGAGCGCCAACGCCAAGGCGAAGGCCGGCGGCGGGGCCAAGGCGAAGATCTTCGACTGGGCCTTCTCGGGGCGCGTGCGGCTGTTCGTGTCGGGCTCGGCCGCGCTCAACGGCGACGTCGCCCGGTGGTTCGACGCGGCCGGCCTGCCGATCCTCGAGGGCTACGGCCTGACCGAGAACAGCGCCGCCGCGTGCGTCGTCCGGCCAGAGGACATCGTCTTCGGCAAGGTCGGCTCCCCGTTGCCCGGCACCCAGGTCAGGATCGCCGAGGACGGCGAGGTCCTGCTCAAGGGCCCGCACGTCATGCAGGGCTACTGGAACCTGCCGGAGGCCAACGCCGAGGCCCTGCTGCCCGACGGCTGGCTGGCCACCGGTGACATCGGCGAGCTCGACGAGGCGGGCCGGCTGAAGATCACCGACCGCAAGAAGGACCTGGTGAAGACCTCGGGCGGCAAGTACATCGCCCCGGGGCAGATCGCCGCGCAGTTCAAGGTGATCTCGCCGCTGGCGTCCAACCTCGTCGTGCACGCCAGCGACCGCAACTACGCCACGGGGCTGGTCTCGCTGGACCCGGAGGCGCTGGAGAAGTTCGCCGCCGAGAAGGGCCTGACGGGTGACTTCGCCACGCTGTCGCAGACGCCCGAGGTGCGCGCGGTGATCCAGGCCAACATCGACACGCTCAACAGCCAGCTCAACCGGTGGGAGACGATCAAGAAGTTCACGATCCTCGATCGGGACCTCTCGGAGGAGGCCGGCGAGCTCACCGCGAGCCTGAAGGTCAAGCGCAAGGTCGTCGAGGAGCACTTCGCCGAGCTGCTGGAGGCCATGTACAAGGAGTGACGGCACCGCAGCGGGCTGCCCACGCAGCGTCGGGGGCAGCCCGCGTGGGATCACGCCGGGCTTGCCCGGGGTCGCGAATCGCCTGACCTGTCGTACTTTTCCTGAAACCTGCGGCGCGTTGAGGTTGCCAGCCCCGGGCCCGGGCGGCAGAGTGTCCTACGTCACCTTCGACGTTCCCTGCTGTCCCCATACCCCAGCCTGGAGGCCCTGCATGACCCAGATCGCCGGATCCTTGGACACCCCGCTGCCCCCGTCCGCCGCCAACCTGAGCCGGCTGATCCTGGATCGGGTCGCGGCCACCCCGGATCGTCCGGCGTTCGCCAGCCCGACGGACGGCTCCTGGTCCACGATGACGTGGCGGGAGGCCGGGGACGAGATGATGAAGCTCGGCGCCGGCCTGCTCGCGCTGGGCCTCGACCTCGAGGACCGCGTCGCGATCGCCAGCAGCACGCGGACCGAGTGGATCTTCGCCGACGCCGCCGTCATGCTGGCCGGTGGTGCGAACACCACGATCTACCCGAGCACCTCGGACGACGACTTCTCGTACATCATGAACGACTCCGGTGCCCGGTTCCTGATCGCCGAGGACGCCAAGCAGGCCGAGAAGGCGCTGTCCCAGCGCGGCCAGATCCCCGAGCTCACCAAGATCATCCTGATCGACGGCGAGGGCGACGGCGACTTCGTCATCTCCTGGGCGCAGCTGCGCGAGCTCGGCGTGGCGAGGCTGGCCGAGGACGGCCGTGCGATCGAGGACCGGGTCGGGCAGATCCAGCCGTCGACGCTGGCCACGATGATCTACACCTCGGGCACGACCGGCCGGCCCAAGGGCGTCGTGCTGCCGCACAGCAACTGGGTGTTCCAGGCCTCCAGCATCGAGGCGCTGGGGATCCTGGTGCCCGACGACGTGCACTTCCTGTGGCTGCCGCTGTCGCACGTGTTCGGCAAGGTGCTCCTCGCCGCGCAGTACCAGATCGGCTTCGTGACCTACACCGACGGCCGGGTGCCGAAGATCGTGGAGAACCTGCCCGTCGTGCGCCCGACCGTGATGGCCGGCGTGCCGCGCATCTTCGAGAAGATCTACCAGGGTGCCAACGCCAAGGCCAAGGCCGGCGGCGGGGCCAAGGCGAAGATCTTCGACTGGGCCTTCTCGACCTCCGCGGCCATCAAGGCCAAGCAGCGCGCCGGTCAGTCGGCCGGGCCGCTCGCCGGGGTGCAGCTCGGGCTGGCCGACAAGCTCGTCTTCTCCAAGATCAAGGCGCTCACCGGCGGGCGCGTCCGGCTCTTCGTGTCGGGCTCGGCCGCGCTCAACGGCGACGTCGCGCGCTGGTTCGACGCGGCCGGCCTGCCGATCATCGAGGGCTACGGGCTCACCGAGAACACCGCAGCCGCCTGCATCGTCCGTCCCGACGACATGGCGTTCGGCACCGTCGGCCAGCCCTTCCCGGGCACCCAGGTGCGGATCGCCGAGGACGGCGAGGTCCTGCTGCGGGGCCCGCACGTCATGCGCGGCTACTGGAACCTGCCCGAGGCCAACGCCGAGGCGCTGCTGCCCGACGGCTGGCTGGCCACCGGTGACATCGGGGTGCTCGACGAACAGGGCCGGCTGAAGATCACCGACCGCAAGAAGGACCTGGTGAAGACCTCGGGCGGCAAGTACATCGCCCCGGGCCAGATCGCCGCGCAGTTCAAGGTGATCTCGCCGTTGGCCTCCAACCTCGTGGTCCACGCCAACAACCGCAACTACGCCACCGCGCTGGTCTCGCTGGACCCGGAGGCGCTGGAGAAGTTCGCCGCCGAGGCCGGCCTGACCGGCGACTTCGCGGCGATGACGCAGTCCCCGGAGGTCCACGCGCGCATCCAGGCCGACATCGACACGCTGAACAGCCAGCTCAACCGGTGGGAGACGATCAAGCGGTTCACGATCCTGCCGCGCGACCTCTCCGAGGAGGAGGGCGAGCTCACCGCGAGCCTGAAGGTCAAGCGCAAGGTCGTCGAGGAGCACTTCGCCGACCTGCTGGACAAGATGTACGAGAGCTGAGCTCACCGCGACGGCGGGCCCCATCCGAGCGCATCGGGTGGGGCCGCGCCGTGTCCGAGCCGTCCCCGGCTCCGGCTCGGATCAGCCGCTGGGGCTAGGGACTCGCCGCCGGCGGGACCGGCCGGCTGTCCGGCCCGGCCGAGCCCGCCTCGATGCTCGGGGTCGGCGCCGGACCGATCCCCGATCCGGGGCCCCCAGGGCCGGGGGGCAGGGTGGCGGTACCCCGCACCGTGATCACCAGGTTGGGCCGGCCGTCGTCCTCGCCCAGCACCACGTACACAGCGAAGCTGGGTGCGGCGAAGCTGTACAGGCCGGTGTTCGTGGCGGCGGGCCCCACGTACTCGGCGATCGGGATGAAGTCCCGCTCCCGCATGGCCCCCACCACCGGGGCGGCCAGGTCCAGCGCGGTGCCGCGGTCGGCCACGAACGTGGCCGTCCAGGTGCGCCGGGGCTCCGTTCCGATCGCGTAGGCCGTGACCACCTGCGTGCCGCGCGGCAGGGGCACGTCGGGCCAGTCGGCCGGCAGCTCCGCGCCGGTGAGGTCCCACGCGGCGGCGAGCTGCGCGGGCCGATCTGCCGCGAGCAGGACCTCGGTGGCCGCCGGCTCCGGCGAGCCGATCGTGGGCAGCGGCTCCGGGGTCCCGGCGCAGCCCGCCAGCACCGTCCCGGCGAGCAGGACGGCGACCACCCCGGCACGCCCGGACAGCCGTGCGACCGCAGGTCCCCGCTCCATGCGCACACGGTAACCCGGGGCGCGATCCCGGTCGGCGAGAATGGTGCGGTGCCGCAGCAGCCGACCGGCGAGGTCCCACCGTCGGACGGGGCGCTGCCGGACGCCTCGGCGGCAGCCTGGGGCGAGCGCCCGTTCGGCATCTACGTCCACGTGCCGTTCTGCGCCACGCGCTGCGGGTACTGCGACTTCAACACCTACACGGCCCCCGAGCTCGCCGGCGCCCCGGGCGTGGACCGGACGACCTTCGCCGGACACCTGGCCGCGGAGCTCACGGTCGCCCGACGGGTCCTCGGCGACCGCGACGTGCCCGTGCGGACGGTCTTCGTGGGCGGTGGGACGCCGACACTGCTCCCGCCGGCGTCCCTCGCCTCGGTGCTGCGCCGGATCGACGACGCGTTCGGCCTGGCGCCCGGGGCGGAGGTGACGCTCGAGGCGAACCCCGACTCGGTCGACCCGGCGGGACTGGCGGCGCTGCGGGAGTCCGGGTTCACGCGGATCTCGTTCGGGATGCAGAGCGCTGTGCCGCACGTGCTCGCCGTCCTGGAGCGCACGCACACCCCGGGTGCCGCGGCTCGGTCGGTCGAGTGGGCCCGGGCGGCGGGCTTCGACCGGATCAGCCTGGACCTCATCTACGGTACGCCGGGGGAGTCGCTGGCCGACTGGGCGATGACCGTCGAGGCGGCGCTGGGCGCCGGGGTCGGCCACGTGTCGGCGTACGCGCTCATCGTCGAGGAGGGCACCCGGCTGGCGGCTGCCGTGCGGCGGGGGAGCATCGCGGCACCCGACGATGACCTGATGGCCGACATGTACGAGCACGCCGACGAGCGCTTCGGCGGTGCCGGCCTGCCCTGGTACGAGCTGTCGAACTGGGCCCGGCCGGGCGAGGAGTGCCGGCACAACCTCGGCTACTGGCACGGGGACGACTGGTGGGGTGTCGGGCCGGGTGCGCACAGCCACGTGGCGGGCACCCGGTGGTGGAACGTCAAGCACCCGGCGGCGTACGTCGCCCGGGTGCAGGCGGGGGAGTCCCCGGCGGTCGGGCGTGAGGTGCTCGGCGGGGAGGACCGGGCGCTCGAGGAGGTGCTGCTGCGGGTGCGCCTGGCCGAGGGGCTGCCGCTGGCGCTGGTCCCCGAGTCGGGCCGGGCGCAGGTGGACGCGGTCATCGACGAGGGGCTGGCACGGCGGCGCGCCGACCGCCTCGTGCTGACCCGCACCGGCCGGCTGCTCGCCGACGCGGTCGTGCGCAGGCTGGTGCCCTGACCGTCCGTCCAGGCGCGTCACATCCCGGCCGGGCCTGGTGGGACGGCCGCAGCCGCCCCACCAGATGCCGTCACACGTTCGTCAGGCTGCCCCAGTTCAGCGCCAGGAACAGCAGCTGCACCACGAACAGCACCATGCCGACCAGGCCGATGATCCGCCCGGCGTTGGTCGTCCCGCGGCCGCTGGGGTCCATGCGTCCGGCGTCGATCTCGGCGAGATCGGCCCGCCCCAGGAAGAACGCGACGAACGCGAGGGGCGCGCAGCACAGGATGCCGGCGATCGCCAGGCCGAGGACGACCGCGCCGCGGTGCGGCTTCACGCCACTCGTCGCGTAGCCGCCCGGGCCGGGCGGGAAGGCCGCGGGGAACGCCCCGCCCGGTGGCGGGTAGGCGCCGGGCGCCGGCGGAGGTGGCGGGTACGCGCCGGGCGGCGGGAACGACGGCTGCTGGCCACCCGATGGGGGCGGCGGTGGGGGTGGGAACGCGCCCGGCTGGTCACCGGAGGAGGGCTGCGGTGGAGGTGGGAACCCCTGGGACTGGCCGGGGGGCGGAGGCGGCGGGGGCGGCGGGGGCGGTGTCGTGCCGGCGTCCTCCGGCTCGGGGGTGAGGGCTCCGCCGACGGGCTCGTCCGGCGGGGTGGGCGGCTGGGTCATTGGCGCTCCTTCGATCGCGACAGCGCCTGCAGGCTACGCCCGAGCGGTCCGCGGACGCGGGAGGTCCCCCCGCCGCGGGAGCGTGGTCACCCGCTCGGCCCCGTGACGAGGTCGATCGCCTCCTCGACCCGGGCCAGCAGGGCGGGGTCCAGGTCGGCGTAGCTGCGCACCGAGCCGAGGATCCGGCGCCACGCGGCAGCCTCGTCCCGCGGCCACCCCAGGGCTGCGCAGACGCCGGCCTTCCACGGTCGGCCCGGCGGCACGACCGGCCACGCCTCGATGCCGACCGCACGGGGCTTCACCGCCTGCCACACGTCGACGTAGGGGTGGCCGAGGACGCGTACGTGTGGTGCCCACCGCTGCTCCACCTCCGCCGCGATGCGCGACTCCTTCGACCGGGGCACGAGGTGGTCGACGAGCACCACGAGGCGCCGATCGGGTCCCGGGGCGAACGCGGCCACCCGGCCGACGAGCTCGTCGATCCCGCCGAGCGGCTCGACCACGACGCCGACCTCGCGCAGGTCGTCGCCCCAGACCCGTTCGACCAGCTCGGCGTCGTGCCGGCCCTCCACCCAGATGCGCGAGGCGCGCGCCACACGGGCCGGACCGCGCGGGGCGGCGATCGATCCGGACGCGGTGCGGGCCGGCGCGGCGGGCGCGCCCGGCGCCACCGGCCGGACGAGCGTCGCGGGACGGCCCTCGAGCAGGAACGCGGCCGGCTCGGCCGGGAACAGCCGCCGGACCCCCAGGCGGTCCTCGAGCAGGACCGCCCAGCCCCCCGTCGTCCGCTCCCAGCCGATCACGGCCCCGCACCAGCCGGAGGACGCGCACTCCACGACCAGTCCCGGCTCGCCGGGCACCTCGTGGACCCGTGGCGCCCGGGGATGGCGGCCGGCGGCCAGCACATCGGGTCCGTAGCGATCGAACACGGGGGGAACCTCCTGGGGGCGCGCGGCGATCCCCGGGACCCTAGCGGCCCTCGAGGGCCGCGAGGTAGACATCCGTGAGCTCCTCGGTCGTGAGCGGCACCGGGTTGCCCTGCATGCTGCTCGCCCGTGCCGCCATCGCGACGACCTCCTCAGCCTGCCGTGCGGTCAGGCCATGGGCCGCCAGCGGCGGGATGCCGAGGTCATCGACGAGGCGGTCGAGCCAGGCCACGCCGTCCTCGGCGAGCGCCCCGGCATCGCCGGTGAGCCAGCGGGCGACCGCGTCGAACCGGCCGCGCAGGTCGGCGTCGGCGCGGGCCAGGTTCGCCCGGCACACGGGCGTGAGGAGGGCGGCGCAGACCGCCCCGTGGGAGGCGCCGGAGAGCCCGCCGAGCACGCCTGCGAACCCGTGCACCGCGCCCAGCTTGGCGTTGGCCAGCGCGAGCCCACCGAGCGTCGAGCACAGGGCCATGTCGGTGCGCGCGGCCAGGTCCGCGCCGTCCCGGTGCGCGACCCGCAGGGAGCGCCCCGCGGCGAGCAGGCCGGTGCGCGCCCACCCGTCGGTGACGGGGTTGGCGCGGTTCGAGACGTAGGGCTCGAGGCACTGGGTGAGCGCATCCATGCCCGAGGCGGCCGTCACCGCGGGCGGGCAGTCCAGCGTGAGCGCGGGGTCCACGACGGCGTGGCGCGGCACCATCCGGGGATGGCGCAGGCTCACCTTGACCCCGTGCTCCGGCACGCCGAGGACGGCGTTGGCCGTCACCTCGGCGCCCGTCCCCGCGGTGGTCGGGGCGGCGACGAGGGGCAGCGGGTCCCGCGTGATGGGCTGGCCCCGGCCGACCACCTCGAGGTAGTCCATCGGATCACCGCCGTTGGCCAGCAGCATCGCGGCTGCCTTGGCCAGGTCGATCGGGCTCCCGCCCCCGACGGCCAGGACCACGTCGGCATCGATGCCCCGGCCGGCCCGGGTGGCCGCACGGGCGTCCTCCACGGTGGGCTCGCCGGCCACTGGCACGACTGCGACGGCGGCCATGCCCGCCCGCACGGGAGCCAGCACGTCCTCCACCCGGCCGGGGGTCCCGCCGGTCACCACCAGGACGCGTCGGCCGTGGCCGGCGACGACGGTGGGCAGGTCGGCCGCGCGGCCGGCGCCGAAGCTCAGGCGCGCCGGGAGGGCCAGCTCGAACGCCTGGGTCATGGCTGCCGACCGGCAACCGGTTCGCAGCCAGGACACGCACGGGGAGCGGCCCCGGCGCGGCCCGGGACCGTCGTGCGGGACCCACTCACGCGGGCGTCGCCCACCGGTCCGGCTCGCGCGGCACGACGGCGGCGAACTTCACCGACGACCGGGGCGCGGCCATCATGGACGCCACCGCGTCGCGCCAGGTGGCGTAGTGCGTCGTCTCCTTGTGGGCCGCCGACGCGGCCTCGTCGCGGTACACCTCGACGAGCACGACGTGGGCGGGGTCGGCCAGGTCCGCCACCACGTCGAAGCGCAGCACGCCGGGCTCGGTGAGCGAGGCTGCCGCGTTGGCGCGGGTCGCGGCGAGGAACGCCTCGAGCTGCTCGGGGACCACGTGGACGTCGACATGCACGATCAGCATGGCTCGATTGTGGTCGGGTCCGGGTCCCATCGCCCGGCGGGCGCGGGGGCGTGCAGGATCTGGCGGCGGTCCCGCCGCGGCGTAGAATGGCACTCCGGCCGTTCGAGTGCCAACGTCGGTCCCGACGCCCGTGGGAGGAGGCCGCAGATGCTGGACGAACGCAAGCTCGCCGTGCTGCGCGCCATCGTCGAGGACTACGTGGCGACGCACGAGCCGGTCGGCTCCAAGGCCCTCGTCGAGCGGCACGCCCTCGGGGTCTCGCCGGCGACGATCCGCAACGACATGGCCGTCCTGGAGGAGGAGGGGTTCATCGCCCAGCCGCACACCAGCGCGGGGCGCATCCCCACCGACAAGGGCTACCGGCTGTTCGTGGACCGGCTGTCGCAGGTCAAGCCGCTGAGCCCGGCGGAGCGGCGGGCGATCGAGCGCTTCCTCGAGGGCGCGGTCGATCTCGACGACGTGATGGGGCGCAGCGTGC
Source organism: Candidatus Nanopelagicales bacterium (assembly GCA_025456065.1). GTDB lineage: Bacteria > Actinomycetota > Actinomycetes > S36-B12 > CAIYMF01 > Prado023. The sequence goes on along the minus strand of JALOLH010000018.1, from coordinate 34,664 downwards.
GCCTGCTGGCCCAGCTGACCCGGCAGGTGGCGCTCGTGCAGTACCCCTCGCTGACCAGCTCGGCGGTCCGGCACGTCGAGCTCGTCACGCTCAGCGAGCACCGCCTGCTGCTGGTGCTCATCGCCGACACCGGCCGCATCGAGCAGCGCGTCGTCGAGGTCCCCGCCTCACTGGACGACGCCACCCTCGGGCGGCTGCGGATGGACCTCAACGAGGCGGTCGGCGGTCGTGCCTTCACCAGTGTCGCCGAACGGATCGCCGAGCTGCCCGACCGCTTCGACGAGGTGAGCCGGCCCACCGTGTCCGTCGTGCTGGCCAGCCTGCTGGAGTCCGTGGTGGAGCGGCACGAGGAGCGCGTGGTGCTCGGCGGCACGGCGAACCTCGCCCGCTACGTCGACGGCTTCGGCACCCTGCAGCCGGTGCTCGAGGCGCTCGAGGAGCAGATGGTGCTGCTGCGCCTGCTGGGCGAGACCCGCGCCGACATCACGGTGACCATCGGCCACGAGAACCCGGTGGCGGGCATGAGCGGCACCTCCGTCGTGAGCGCCGGCTACGGCCCCCACCAGGACATGGTGGCCCGATTGGGCGTGGTCGGCCCGACCCACATGGACTACCCGAGCACGATGGCGTCGGTGCGGGCCGTGGCCCGGTACCTCGGCCAGCTGCTGCGCACCGAATAAGGACTGGAGCCCGTGGCCAACGACTACTACGCCATGCTCGGCGTGCCGAGGGACGCGACGCAGGACGAGATCAAGCGCGCGTACCGCAAGCTGGCCCGCGAGCTGCACCCGGACGTGAATCCCGATCCCGCGACCCAGGAGCGGTTCAAGGAGGTCACCGCGGCCTACGAGGTGCTCTCGGACCCGGAGAAGCGCCAGATGTACGACCTGGGTGCCGATCCGCGCAGCCCGGGCGGCAGCCCCTTCGGCCCGGGCGGCGCGGCGGGCTTCGGATTCGGCGACATCATGGACGCCTTCTTCGGCGGCGGGCAGGCCCGTGGGCCGAAGCCACGCGTGCGCCGCGGGCAGGACGCGCTGATCCGCGTCACCATCGACCTGGCCGAGGCGGCGTTCGGCGCGGTCAAGGAGATCCAGGTCGACACCGCCCTGGTCTGCCCCAGCTGCACCGGCACGGGGTGCGCGCCGGGCTACCAGCCGACCGAGTGCTCGATGTGCCGCGGCCGCGGGGAGATCCAGTCCGTGCAACGCTCGTTCCTGGGCCAGGTCATGACGTCGCGGCCGTGCCCCCAGTGCCAGGGATTCGGCACCGTGATCCCGCACCCCTGCCCGGAGTGCAGCGCCGAGGGCCGGGTGCGCACCCGCCGTACGCTCAAGGTCAAGATCCCGGCCGGCATCGACGACGGCACCCGGATCCAGCTCTCCGGGGAGGGGGAGGTCGGCCCGGGCGGCGGGCCGGCGGGCGACCTCTACGTGGAGGTGACCACGCGGCCGCACCCGCTGTTCCAGCGGCGCGGCGACGACCTGCACTGCTCGGTGGCCCTGCCGATGACGGCCGCCGCCCTGGGCACCGTGCTGTCGCTGGAGACCCTCGACGGCGTCGAGGAGGTGGAGATCCGCCGCGGCACCCAGCCCGGGCACGTGGTGACGCTGCGCGGCCGGGGGGTCCCGCACCTGCGCGGCTCGGGCCGGGGCGACCTGCTCGTGCACGTCGACGTCCAGACCCCGAGCCGGCTCGACGCCCGCCAGGAGGAGCTGCTGCGCGAGCTCGCGGTGCTCCGCGGCGAGGAGCAGGTGGAGAGCACCACGGCCTTCCAGTCGCCCGAGCAGCAGGGCCTGTTCTCGCGGATCAAGGACGCGTTCAGCGGGCGATGAGCGCGGCCTTGTACCTCGTCGCGCCCGAGGTCGCCGCGGCGTCCCCGACCGGGTCCCTCGTGCGCCTGGACGGTCCTGAGGGCCGGCACGCGGTGGCGGTGGCGCGCACGGCCGTGGGGGAGCGCATCGACCTCGCCGATGGCCGGGGCGCGCTGCTGCGGGTCGTGGTCGAGGCGCTGGACGGCCGCGAGGCCCTGCTCGCCCGGGTGCTCGACCGTGTCGCCGAGCCCGCCCCCGTCCCGCGCCTGGTCGTGGTCCAGGCGCTGCCCAAGGGCGAGCGCGGCGAGGTCGCCGTCGAGACGCTCACCGAGGTGGGCGTGGACGTGATCGTGCCGTGGGCCGCGCAGCGCTGCGTCGCGCGCTGGGTGGGGGAGCGGGCCGAGCGGGGCCGGGCGAGGTGGGTGGCGGCGGGACGGGCCGCCGGCAAGCAGGCGCGTCGCGCCCGGCTCCCGGAGGTGGCGCCGCTGGCCAGCACCGCCGACGTGCTCACCCGCGTCGCAGCATCCGCGGCGGCGTTCGTGCTGCACGAGGAGGCCGGCGAGCCGCTCGGGTCCGCAGTGCTCCCCGAGACAGGGGACATCGTGCTGGTCGTCGGGCCCGAGGGCGGAGTGGCGCCCGAGGAGCTCGCCGCGCTCGCGGGGGTCGGGGCGCGGGCCGTGCGCTTGGGCCCCAGCGTCCTGCGCACATCGACCGCCGGGACGGTCGCCGCCGGGATCGTGCTCGCGCGCACGTCCCGCTGGGACTGAGTGGGCGCACCGACGCGCACGAGCCCGTCGTTCTGGGGCACCGCCACGCGGCCCGTCTCCGGGGGTCGCGTTCGAGCCCGTCGTTCTCAGGCTCGTGGACGTGGCCATTCCGCCGGTCTCGAGTGCGCGACCAGGATCGAGGCGTCTGCCGGGCCAGGGGAACGACGGAACCGTACGCGGAAGCCCCGATCGGACACACGCTGGTGCGCCGGGTCCGGGGCCTCCGGGGGGCCGAGCGTCGGGGCCCGGCGAGCGGGACCCGGGCGACGTGCCGCGGGCATCGGCGGGGAGCCACGGGCTGGGGCAGGATGGCGCCATGAACGACTGCCTGTTCTGCAAGATCGCGGCCGGCGAGATCCCGGCGACCATCGTCGACCGGACCGAGACCACCGTGGCCTTCCGCGACGTCGCGCCGGTGTCGCCGACGCACGTCCTCGTGGTGCCGACCACGCACGTGGCGAACCTCGACGAGGCCCTCGCGGTGGACCCGGCCATCGCCGCCGACGTCATCACCCAGTGCGCCAGGGTCGCCGAGATGGAGGGCCTCGCCGACGGGTACCGGGTCGTGATCAACACGGGCAGCCTGGCCGGCCAGACCGTCCACCACCTGCACGCGCACGTCCTCGGCGGCCGGGCGCACCACTGGCCCCCCGGCTGAGCACCAGATGCGATCCAGGTTCGCGCGCGCCGCGCGCCCGCAGAGTTGGAGCGGATCGGCGTGCCCGCACCCGGAGTTGGATCGAATCGGATGGGGGGCGCTTCGGCCGTGGCGGCCCAGGGGCCCATCCGGCCATACCCTTGAGCCGACATGACTGAGCCCTCCCTGCGCCCCGCGCGCATCCAGCACACCGTGGTCGTCCCCGCAAGCCTGGACATGGTCGCCGTCGTCGGCGTCGGCGACGAGGTGCTCCGCACCATCGAGGCGGAGTTCCCCGGCGTGGACATCCACGTCCGCGGCAACCAGATCAGCCTCACCGGCGCGGCCACCGACCTGCACCTGGCCGAGCGGCTCTTCGACGAGATCGTCTCCATCGTGCGCACCGGCCAGGGCATGAGCCCCGACGCCGCCCGCCGGGCCCTGGGCATCCTCCGGGCAGCACCCGAGGAGCGTCCGGCCGAGGTGCTCACGGCCAACATCCTGAGCAACCGGGGCCGCACGATCCGACCCAAGACCCTGAACCAGAAGCGCTACGTGGACGCGATCGACCAGCACACGATCGTGTTCGGGATCGGCCCGGCGGGCACCGGCAAGACCTACCTGGCGGTCGCGAAGGCCGTGCAGGCCCTGCAGGCCAAGCGGGTCAACCGGATCGTGCTCACCCGCCCGGCCGTGGAGGCCGGCGAGCGGCTGGGGTACCTGCCCGGGACGCTGTCCGAGAAGATCGACCCGTACCTGCGCCCGCTCTACGACGCGCTGCGGGACATGCTCGATCCCGACTCGATCCCCCGCCTGCTCACCTCCGGCACCATCGAGGTGGCACCCCTGGCGTACATGCGCGGGCGCACCCTCAACGACGCGTTCGTGATCCTGGACGAGGCCCAGAACACCTCGCCGGACCAGATGAAGATGTTCCTCACCCGGCTGGGGTTCGGCTCCACGATGGTGGTGACCGGCGACGTCACGCAGGTGGACCTGCCCGGCGGCACGGAATCGGGACTCAAGGTGGTGCAGCGGATCCTGGTCGACGTGCGGGACGTGAGCTTCTGCCACCTCAACGCCCACGACGTCGTGCGGCACAGCCTCGTCACCGACATCGTGCAGGCCTACGGCCGGTGGGACGAGGCGCAGGACGCCGGGCGACGCGGACCGCGACCGAGCTCGCGCGCCACCCAGCGGCGCCGCTGATGGCCCCCGTCGAGGTCGACGACCGGACCTCGCCCGGGGCCACGGGTGCGGCCGGGGTCGACCCCTCCGCGCTCGTGACCCAGGCCGGCTTCCTGCTGGCCCACCTCGGCCTGCACGACGACACCGAGCTGGCGATCAGCCTGGTCGACCCCGAGGAGATGGCCGCGCTGCACGAGCAGTGGCTGGACCTGCCCGGGCCCACCGACGTGCTCAGCTTCCCGATGGACGAGCTGCGGGTGCCCGAGCCCGGTGCGGCCCCGCAGCCCGGCGTGCTGGGTGACGTGGTGCTGTGCCCGGCCGTGGCCGCCGAGCAGGGCGCAGCCGCCGGGCACGGGACGCGGGCGGAGCTCGAGCTGCTGCTGACCCATGGCATCCTGCACCTGCTGGGCCACGACCATGCCGAGCCCGCGGAGCACGCCGTCATGTTCGCCCTGCAGGACGCGCTGCTCGCCGCCTGGCGGACCGCAGGCGGGCGGGCAGCCGCCGACAGGGAGGGGGCCGACCGGTGAGCGACCTGGACTGGACGCTGCTGGCGGTGGCGATCGTCTGCGTGCTGCTCGCGTTCCTGCTCGTGGCCGCGGAGACCGCCATCGGCCGGGTCTCCCGCAGCCGGGTCGAGGAGCTCGTCCGGGAGCGGCCCGGCGCGGCGACCGATCGCCTGCGTGACCTCATCGAGGAGCGCGCCCGGTACGTCAACGTCGTGCTGTTCCTGCACACGACGTTCGCCGTGGCCGCCACGGCCCTGGTCACGTACCTGTGCGTCGAGGCGCCGGCGTGGGGACCGCTGGCCGGCCTGGGGATCGCGCTGGCCATCATGACCGTGGTCATGTACGTGGCACTCGGGGTGGCGCCGCGCACGCTGGGCCGCCAGCACGCCGACCGGATCGCCCTGCGCTCGGCCAGGTTCGCGATGGCCGCGGCGACCGTGCTGGGCCCGCTCGTGTCGCTGCTGATCCTGCTCGGCAACGCCCTGACCCCCGGTCGTGGCTACCGGGAGGGGCCCTTCTCCTCGGCCGCGGAGCTCCGCGAGCTGCTGGACCTCGCCGAGGCCGACCAGGTGATCGACGACGACGACGCCGCGATGCTGCACTCGGTCTTCGAGCTCGGCGACACCCGGGTGCGCGAGGTGATGGTCCCGCGCACGGAGATGGTCTGGATCGAGCGCCACAAGACCCTGCGCCAGGCGATGTCGCTGGCGCTGCGCTCCGGCTACTCGCGCATCCCCGTCATCGGTGAGGGCCCCGACGACGTGGTCGGGGTCTTCTACCTCAAGGACGTCGTCCGGCGGATCTTCGAGCACCGCGACGCCGAGAGCCACGAGCGCATCGACTCGCGGATGCGCGCGGCCACCTTCGTGCCGGACTCGATGCTCGTCGACGACCTGCTCCGCGACCTGCAGAGCCGGCGCGTGCACCTGGCCATCGCCATCGACGAGTACGGCGGCACGGCTGGGCTGGTCACGATCGAGGACGTGCTCGAGGAGATCGTCGGCGAGATCACCGACGAGTACGACACCGAGGTCCCGGAGCTCGAGCGGCTGCCCGGGGGCGGGCTGCGGCTGAGCGCTCGGATGCACGTCGAGGACGCCGCGGACCTGCTCGGCTTCGAGATCGACGCCGACGAGGAGGGGGTCGACACCATCGCCGGCCTCATCGCCAAGCGACTGGGCAAGGTGGCCGTGCCCGGCACCTCGATCCGGGAGCACGGCTGGGTGCTCACCGCCGAGCAGGCGGCCGGCCGGCGCAACCGCGTGACGACGATCCTCGCCGAGCCCCTGGAGCGGGAGGCCGCGGCCGAGGCAAGCGGTCGGACGAACGGGGCGCAGGTCGCCGGGACGGGCTCGAACGGCAGTGCCGGGTCGCCCGACAGTGCCGGCGAGGGGCGCGCGTGACGGTCGACCCGGGCCCGGCCGGGCACCGCAGCGGGTTCGTCGCGATCGTCGGTCGGCCCAACGCCGGCAAGTCGACCCTGACCAACGCCCTCGTCGGCCAGAAGGTCGCCATCACCTCGAGCAAGCCGCAGACGACCCGTCGCGTGATCCGCGGGATCATCCACCGGCCCGAGGCGCAGGTGGTGCTGGTGGACACGCCGGGCATCCACCGGCCGCGCACGGTGCTCGGCGAGCGGCTCAACGCCATGGTCGAGGAGCAGTGGGCCGAGGTCGACGCCATCGCCCTGTGCCTGCCGGCCGACGAGTCGATCGGCCCCGGCGACCGGCGCATCGCGTCGCGCCTGGCGGGGGCCACGCGGGGTGGCCGTCGCACCCCCGTGCTCGCGCTGGTGACCAAGACGGACGCGGTCAGCCGCGCTGCCCTTGCCGAGAAGCTGGCCGCCGTCGGCGCACTCGGTGAGGAGGCCGGGGTGGCCTGGGCTGCGGTCGTGCCGGTCTCGGCCACCACCGGGCGCCAGCTCGAGGACGTGGTGGCCGAGCTGGTCGCCGCGCTGCCGGAGGGCCCGCCGCTCTACCCGGCGGGCGAGCTCACCGACGAGCCGGAGTCGATCCTCGTGGCCGAGCTCATCCGGGAGGCGGCGCTCGAGGGGGTCAGCGACGAGCTGCCGCACTCGATCGCCGTGGTGGTCGAGGAGATGGCGCCACGCGAGGGACGTCCCGAGGACCGTCCGCTGCTCGACGTCTTCGCCAACCTCTACGTCGAGCGGCCGTCCCAGAAGGCGATCGTGATCGGCGCCAGGGGCGCGCGACTGCGCGAGGTGGGCAGCCGGGCCCGGGCGGCGATCGAGGCGATGCTCGGCACGCCGGTGTACCTCGACCTGCACGTCAAGGTGGCCAAGGAGTGGCAGCGCGATCCGAAGCAGCTGCGCCGGCTCGGCTTCTGACCGGGCGCTCGGCCCAGCCCTGACGCGCGTGCCCGGCTGCCCGGAACCGAGCCGCCCCCGGCGACCCGCGCGAGTCCGCGGGCATCGGCCGTTCAGCGTGCGGCGGCGTCGGGTCCCGGCCGTTCAGCGTGCGGCGGCGTCGGGTCCCGCCCCGGACAGCGGTGCGGCGGGGTCAGATCCCGCCCTGGACAGCGGTGCGGCGGGGTCGGGTCCCGCCCCGGACAGCGGTGCGGCGGGGTCGGATCCCGCCCTGGACAGCGGTGCGACGAGCTCCCCGGCCTCGAGCTCCGCGAGTTCGGGGATCAACTCGTAGCGGTGGCCGTAGGCCGAGGCGACCGAGACGATCACGGCCGTCAGCGGGATCGCGACCAGGCCGCCGATCCAGCCGAACAGCGCGATGCCCACGACGACGGAGGCGAACGCGACGGCCGGGTGGATGTCCATGGTCCGCCGGCTCACGCGCGGCACGAGGATGTAGTTCTCCAGCTGCTGGTACAGCGTCGCGAAGATGACGATGACCAGCGCGGTCCGCGGCTCCGTGAAGACCGTGGCCAGCAGTGGCAGCGCGATGCCGAGATAGGTGCCGATGACCGGCAGGAACTGGCTGGTGACCCCCACCCAGAGCGCCATCGGCAGCCAGTAGGGGACGTCCAGCCAGGCGAACGCCAGGGCGTGGGCCACCGTCGAGATCAGCGCCAGCAGGGCCTTGCTGACGACGTAGCCGCCGGTCTTGGTCACCGTGGTGTCCCAGACCGTGACGAAGACCTCCTGCCGGCTTGCCGGCATCAGCCGGCCCACGGAACGCCGCAGCCGCGGGCCGTCCGCGGCGAAGTAGAACGCGAAGAGCGCAACGGCCGCGAGCTGGAAGATCCAGCCGGCGAGTGCGGTCAGGATGCCCACGACACCGCCGGCCAGGTCCGTGGCGATGTTGGCGATCTGGCTGGTGTTCGTGTTGAGCGTGTCGGCCAGCGCGTTGGGGTCGAACGTGAGGCCGAACGTCTCGTTGAGCCAGGTGACGAACGTGCGGGCGATGTTCGGGATCGACTGCGCGAGGGCTGCCATCTGCGAGAAGAACGCCCCGCCGAACGCGACGACCACGGCGGTGACGACCAGGAACCCGCCGACCAGCACGATCCCCACCGCGGCGCCCCGACGCAGCCCGCGCGCGTTGAGCGCGGCGACCACAGGCTCCATCGAGATCGCCAGCAACCAGGCGAGCAGCAGGGACAGCAGGAGGGTGTCGATGCGGCCGAACGCCCAGATGGCCAGGCGCACCGCGAGGAAGACGGCCGCCAGGAGCAGCGCCGAGCGGTAGAGCCGGGCGTTGTCGAACGCGATGAGCACCGGCTCGCGCCGCGGTCGACCGGCCAGGGTCATGTGCACCCCGAGGGCCGAGCCGTCCGCGGCCACCGCCCGGTCGGCGACGGTGCTCGCGGCCGCGGCCTCGGCCGGTGGGACCGTCGAGGTGACCGTGGACGGGACGTGCTGGGGTGCGTGGCCGGACTCGGCCGCGGGCCGGTCGTCGACCTGCGACGCCGGTGTCCCCGGCCGCTGCTCCACGGGCGCCACCCTACGGCGCCGGTGCGACACGAGGAGGTCGGATGGGCTGCGGCGAGGACCCGGGGGCGGGTTGCCGGCCGATGCGGTGGCCAGGGGCGCAGAATGACGGGGTGCCGACGTACCGCGACTCCGCCGTGGTGCTGCGCACGCACCCGCTCGGCGAGGCCGACAGGATCATCACGCTGCTCACCCGCGAGCACGGTCGTGTCCGGGCGGTCGCCCGTGGGGTCCGGCGCACCGGCTCGAAGTTCGGGGCCCGGCTGGAACCGATGGGCCTGGTCGACGTGCAGCTGCACACGGGCCGGTCGCTGGACTCGATCAGCCAGGCGGAGTCGCTGTTCTCCTTCGGTGCCGACCTCGCTGCCGACTACCCCCGCTGGACGGCGGCCCAGGCCATCTGCGAGACGGCGGAACGGCTCACCCCCGAGGAGCGCGAGCCGGCGGTGCAGCAGTTCCAGCTGCTCGTGGGCGGGCTGCGGGCGCTGGCGGAGCGGGGGCACGCACCGGGGCTCGTCCTGGACGCCTACCTGGTCCGCTCGCTGGCCGTGGCCGGCTGGGCTGCCTCGTTCGCCGCCTGCGCCCGGTGCGGCGCCCCGGGCCCGCACCGCAGCTTCAGCCTGCCGGGCGGTGGGGCGCTCTGTCCCGCCTGCCGCCTGCCCGGATCGGCGACCCCGCGGCCCGGGACGCTCGAGCTGCTCGGGGCGCTGCTCGCCGGGGACTGGGCGCTCGCCGACGCCTCCGACGACCGGGTCCGGCGCGAGGCGTCCGGCCTGGTCGCCGCCTACCTGCAGTGGCACCTCGAGCGCCAGCTCAAGTCCCTGCCGCTCGTCGAGCGCGCCTGACCGCGGTCGCCGTCAGTGGCGGCGGTGGTGCCATCCGCCGGTGCGGCCCCGCGCGGCGCGCAGCGACTCGAAGGCCGCGCGCCGTTCCCCCTCCGAGGCGCCGGTCCGGTCCAGGTGCCACTCCAGCGCGTGCTCGGCGTAGTGCGCCTTCGCCTGGGGACGGGCCTGGGTGATCATCAGCAGCGCCTCGCCCGGGTCGTAGCCCTGGTCGAGCAGGACGGCGAAGGCCATGGACGGCCCGCGGGTCTGGCCCAGCGCGCAGTGGGCCAGCAGCACGCTGCCCGGCACCTTGAGTGCCTCCCGCGCGAACGCCACCCCGCTGTCGAACCACCCCTCGGCGGTCCCGTCGGCCTCGTCCTCGGTGCCGGCCTGGTGGTAGACGACCTCCGGGGCGATCGCGGCGACGAGCCGTGCGTCGGAGGTCTCCGTCCGGCAGTCGAGGATGTGGGTCACGCCGTGCTGGCCGCGCAGCTCGCCGAGCACCGTGGCCGGATCCGCGTCGCCGCTGCGCAGTGAACCGCCCACGTAGAGGAACTCGGTGACCCGGTGGGCGTTGGCCCAGACCGGATGCCCCGGGCCCGGCCCGGGCGCCGTGCCGCCCGGCCGGCGCGGTTCGTGCTGCTCCTGGCCCACTCCCCGAGGATCGCACCGCCGGGGCGTTCCCCGCTTCCCGGGGCGCGCCGCGCCGCGACCTCTCCCTGGCTGCGACCGGGCCGCGATCGGCGGGAGGATGCACGCATGGTGCACGGCAACGGTCAGCCGCCGGCGGGCTCGGGACCCGCCCGTCCCGCGCCGCACGCCTCGGGGGTGCGGCCACCGCCGATCCCGCCCGAGCTGGTCCCACGCCACGTCGCCCTCGTGATGGACGGCAACGGTCGCTGGGCACGGGACCGCGGCCTGCCGCGGACGGCCGGGCACGAGGCCGGGGAGGGTGCCCTGCTCGACGTCGTCCACGGGGCCCTGGAGCTCGGCGTGCCCTACCTCTCGGCCTACGCCTTCTCGACGGAGAACTGGAAGCGCTCCCCGGACGAGGTGCGCTTCCTCATGGGCTTCAACCGTGACGTGATCCGGCGAAGGCGCGACCAGCTGCACGAGCTGGGTGTGCGCATCCGCTGGGCCGGTCGGCGGCCCCGGCTGTGGGGCAGCGTGATCAGCGAGCTCGAGCGGGCCGAGGAGCTGACCGCCGACAACACCGGGATGACGCTGGCGATGTGCGTGAACTACGGCGGCCGCGCGGAGATCGCGGACGCGGCTGCGGCCCTCGCCGCTGACGTCCAGGCCGGCAGGGTGCGCCCCGACGACGTCGACGAGGAGGTCTTCGCCGGCTACCTCGACGAGCCGGACATGCCCGACGTGGACCTCTTCGTGCGCTCGTCGGGCGAGCAGCGGACCTCGAACTTCCTGCTCTGGCAGTCGGCCTACGCCGAGTTCGTGTTCCTCGACACGCTCTGGCCGGACTTCGACCGCCGGCACCTCTGGTACGCCTGCGAGGTGTACGCCTCTCGGGACCGCCGCTACGGCGGTGCCGAGCCGAACCCCGTGGGAGGGTGAGGCCCGGCGCTCCCCCCTGGTGCACCGGCGCGCAGCGCCGACCACTCCTCGCGGGTGATCGCGTACTCCACGTCGCCGTGCTCGTCGCCGGGGATGGGCACCGGCCACTGGCCGTGGAACACCCGGACCTGCCGCATGCCGATCCGCTCCATCACGCGTCGCGACCGGCGGTTGACGACCATGGTCTGGGCGAGCACGCGGCGCACCCGGGGATCGGCGAAGGCATGGTCGAGCAGGGTCGTGGCGCCCTCGCTCGCCAGGCCGGCGCCCCACGCCGAGCGCCGCAGCCGGTAGCCGAGCTCGGGGTCCACCTCCTCGGCCGGCTCGGGACGCAGGTGGAACCAGCCGAGGAACGCACCGGTGGCCCGGTCCAGCGCCGCCCAGAACCCGTACCGACCGCCGGTGGCCGCGGCGATCGCCAGCCAGGCCGGCAGGACGGCATCGACGATCTCGTCGCGTGGGGTCGGGATCCCGCCCGTGATGTAGCGCATGACCTCCGGGTCGGCATCGAGCGCCACGAGCAGGTCCGCGTCGGCCGCCGTGAACCCGCGCAGGACCAGGCGACGGGTCGTGAGCAGGACCTCGCCGCTCACGCGAGCAGGCCGGCCATCTTGGCCACGCCCAGGGCGAGCACCCCGAGGTTCACGACCATGCGCAGCAGGCGGCTGCCGGGGCTGACCGCCGGCCACGAGACCGCGGTCAACCAGAGCAGGAAGCCGCCGATGACCACCAGCAGGATCCCACCCCAGCGGGCGGGCACCACCAGGCCGACGAAGAGCATCACGCCGAGGAGCACCGGGATCAGCCACCCGGGCAGCCGCTTCATCCGCAGCAGGATCGGCGCGCTGAACGCCTCCAGCCGGCTGCGGGCCGGGCTGACGGGTGCGGCGGACCCGGGACGGTTGCCGCCGCCGGCCCGCCCGCTCGTGGCCGGACGTGGTGACGCCGGGGCTGCGCCGTACCCCGGCGGCCGGTGGACTCGCTTCTTGGCCATGGGCAGATTCTCGCCGAAGCCGGTCGGCCGTGGCAGGTAGGGTTGGGCGGCGTACCGGGGCGCGTGCATCGTCCGCCCCGCCACCGATCCATCCTGGAGTGACCCCATGGCCAAGCCGACCAAGCCCGACGCCCGCGTCGAGGCCGTCGTCAACCTCAGCAAGCGCCGCGGCTTCGTGTACCCGAGCTCGGAGATCTACGGCGGCACCCGCTCGGCCTGGGACTACGGCCCGCTCGGGGTGGAGCTGAAGGAGAACGTCCGTCGGCAGTGGTGGCAGTCGGTCGTGCGTGGCCGTGACGACGTCGTGGGGCTGGACTCCTCGGTGATCCTCGCCCCGCAGGTCTGGGAGGCCTCCGGGCACGTCAGCGCCTTCGTCGACCCCCTGACCGAGTGCAGGCAGTGTCACCGGCGCTGGCGGGCCGACCAGCTGCTCGAGCAGTTCGAGGAGCGGCACGGCCGGGTGCCCAGCGGCCTCGAGGAGGTCGTGTGCGCCAACTGCGGGACCCGCGGCCAGTTCACCGAGCCCCGCGACTTCAACGGCATGCTGCGCACGATGGTCGGGCCGGTGGAGGACGCCGGTGCGCTGCACTACCTGCGACCGGAGACCGCGCAGGGCATCTTCGTGAACTACCTCAACGTCGCCAACACCTCACGGAAGAAGCCTCCCTTCGGCATCGGCCAGACCGGCAAGAGCTTCCGCAACGAGATCACCCCGGGCAACTTCATCTTCCGCACCCGGGAGTTCGAGCAGATGGAGATGGAGTTCTTCGTCAAGCCGGGCACCGACGAGGAGTGGCACGAGTACTGGATCAAGGCGCGCTGGGACTGGTACGTGGACCTGGGCATGAACCCGGAGAACATGCGCCTGTTCGAGCACCCCAAGGAGAAGCTGAGCCACTACTCCAAGCGCACGGTCGACATCGAGTACCGGTTCACGTTCGCGGGCTCGGAGTTCGCCGAGCTCGAGGGCATCGCCAACCGCACGGACTTCGACCTGACCACCCACTCGGAGAAGTCCGGCGTCGACCTGTCGTACTTCGACCAGGAGACCGGCGAGCGCTGGGTCCCGTACGTGATCGAGCCGGCGGCCGGGCTCACGCGCGCCGTCCTGGCGTTCCTGCTCGACGGCTACGACGAGGACGAGGCGCCCAACGCCAAGGGTGGGGTCGACAAGCGCACCGTGCTCCGGCTGGACCCGCGGCTGTCGCCGGTCAAGGTCGCCGTGCTGCCGCTCTCGCGGCACGCCGACCTCTCGCCGGTCGCCCGCGACCTGGCGGCCGAGCTGCGCCGGGGATGGAACGTCGACTTCGACGATGCCGGCGCGATCGGCCGGCGCTACCGCCGCCAGGACGAGATCGGCACGCCGTTCTGCGTGACGGTCGACTTCGACTCGCTGGAGGATCGCGCCGTCACCGTCCGCGAGCGCGACTCGATGGCGCAGGAGCGGATCCCGATGGCGGGCCTGCGCACCTGGCTCGCCGAGCGCCTGCCCACCTGCTGAGCCCCGGTCCCCGGCTGCATCGCCCGGGCGTCGCTGCGCCGCGCCACCTGAGCCAGTCCCACATGCGATGCGTAGGAGTCCGTCGGTCTCGACGTGGTGAGCTCTGTCCTGGGGCCTCAGTGCGCAGGAATCCGTCGTTCTGCTCCGAGCCGGCGAAGTCAGAACGACGGCTTCATCTGCGCACGGCGGGCGACGCCGCTGGACGCCGAGTCAGAACGACGGACTCGTGCGCGGGTTGCCACCTGCCCGACTCGGCGACAATGGTCGCCATGCACCTCGCCCCGCCGCGCGTCGCGCAGCCGCTGCCGATGCCGGTCGTGGCCGGGGTCGCCGTCGACCCGCCGGTCGTCCTCGCGCCGATGGCGGGCATCACGAACCGCGCCTTCCGGCGGCTGTGCCGGGAGTCCGGCGCTGGGCTCTACGTCTCGGAGATGATCACCTCGCGGGCCCTGCTCGAGCGCACCGACGAGACCATGCAGCTGATCCGCTTCGACCGCGACGAGCACCCGCGCTCGCTGCAGCTCTACGGCGTGGACCCGAGGATCGTCGCGGCCGCCGTGCGCATGGTGGTGGTCGAGGACCTCGCCGACCACGTGGACCTGAACTTCGGCTGCCCGGTGCCGAAGGTCACCCGCAAGGGGGGCGGCTCGGCGCTGCCCTGGAAGCGCGACCTGTTCCGAGCGGTGGTGGCCGGCGCGGTGCGGGCGGCGGACGGCCGCGTGCCGGTGACCGTGAAGATGCGCAAGGGCATCGACGACGAGCACCTGACCTACCTCGAGGCGGGCCGCGCCGCGGCGCAGGAGGGGGCGGCGTGGGTCGCCCTGCACGGGCGGACCGCCGACCAGATGTACGCCGGCCGGGCGGACTGGTCGGCGATCGCGCGGCTGGTGGACGAGCTCGCCCCGCTCGGGGTCCCGGTGCTCGGCAACGGCGACATCTGGACCGCCGGCGACGCCCTGCGCATGGTCGCCGGGACCGGCTGCGCGGGGGTCGTGGTCGGCCGCGGCTGCCTGGGCCGGCCGTGGCTGTTCGGCCAGCTTGCCGCGGCGTTCGCCGGCGCGCCCCCGCCGCCCGAGCCCACCTCCGGCGAGGTGCTCGCGGTGCTGCGCCGGCACGCCGAGCTGCTGGTCGAGATGCGCGACGACGAGGCGACCGGCTGCCGGGACATCCGCAAGCACATGGCCTGGTACCTCAAGGGCTTCCGGGTCGCACAGCCGATCCGGGCCGCGCTCGGGACGGTCCGCGACCTGCACGAGCTCGACGCGCTGCTGGCCGCGATCGATCCCGACCAGCCGTACCCGACCGACGTCGCCGCCGGGCCGCGCGGGCGCACCAGCGGCCAGCGTCGCGTCGCGCTGCCCGAGGGTTGGCTGGACTCCTGCGAGCTCGCCGCGGGAGAGGACCTGCAGGCAGCCGAGCTGGGGGTGAGCGGCGGCTGAGACGGTCACGAGCGGTGCGCTGGCCCCGGGTCGCCGACGGGGTGGTCCTCCCGGTCGTAGGCTGGAGGTCGTGCCCAACGCCCCGCTCCCGGCCGACACGGCCGCCAGCCCCGATCCTGCCCCACCCGGGCCCATGATCGAGGTCGCCGGGCTGGTGAAGCGGTTCGGGCGCCTGACGGCCGTGGACCAGCTCGACCTGGTCGTGAGCGCCGGGGAGGTGTACGGCCTCCTCGGCCCGAACGGGGCCGGCAAGACCACGACGATCCGGTGCCTGCTCGGCTACCTTCGGGCGAGCGCGGGGGAGACCCGCGTCCTGGGCGGGCCGGCCCGTGACCGGGCCATCCGCCGGCGGATCGGCTACCTGCCGGGCGACCTGCGCCTGGAGGGCCGGATGAGGGTCGCCGCGATCCTCGACTTCTACGCCGACCTGCGTGGCGGGGTGGATCGCCGGCGGATCGACGCGCTGTGCGAGCAGCTGCAGCTCGACCAGTCCCGACCGTTCGGCCAGCTCAGCAAGGGCAACCGGCAGAAGGTGGGCGTGGTCCAGGCGTTCATGCACGAGCCGGACGTGCTGGTGCTCGACGAACCCACGTCCGGGCTCGACCCGCTCATGCAGCGCGAGGTGCTCGGGCTCGTCCGGGAGCGCCGGGATGCCGGCGCCGCCGTGCTGTTCAGCTCGCACCTCATCTTCGAGGTGGAGGAGGTGGCCGACCGGGTGGGCATCCTGCGGCAGGGCCACAAGGTGGTGGAGGACACCGTCGGTGGGCTGCAGGTGCTCACCGCCCGGCAGTCGCTGCACCTGCGGTTCACGGAGCCGGTGCCGGCATCAGCCCTGGCGGGCGTCCCCGGGGTGGAGTCGGTGCAGGCGGAGCGGACGCGCGTCGCCGTGGTCGTGCGCGGCAGCGTCGCGCCCCTGGTCCGCGCGCTGGCCGAGTTGCCGATCGAGCACATCGCCGCCGACCCGATCCTGCTGGACGACCTGTTCTACGGCATCTACGACGGGCAGGCCCCCGCCGGCGAGCGGCCCGGCCCCGAGGCCCCGGGCGGCGAGCGGCCGGGCCCCGAGGGGGCGAAGGCGTGATGGACGGCCTGCGCGTGGGGTGGCAGGTGCTCAAGGAGCGCCGCCGCGCCCTGCTCTGGTGGACGATCGGCGTGGCCCTGCTCATGGTGCTGATGGCCGCCGTGTACCCGTCGGTCCGCGACTCCGGCGACGTCTTCGAGGAGTACATGGCCCAGCTGCCCGAGGCCATGGTCGAGGCGTTCGGCCTGGGCGGGGCCAGCATCACCTCGCCCGAGGGCTACCTGGTCAGCCAGCTCTACTCGAACATGTACGTGATCGTGCTGCTCGTGCTCGGGCTGGGCTGGGCCGCCTGGGCGATCGCCGGCTCCGAGTCGGAGGGCACCCTCGAGCTGGTGCTGGCCAACCCGGTGCGACGGGTCGCCGTGGCGCTGGGCCGGGTGCTCGCGGTGGCTGCGGCGATCATGCTCGTCAATGTCGTCGGGCACGTGGTGCTGGCCGCGTACGCGCCCTCCGTCGGGCTGGACGAAGGGCTGCCGACCTGGGCCTTCGCCTACGCCGCGCTCGCCTCGTTCGCCTTCGTGGCCGTGCACGTGGCCCTCACGTTCGCCGTGGGCGCAGCCACGGGCCGCAAGGGCTGGGCGATCGGCCTGGGCGCCGGCCTGGCGCTGGTCGGCTTCCTCGTGAACGCCATGGCCGGCGTGGCCGAGGTGTTCGAGCGGTTCCGCGACTGGTCGCCCTGGTACTGGCTGCTGCGGGACAACCCGGTCGTGACCGCCCCGGGGTGGTTCAACGTGTGGCTGCCGCTGGCCGTGAGCGTCCTCCTCGTCGCGGCCGGCACCTGGCGGTTCCACCGCCGCGACCTCGCAGGCTGAGCCGCTCGCCGCGGCTGAGCCCAGCGCCGCGGCACCGGTCAGCCGCCGGGCCGCAGCGAGGGCACCAGCGGGATGGACTCCGTGAGCTCGCCCACGGCGGCGGCGAGGCGCTCGACGAGGCTCGGCGCCGGTGGCAGCGCCACCCAGGCCGCCGCGATCGGCGGGAGCTGGCCACCCACGACCGGCTGCGAGGCCAGCAGCAGCTCGCCCTCCGGCAGGTCGACGGCCGCCGCCGAGAGGTTCACGACCACGCGGACGCGCGCCACGTCCGCGACCAGGTCGAACACGAGGCGGTCGCCGGCCTCCTCGGCCGAGGACACCCAGCGCAGCTCGCCACGGCCGAGCGCGGGCGATCCGCGCCGGATGCGCAGCGCCTGCCGGTAGAGCGTGAGCATCGAGTCGGCGCTCGCCTGCTGGGAGGCCACCGACAGGGCGGTCCACTCCCGCGGGATCGGCAGCCACGGCGTCACCCGGGCCTTGGTGAAGCCGAGGTTGGCCCCGTTCGTCCACGGCATGGGGATGCGGCACCCGTCGCGGCCGCGGACCGTGTGGCCGCTGCGTTCCCAGATCGGGTCCTGCAGGACCTCGTCGGGCAGGTCGTCCACGTTGGGCAGACCCAGCTCCTGGCCGTTGTAGACGTAGGCCGCGCCCGGCAGCGCGAGCAGCACCAGCGCCAGCGCCCGCGCCCGGCGGGTGCCCAGCTCGAGGTCGACCTGCTGGAAGATCCCCGACGCCATCGTCCCCGGCACGTAGGCACCGGCCAGCGTCGCGTTCTGGCCCAGCCGGGAGACCGAGCGCGGGGTGTCGTGGTTGTCGGTGACCCAGGTCGTCGGCGCCCCCACGGCGGCGTTGGCGGCGATCGAGGAGTCGATGGCCGCGCGCAGGTCGGCACCGTCGAAGCCGGCGTGCACGAAGCGGAAGTTGAACGCCAGGTGCATCTCGTCGGGCCGGATGAACAGGGCCACGATGTCGTCCGGGGCTCCTGTCTCGATGACCGCCATCCGATCGCCCGGGTAGGCGTCCATCGCCCGGCGGAACGCGCGGTAGATGTCGTGGACCGGGCTGGTGTCGTCCTTGGGGATGATGGGGTCCCCGGTGGGGGTGTCCGGCCAGGAGTCGTCCTTGATCAGGGCGTCGGAGACGTCGATGCGGAACCCGTCGGCCCCGCGGTCCATCCAGAACCGCAGGATGCTCACGAACTCGGCCACGACCTCCGGGTTGCGCCAGTTGAGGTCCGGCTGCTCCGGGGCGAAGAGGTGGTAGTACCACTGGCCGGGGGTGCCGTCGGACTCCGCGACCCGGGTCCAGGACGGTCCGCCGAAGACCGACTTCCAGTTGTTCGGCGGCTCGTCGCCGTTGGGCCCGCGACCGTCCCGGAACAGGTAGCGCGCGCGCTCGGGGGAGCCGCGGCCGGCGGCGACGGCCGCGGTGAACCACGGGTGCTGGTCCGAGGTGTGGTTCGGCACGAAGTCCAGCGTCACCTTGATGCCGTAGTCGTGGGCGGTCGCGATGAGCTCGTCCATGTCCTCGAGCGTGCCGAAGATCGGGTCGATGTCGCGGTAGTCGCTGATGTCGTAGCCGTGGTCGACCTGTGGGCTGGCGAAGACCGGGCTGATCCACAGCGCGTCGACGCCGAGCTCGGCCAGGTACGGCATCCGGGCGGTGATGCCGGGCAGGTCACCCGTGCCGTCGCCGTCGCCGTCGCCGAACGAGCGCGGGTAGATCTGGTAGATCACGGCATGGCGCCACCATTCGGTCACGGCCGCCGATGCTAGGGGCGCCGCCGGGTGCGTGGCGCGTCCGTCGTGCTGGCGGGCGGCACGGACCGGCTCCGGCACCGCGCGCTGGGGTCCGAGCGGGGCGAAGGTCCCGTGGTCCGGGAGGCTCGACCGGCTTCGTGCGGGGCTGCCGGGGGTAGGGTGGCCCGCGTTATCACCACATCCGCAGGAGGGTTGCCACACCGATGGTGCGTTACGTCTACGACTTCGCCGAGGGCGACAAGGACCAGAAGGACCTGCTCGGCGGCAAGGGCGCGAACCTCGCCGAGATGATCCGGCTCGGCCTCAACGTCCCGCCCGGCTTCACCGTCACGACCGAGGCCTGCCGTGCCTACCTGGCCTCCGGAGCCGTCCCCACCGAGATGGCCGAGCAGGTCACCGAGCAGCTGCGCATCCTCGAGGGCAAGATCGGGCGCACGCTCGGCGACCCCGAGGAGCCCCTGCTGGTCTCGGTGCGCTCGGGTGCCAAGTTCTCGATGCCCGGCATGATGGAGACCGTCCTCAACATCGGCACGAACGACGCGTCGGTGCACGGCCTGGCCGTGTTCTCCGGTGACGAGCGGTTCGCCTGGGACTCCTACCGCCGCCTGATCCAGATGTTCGGCAAGACGGTCCTCGGCATCGAGGGCCATTTCTTCGAGCACGCCATCGACGAGGCCAAGACCTCGGCCGGGGTCACCACGGACATCGAACTGGGCGTCGACGACCTCAAGGCGCTCGTGGACACCTACAAGGGGATCGTGCGCGAGCACGCGGGCATCGAGTTCCCGCAGGACACCCGCGAGCAGCTCGACATGGCCATCAAGGCCGTCTTCGACTCGTGGAACACCGATCGCGCCGTGCTGTACCGCCGCCAGGAGCGCATCCCGGCGGACCTCGGCACCGCGGTGAACGTGCAGGCGATGGTGTTCGGCAACGTCGGCGACGACTCCGGCACCGGCGTGGCCTTCACGCGTGACCCCGCGACCGGGGCGACCGGCCACTACGGCGACTACCTGCCGGACGCCCAGGGCGAGGACGTCGTGGCGGGCATCCGCAACACGCTCACGCTCGACGACATGGGCCGGTTGGACCCCGAGGCGCACGCCGAGCTGCTGGCCAACATGGACCTGCTCGAGAAGCACTACAAGGACCTGTGCGACATCGAGTTCACCGTCGAGAACGGTCGGCTCTACATGCTGCAGACCCGGGTCGGCAAGCGCACCGCCGGTGCCGCCTTCCGGATCGCCACCCAGCTGGTGGACGAGGGCATCATCGACACCGACGAGGCCGTGCGGCGCGTCTCGGGCGCCCAGCTCGTGCAACTGATGTTCCCGCACTTCGACCACTCCGGTGACCGCACGCTCGTCGCCAAGGGCATCGCAGCCTCGCCCGGCGCCGCGGTGGGGGTGGCCGTCTTCGACTCCGAGACCGCCGTGGAGAAGGCCGAGCAGGGGATCAAGACCATCCTCGTGCGCCGCGAGACCACGCCCGACGACCTGGCTGGCATGGTGGCGGCCGCGGGCATCCTGACCTCGCGCGGTGGCAAGACCTCCCATGCGGCCGTCGTCGCGCGCGGCATGGGCAAGACCGCGGTCTGCGGCACCGAGGACCTGGCCGTGGACACGACCGCGAAGCAGGCCACGGCACCCGGCGGGATCGTGATCCGGGAGGGGGACCCGCTGTCCATCGACGGCGCCACCGGCGAGGTGTTCGTCGGCGAGGTGCCGGTCATCCCGTCGCCCGTCGTGCAGTACTTCGAGGGTGAGCTCTCGCCCGACGGCGACGACGACCTGGTGCGCAGCGTGCACCGGATCATCACCCACGCCGACGACGTGCGCCGCCTGCGGGTGCGCACGAACGCCGACACCCCGGAGGACTCGGCGCGTGCTCGCCGCATGGGCGCCGACTTCGAGGAGATCCTCGAGGCGATGGACGGCCTGCCGGTCACCATCCGCCTGCTCGACCCGCCGCTGCACGAGTTCCTGCCCGACCTGACCTCGCTGTCCGTGGCCGTGGCCCGGGCCGAGGAGCGCGGGGACGTGAAGGCCGACGACCTGCGGCTGCTCGCCGCCGTCGAGCGGCTGCACGAGTCCAACCCGATGCTGGGCCTGCGCGGCGTGCGCCTCGGCCTGGCGATCCCCGGGCTGTTCGGGCTGCAGGTGCGTGCCATCGCCCAGGCGGCGGCGGCGCGCAAGGCTGCCGGTGGCGATCCTCGCGCGGAGATCATGATCCCGCTCGTGGGTGCCGTGCAGGAGCTCGAGCTGATCAAGGACGAGGCCGAGCAGGTCATCGCCGAGGTGGCCGCCGAGACCGGCAGCGAGCTGGCGTTCCAGATCGGCACGATGATCGAGCTGCCGCGTGCGGCCATGACGGCCGACCAGATCGCGGAGGCGGCGGAGTTCTTCTCCTTCGGCACCAACGACCTCACCCAGACGACGTGGGGCTTCAGCCGGGACGACGTGGAGGGCGCCTTCTTCACGACGTACCTCGAGAAGGGCGTCTTCGGCGTCTCGCCGTTCGAGTCGATCGACCGCGACGGCGTGGGCGCGCTGGTGCGGGTCGCGACCGAGAAGGGCCGGGCCACCCGTCCGGACATCAAGCTCGGTGTCTGCGGCGAGCACGGCGGCGACCCGGAGTCGGTGCACTTCTTCGACGAGGTCGGCCTGGACTACGTGTCCTGCTCGCCGTTCCGGGTGCCGGTCGCGCGCCTGGAGGCCGGCCGGGCCACGCTGTTCAAGGCCGGTGGCGGCAGCGACAGCCGCTGATCTCACGCACCGATGGCGCCGGTCCCCAGCCTGGGGCCGGCGCCATCGGCGTCTCCGGGCCACCCCGCAGCGATCTTGGTCCGGATCCCGCCAAGGGGTGTCGCATCTCGAGCGACGTGTGGCGGCACCGCAGCCGTCCCTCGTCGCGGTTCCGGTCGGCGAACGAGCTCGTTGGCGGCGGGCACGCCCTGAGCTCAGCGGCAGTGCCGGCGGTGCCAGCCCACGACGGACAGGTCCGTGAGGCTGGCGACCTGGTCCACCACCACCCGCAGCCGCGCGCCGTCGTCGGGCGCGGCCAGCCAGGCCTGGCGGTACTGCGGCTCGAGGGAGTCCGGTGCGGCGAGCGTGAGCGCGGCGACGAGCTCCTGCAGCAGCGTGCGCTGCCGGGCGTAGGCGCGCTCCGAACCGGTGCGCCGCATCACGTAGTGGTACGCGATGCCCTTGAGCACGACCACCTCGTGGCGGATCTCGGTCGGGACCTGCAGCGACCCGTGGTGCCGGGTCAGCGCGACGTCGGGGTTCCCGGCACGGGTGGCGACCTCCGCCGCAGCGGTGAACCGGCCGATGAGCTGCGAGGCCATGTCCTTCAGCGCCGCGAGGTCGCGCAGGCTCCCCTCGTAGCCGGTCGGCCAGTAGGGCTCCGCCAGCACCCGGGCCAGGGCTGCCTCGAGCGCGGCCGGGTCGGTGTCCGGGGCGTACTGCTCGGCGGCCACCCGGGCCAGCTCCCGAGCGGTGGCCGGGTCGGCCAGGGCGGCGAGGTCGACCAGCCCCGCGTGGATGCCGTCCTCGACGTCGTGGACGCTGTAGGCGACGTCGTCGGCCCAGTCCATCACCTGTGCCTCGATGGCCCGCTGCCGATCGGGGGCGTCGGCGCGCATCCAGCGGAACACCGGCAGGTCGTCGGCGTAGACGCCGAACTTCCCCGCGTCGCCGTCACGCGGCCAGGGGTACTTCGTGGCCGCGTCCAGGGTGGCGCGGGTGAGGTTGAGCCCGACGCTGCGTGGGTCTCCGGCACCCTCAGGGTCCCCGAACGCCTTGGCCTCCAGCCGGGTCAGGATCCGCAGGGTCTGGGCGTTCCCCTCGAACCCGCCGATACCGGCGCAGACGCGGTCGAGCGCCTCCTCGCCGTTGTGCCCGAAGGGTGGATGGCCGAGGTCGTGGGCCAGGCATGCAGCCTCGACCAGGTCCGGGTCGCACCCGAGCGCGGCGCCGAGCTCGCGGCCGACCTGGGCCACCTCGAGGGAGTGGGTCATCCGCGTCCGTGGGAAGTCCTGCTCCCCGGCGAGCATCACCTGCGTCTTGGCCGCCAGCCGCCGCCACGCCGCGCTGTGCAGGACGCGGGCACGATCCCGGGCGAAGGCGGTGCGGCTCGGTCGCTTGGGGGGTTCGACAGCCCAGCGCTGCTCGTCGTGCGGCGCGTACCCCCGGCCCGGCATGGCCCCAACCTACGTCGGGGGTCCGACGCCGGCACGCCAGTCCGGCGACGCCCATCGGTCGGGCCGGGTACAGGGATCGGCGAGGGGAGCAGACGGGCGTTCGGTGGGCCGATCGACCAGGAGCCCGGCCGGGGCGGCGCTCAGTCGCGCGAGCGGCCGCGGTCCAGCCAGACGGCGAGCAGGCCGGCGGACTCGCGCAGGACGTACGGGCCCCGCAGCGCGGTGCCGGGCCCCTGCTGGGTCGGCGAGACGTGGGCGTCGAGCTGGTGCCGGGTGGCCAGGGCGCGGGCCCGCGCCGCGTGCGCGGGGTCGGTCACGATGGTGATCGAGCGCAGGCCCTGCGAGGCGGCCACCGCTGCCACCGCCTCCATCGACTCGGCGGTGTCCTCGCCGAACGGGATCGCGATGACCTGCCGGCGCAGCAGCCCGTCGGCCACGAGCTCCTCCTTGCCTGCCTGGGCCTCCGACGTGATGTCGCCGGGCTGGTAGCCGCCCACCGTGATGATCGTGTCGCTCACGCCGTCCTCGACCAGTTCGTGGGCGTGTGCCAGCCGGTTGGCGAGGACCGGCGAGGGGGCGCCCTGGTACTGGGCGGCGCCGAGCACGACGATCGCGTCGGTGGCCGTCCGGTCGTCGGTGCCCGCCCAGCGGTAGAGGTCGGTGACGGCGGCGGCCGGGGCGGCGCCCACGGCGATCGCGACTGCGGAGGTCAACACGGCGAACCGGCGGGCTGCGCGGCGCCGGCGGGTCGGGGCGGTGTCCGCCCGGCTCGGGGGTCGCTCCAGGAGGACGGCCGGGGCGGACATGACGGGATTCTTCCACGGAGAGATACCCACCTGGGGGCGCCACGCGGCCCGTTCCCGACGTGGCGTGCGCGGTCGCCACGCCACGCCCGCGCCCCGGAGGCAGGCGCCGGGGCCAGGCGCCCGACGGGGTCTGCCGCTCACCTCCCGGGCGCGCCCACCGCGCGACCGCCGCCTGTCGGAGCCGGTGCCTAGGATGCGCAGCATGGCAGGCCGGGTGCGCTCCGAGGACGTGGCGCTGGTCCGCGAGCGGGTCCGGGTCGACCAGGTGATCGGCGAGGTGGTGACCCTGCGCACGGCCGGGGCAGGGTCGCTCAAGGGCCTGTGCCCCTTCCACGACGAGCGCTCGCCGAGCTTCCACGTCACCCCGGCCCGCGGCCTCTACTACTGCTTCGGCTGCGGTGAGGGCGGGGACGTCGTCGACTTCCTCATGAAGCACGACCACCTCACGTTCACGGAGGCGATCGAGAAGCTGGCCGCCCGCGCCGGCGTGACGCTGCGCTACGAGGACGGTGTGGGGCCGGACCGTCGCGGGCCGAACCGCACCCGGCTGGTGCAGGCGAACAAGGTGGCTGCCGACTGGTTCGTGCGGCAGCTGACCGGCGAGGAGGCGGCCGCCGGGCGCCGGTTCCTGGCCGAGCGTGGCTTCGACGAGGCAGCGGTCGCCCACTTCGGCGTGGGGTTCGCCCCACGGTCGTGGGACAGCATGCTCGGCCACCTGCGCGCCGCCGGGTTCACCGACGCCGAGACCCTCGCCGCGGGCCTCGCCTCCCAGGGCCAGCGCGGCACCTACGACCGCTTCCGGGGCCGCCTCGTCTGGCCGATCCGGGACGCCTCCGGTGACGTGCTCGGGTTCGGCGCGCGCAAGCTCTTCGACGACGACGAGGGGCCGAAGTACCTGAACACGCCGGAGACCCCGCTGTACCGGAAGTCGCACGTGCTGTACGGCATCGACCTGGCCCGCCGGGAGATCGCCCGGCGCAAGCAGGTCGTCGTGGTCGAGGGCTACACCGACGTGATGGCGGCCCACCTCGCCGGCGTCACCACCGCGGTAGCGACCTGTGGGACGGCCTTCGGCCCGGACCACGCCGGCCTGCTGCGCCGGTACCTGATGGACGACGACACGTTCGGCGGCGAGGTGGTCTTCACCTTCGACGGGGACGCCGCCGGCCAGAAGGCGGCCCTGCGCGCGTTCGAGGGCGACCAGCGGTTCGTCGCGCAGACGTTCATCGCCGTCTCGCCGGACGACATGGACCCCTGCGAGCTGCGGATGGCGAAGGGGGACGCCGCGGTGCGCGAGCTCGTCGCCAGCCGCACCCCGCTGTTCGCGTTCGCGATCCGTTCGGCGATCGACGGGTTCGACCTGTCCACCGCCGAGGGCCGCGTTGCGGCCGTCCGCCGGGCCGCACCGCTGGTGTCGCGCATCCGCGACGCGGCACTGCGGCCCGAGTACACGCGGCTGCTCGCCGGCTGGGTCGGGGTTCCCGAGGGTGAGGTGCGGACCGCGGTCGTGGCGGCGGGGAAGGGCTCGGCCCGGGGCCGCGGGCCGGGCCAGGAGGACCGGCGAGGTCCCGCGCCGTCGTCCCCGGCCGGCCCTCAGGAGGCGTCACCCCCTCGTCCTGCCGCCGGACCGCCGCGCCCCGACCCCCGTGACCCGGGGCTCTTCGTCGAGCGCGAGTCCCTCAAGTGCGTCCTGCAGGTACCCGAGCTCGTCGGCGAGTGGTGGGCCTCGGTGCTGCCGGGGTCGTACCGGCATCCGCGGTATGAGCAGGTCCGGGCGGCCGTGGCCGGCGCGGATGGCCCCGCGGAGGGGGTCGGCGGGCAGGCGTGGGTGGAGGCGGTGCTCGCGGCGTGCCCGGACGACGGCGTGCGCGCGATGGTGCGCGAGCTGGCCGTCGAGCCACTCGTCACGGCCGGCGACCCGGACGCGAGGTACGTCACCTCCATCGTGGCCAGGCTGCTCTCCGACGAGGCCGGCCGTCGCCTGGCCGACCTCAAGCGCGAGCTCGGCCAACTCGACCAGGTGGCTGAGGCTGACCGCGCCGCGGCCGTCCTCGGTGACGTGATGGAGCTGGAGGCGTACCGGCGCGAGCTCGCCCGGGTCGGCCAGGAGGAGCCGTGAGGTTGCGCCGCGAGCTGGACCCGCGAGTCGCTGCGCTGCTCGCCGGGGACCCCGCCGCACCGGGTGGGCCGAAGGAGCGGCTGCTCGCGTGGGGGGTGCTGAGCGACGGCCACGTGGCGGCCTGCACGGACCTGGCGATGCACATCCCGGAGGTCGGCCGCGTCCCCTGGGACGAGGTGGTGCGCGGTGCGTGGAGCGAGGAGTTCCTCGACCTCGTGCTGCAGCCGGCCCCCGGGCAGCGGGCCCGGCAGGTGCGGCTGCGCTTCGACGATCCGGGGCAGGTGCCCGGGGTGGTCCGGGAGCGGGTGAACTGGACCGTCGTGGCCTCGCAGCACGCGGCGCTGCGCCATCCCGACGGCCGAGCCGCGGGTGCCATGCTGAACGCGCGCCGCTCGCCGGCGACCGGCGAGGTCCGGTGGGGCGTGGTGTTCGACGCCGGCGTCGACCCGGCTGATCCGGGGTGGCGGCAGGCCGCAGACCGGGCGCTGGCGGACCTGCGGGACCAGCTGGGGACCTAGCTGCAGGGGCCCGTCACGGGTTTGGGCGCCCGACGAGCCCGTTGCTATCCTTGCCGGGCTTGATCCCCCATAGCTCAATCGGCAGAGCGTCCGGCTGTTAACCGGCAGGTTTCTGGTTCGAGTCCAGATGGGGGAGCGCTGAGCACGATGGAGGCCCCCGCGAGGGGGCCTCCGGCATGTCTGACACCAACGGGGAACACCAACCGGGCTGGCTCGTGTTCCGGAGGACGCCTCTGCGGGGTGGTGGCTGCCGACGTCGGGGCTGCCCACGGTCGTCTCGGGAGAGCTGCCCTCGCGCTCACCGGCCTCGCCGCGTCACCTCGGGAGCAGCCGAGCCGTCCGGAGCGCGAGTGGGTCGCAGCACTGAGGCCAACCCGGCGAAGGCGGCGACGCCGATCAGCATCACCAGCAGCCACGACGTCGATGCCGCCCCGATCGCGAAGACGACGAGGGTGATCGCGGTGAGTGCCAGGGCCAGCCGGCGCAGCTCGGCGGAGACCCAGTCCGGCTGCCACGGCAGCAGCGCCAGGCAACCCCCCAGCACCACGCTCACGCCCATCGGCACCACCTGCGCGGGAACCCCCAGCAGCTGGATGAGCCCGCCGGGCCTCGACGCGTCGACCGCGACCAGCAGGCAGCCGGCGATGCAGGCAGCGATGGCACCACCGACGAGGGCGGCGCGCCGGCCGGACAGCGGGTGCGGCCGTTCGGAGCGGGCCAGGGCGGCCCGCCGGACTGGCTCGTACGCGAGCCACGCGACCACCGCGACGGCCGCCGCGCATCCGAGCACCACCAGGGTGCCGCCCATCGCGACCTCCTCCCGAGGATCCTGCGTCCATGCTCCAACCGATCGCAGCGGGGTGGGAAGGGCCGTTCGTCGGGCTTCGTGGACCGGTGCGCCGAGCTGGGTCAGGACCGGTCGCGGGCCCGTGGCCGAGCCTGGGTGCCATTGGGCTCCTGCCGCGGTTCGGGGCGATCCCCGCCAGCGACTACCCCAACCTCCCGGTGGTGGCACCAGGCGGGTCGACGAGCGCGCTGGCCTGTCAAGCCCTGACGGCCCAGTTGCTCCGATCGGGTGACTCCCGGCCCGGCCTCCCCGGGTCCGTCCGGTCGCGCGCTCAGTCCTCGGGCACGAACCGGGCCAGGGCCTGTCGCACGTTCAGCCGATAGGTCTCCTCGCCCACCAGCGCGGTGATGCCGAAGTGGTCCAGCAACGGCCAGACCTCTTCGGGGACGCGGGCGATGCGGAACGACGCGCCCGTCTCCTGGACCATCTGGACGGCCTTGCGCAGTGCCTCGGCCGAGGTCCAGTCCAGCCGGTGGAGCTCGGAGCCGTCGAGGACGAACAGCCGCAGGGGCTGCGGCGCGCCCTGCACGAGCACACGCACGTCCTCGACCAGCCGGGCAGCGTTGGCGTAGAAGAGGTTGGCCGCGAACCGGTAGACGATGACCCCCGGGAGGGTCTGCAGTGCCGGGGCCACCGGGACCTCGTGCGGCTCGCCCCGCTCGTCGAGGACCGCGACCACGTTGCGCGGATGCGAGGCGGAGGCGAGGTTCAGCACGATCGAGGCGACGATCGCCCAGAGGATGCCGCCGCCCACTCCCACCAGGGCGACGAAGGCAGCCGTGGAGGCGGCCACCCAGAACTCCCCGCGCGACGGGAGGCGGGAGAGCATCCGCAGCGTGTCGACCTTCATCAGGTGGATCGCGATGACGAACACCACGGAGGCCAGGGTCGCCTCGGGCAGGTAGTCGAAGAGGTCCGTCAGGAACAGCAGGACCGGCACCGTGATGAGCGCCAGCACGACCATGGCCAGCTGGGACTGCGTCCCCGACTTGTCGGAGATCGCGGTCTTGGTCGGCGAGCCGTTGACCACGAACGAGGAGCCGATCCCGTTGACGACGTTCGCCACGCCGAGCCCGACGAGGTCCCGGTTGGGCTCGTGCCGGTCGTCGTGCTGGATGGCGAACGCGCTCGCGGTCGACACGCTCTGGGCCACGCAGACGAGCAGGATGATCAGGGCCGTCGGCACGAGCGCCAGCACGTCGGCGACGGAGGCGGTCGGGACCTGCAGCGAGGGCAGCCCGGCGGGGAGGGCGCCGACCATCTCCACGTCGCGGCGCCCCTCCCAGTCCAGCGCCGCAGCGAGGACCATGCTGCCCACCACGGCGATGAGCGGGCCGGGTGCCTTGGGGGAGATCCTGCCCAGGCCGAGGATCACCGCGATGACGGAGGCGGACAGCACGGTCTGCGAGACGCTCGCCTCCGGGAGCTGCTGCAGGGTGCTCACGAACTTCTGCCAGGTCGTGTCCCCGCTGGCCGGGACGCCGAGCATCCCGTGGAGCTGGCCGACCGCGATCTGGATCCCGACGCCGGTGAGGAACCCCGCGAGGACCGAGCGGGACATGAAGTCCGACAGGAACCCCAGGCGCAGCCACCCCGCGGCGATGAGCAGCCCCCCGCTCATGACCGCGAGCAGGCAGCTCAGCGCGAAGAACGTCTCGGGGTTGCCGGCCGCGAGCAGGCCCACGGCGCTGGCGCTGATCGCCGCGGTGGCCGAGTCCGCGCCGATCACGAGGCGGCGGCTCGAGGCGAACAGGGCGAAGGCCAGGACCGGCAGCAGGCAGGTGTAGAGCCCCGTCTCCGGCGGCATCCCGGCGATCTTGGCGTAGCCGAGGCCCTCGGGGATCGCGAGCGCCGCCAGGGTCGCGCCGGCGACGAGGTCGCGGGCGAGCCACCGGCGGTCGTAGGGCAGGACGCCGGGGGCGAAGCGAGGGGCTGCGGGTCGTGCGTGCACGGGAGCCGCCATGGCGGCGATTGTTCACCCGGCCCATGGGTCGACACCCGCCAGCCGGCCAAGGGCGAACTCCTGATCAGCGCACCAGGCGGCGGCGCCCTGTCGCCGACCACGTCAGGGAAGCGTTCTCGTCGCGGACGACGACCCGTGCCGCCCGCCTACCCTTGGCGCGTGACCGTCCCGGGTGCCGACCAGCCGAGCGCGGTGCGTGCGGACGGGGTCGGGGAGGGCGTCGGGGAGCGGACCCCGCCCCGACCAGGTGGAGAGCAGCGCGGACCGGCCGCCGACCGGCGCATCCGGACCTTCCACCCCCGGCGCAGCCGGACCACCCCGTCCGCTGCATCGGCCCTGACCCGCCTGCTGCCGGCCTGGGGTGTCGACGCCGAGGAGCCGCCCGCCCACCTGTCCGACCTGTTCGACCCACCGCGCCCGGTGGTCCTGGAGATCGGCTCGGGGATGGGCGAGGCCACCCTGCAGATGGCCGCCGCCGACCCCGGGCACGGCATCGTCGCGGTCGACGTCCACACCCCCGGCATCGGCGCGCTGCTGGCCGGTGCGGAACGGGCCGGCCTGGCCAACGTCCGGGTGTGCGTGGGCGACGCGGTCGAGCTGATGGACCACCTGGCACCGGCCTCGCTGGTGGGCATCCGCGCCTTCTTCCCCGACCCCTGGCCGAAGGTGCGCCACCACAAGCGCCGGCTCGTCCAGCCGGCGTTCGTCCACCGGGCAGCCACGCTGCTCGTGCCGGGCGGCACCCTGCACCTCGCCACCGACATCCCCGACTACGCCGAGCGGATGCTGGCCGTGTGCGCTGCCGAAGCCCTCCTGGTGAACCGTTCGGGCGGGTTCGTCCCGCGGCCGGACTGGCGGCCGGTCACCGGCTACGAGCGACGGGGCCTGGTGGCCGGGCGTCCGAGCGTCGACCTGATCCTCGAACGCCGCTGACGAGGTCCCGGGGGCTCAGGCGCGGTGCGGCATGATCGCGCCCTCGGGGATCACGCCGAACCGCCCGGACTGGTAGTCCTCCAGCGCCTGGATGATCTCCGCGCGGCTGTTCATCACGAACGGCCCGTACTGCACGACCGGCTCGCGCAGGGGGGCGCCGCCGAGGAGCAGGACCTCCAGGGTCGGCGACGCCGCCGACTGCCCCGGGGCGGCGTCGACGACCAGGTGGTCGCCGGCGCCGAGCACGGCGAGCTGACCGCCCTCGACGGGGTGCCCCAGCGGGCCGACCGCTCCCGTGCCGGACAGCGCGTAGACCAGGGCGTTGAAGTCCGTCCGCCACGGCAGCTCGAGCCGGGCGCCCGGGGCCAGGGTCGCGTGCACGATGGCGATGGGGGACTGGCTGCGCCCGGGTCCGGTGTGGCCGGCCACCGTGCCGGCGAGGACGCGCACGAGCGCACCGCCGTCGGTCGAGGAGGCGAGCGTGACGTCGGTGCCCTCGAGCGGCTGGTACGCCGGGGCCAGCCACTTCTTCGCCCGCGGCAGGTTGATCCACAGCTGGATGCCGTGGAACAGCCCGCCCGACATGACCAGCGACTCCGGTGGCGTCTCGATGTGCAGGATCCCGCTCCCGGCCGTCATGTACTGCGTGCCGCCGTTCTCGATGACACCGCCGCCGCCGTGCGAGTCCTGGTGCAGGAAGGTGCCCTCCATCAGGTAGGTGAACGTCTCGAAGCCGCGATGGGGGTGCCAGGGGGTGCCCTTCGGCTCGCCCACGCCGTACTCCACCTCGCCCATCTGGTCCATGTGCACGAAGGGGTCGAGGTCGGCGAGGTCCACGCCGGCGAACGCGCGGCGGACGGGGAACCCCTCGCCCTCGAACCCGCGCGGCGCGGTGGTGACCGAGCGGACCGGCCGCGGCCGGCCGGTCGGCACCGGCGCGTCCAGGCGCGGCAGGGTCATCGTGTCGGCGGTGACGGCAGGCATCCGGGGGACCTCCTCCATGTTGTTCAGGATTCAACTAATGGAACGGTAGCGCGGATGCTGGTATTCCGCCAGGGTCGCCCGTGCCATCCAGCAGCGGAGCCCGCGCCGCCGGGTGAGAATGCAGCGATGGCCATGGGCGGTGCGACGGGGGAGGCGCAGACGGCGCCGGTGGCGGCGATGTCCGCCTGGTACCTGGCCAACCGCCGGGACCTGCCCTGGCGCGCGGAGGACCGGACCCCGTGGGGGGTCCTGGTCAGCGAGGTGATGCTGCAGCAGACGCAGGTGGCACGGGTCCTTCCCGCCTGGCAGGCGTGGATGGCGCGGTGGCCGCAGCCCGCGGCCCTGGCCGAGGACGCCCCCGGGGAGGCCGTGCGGCAGTGGGACCGGCTCGGGTACCCGCGCCGGGCGCTGCGCCTGCACGCCGCCTCGGTCGCCATCGTGGAGCGGCACGGGGGCGTCGTGCCGGAGGACGAGCAGGCGCTGCGGGCGCTGCCGGGCGTGGGGGAGTACACGGCGGCCGCCGTGCGCGCCTTCGCGTTCGGCCGCCGGGCGCTGGCGATGGACACGAACGTGCGGCGCGTCCTGGCGCGGCTGGTCGGCGGTGTCGAGCACCCGCCGCCGGCCCTCACCGTGGCGGAGCGCCGCCGGGCCGAGGCGCTCCTGCCCGACGACGACGCCGCTGCCGCCCTGTGGTCGATCGCCGTCATGGAGCTGGGTGCCGTGCTGTGCACAGCACGTGCGCCCGCCTGCCAGCGGTGTCCCGTCGCGGCGGACTGCGCCTGGTTGCGCGCCGGGCGGCCGGCCCACGACGGCCCGCCGCGCCGCAGCCAGCGGTTCGCCGGCACGGATCGGCAGGTGCGCGGGCTGCTCATGGCCGTGCTGCGGGAGCAGGCCGCGGTCAGCCACGGCACCTTGCAGGCCGTCTGGGCCGAGCCGATCCAGCGCGAGCGGGCGCTCGACGGCCTCGTCGCGGACGGCCTGGTCGAGCCGATGCCGGACGGCCGCTTCCGGCTGCCCGGCAGGCGGCCGTCCCCGTGAGTGGTGGGGGTCCCCGGCGAGGGACCCCCACGGGCGTCGTCAGGCCAGTGGCAGGTCGACCAGCACCATGTTGTGGTCGGAGGCCCGGTAGGCGTTGTCGATGGTGCCCTTGGCCGTGAACCGCAGGAACACCTCGTGGCGCAGCGGGGGAACCGACGCGAACACGTAGTCGATGCGCGTCGTGTTCTGCTTGTAGAAGTGCGGCCGGGGTGGGAAGCCCTTGTACTTGCGGGTGCTGGGCGTGATGTTCACCGTGCTGTAGTTCGGGTTGACCTTCACCGGTGCCAGCCAGCCGTCATGCAGCCCGGCGTCGCGCAGCACCTGCTGGGCCCCCTGGGGCTGCCGCTTGTCGTAGGAGTTGAAGTCGCCGCCGATCACCAGCTCCGCCCTGGGCAGCCCGCTGGCCGCGATGAGCCTCGCCGCCCACGGCTTGAGGCGGTTGGCGATCGCCAGGCGCAGCGCCTCGCCCGTGGCGGTCTTCGGGGTGGGCAGGTGCACCGAGACGTACAAGGTGACCCGACTGCTGCCGTGCGGCTTGAGGAACGCCCACGAGGTCGCCCGCTCCTGGATGCTCGAGCTCCAGGTGCCGGCGATGTTCGACTGACCGGTCATGCCCGCAGGTGCCATGCCGGAGGGCAGTCGGGGCAGGGCCACGCGCTGCGGGTTGAAGAAGACGTGGGCACCGCGGGTGCATCCGGGGTTGCAGTTGTCGACCGCCGTCGAGGCGATCTGGTAGCCGGCCGACCGCATCAGCCCGATCACGTCGTCGATGTGGCGGACGCCCTTCCACCGCTGCGTGTTCGCCTCCTGCACCATGAGGACGTCCGGTCGGGTGGCGTTCACGACGCGCACGAGTGCCAGCCGGCGAACCCCCCAGTGGAAGCCGCGGGTCCGGACCGTCGACTTGGCGACGTTGAACGTGGCCACGCGCAGGGCGCCGGCGGGTGGCGCACTGGCCCGCTGGGCCTGCAGCGTGGGCGCTGCGGCGGTCGGCGCCGCAGCCGAGGGGGTGCCTGCTGCCCCGGCGGTGACCGGGGTGGCCACGAGCGCGGTGACGGCGAGGCCCGCCACGGCCAGTCGAAGGGGTGAGATCACGCGTCGCTCTCCTGTCGTATCGGTGCCCAGGGCCGGACACGGGCGTTCAGGGAGGGGATCGGATGGGTCGGGGCCGGCGGTTGAGGTCCGAGCCGGCGCTGGAACCACTTGGAGTATGCCGAGCGCGGGCTCGCGCATGCCCGGCCACGCGGGCACGCACATGGCAACCGTTCCCACCTTTGGCTGCGCCTTGCCTCGCCTTGGTGTACCGAGGTGCGACCCGCGGGGATCGGGACCCGACCGCACTCCGGTCGCAGGGCGGGGCCGAGCGGCCAGGTCGCCTACGCTTGCCCGGCGGGGCGGTAGCTCAACAGGTCAGAGCAGCGGACTCATAATCCGTCAGGTTGCGGGTTCGAATCCCGCCCGCCCCACACATCGTCGCAGGTCAAGCGTCAGGTTGGCGAGGGGAGTGCCGGCTCGCTCAGTTGGGTCTGCACCTGCTTCTGCACCTATTCGCGGCGGGGACATCGCGGCGGGTGCATGAGCGGCGGGCACAACTGCCCGGACACCACCGCCGCCGAGCACGTCCCCAAGTACTGCAACACCCCCGAGCCGACGACCGTCAGCACGGTGGTGCTCACCGCTGGCCCGTGGGACGCCCTGGCGGTCACCCACGCCGGGGCGTGCGCCAGCGCGGCGAGCTCGCCGCCGTGCTGATGGCCGGCGCTGGCATCAGCGCCGACGCCGCCCTGGCCATCGCCAGCCCACCGCGGAGCGCCGTCCCAAACCCGGTCGAGGCCGCGGTGCCGGCGCACCGCGCCCCGGCCGCTGCCCGACCCGCGCCGCGCCACTGAACCATGCCGTTGACCCCACCCCTACCGGGCGGTAGCGTGGTCGACCCACCGCGCGGCCTTCCCCACGTGCCCGACCCGTGGCAGGAGCCGCCCGTGCCCCCCATCGACGGCCAACACCCCCTGTTCGACCTCGACCCGCCCGCCGACGCCGAGCGCGGCTACCGCGGCCCGGTCGCCGCCCAAGCCGCCGGCATCACCTACCGGCAGCTGGACTACTGGGCCCGCACCGGACTGGTCGAACCCAGCCTGCGCACCGCCACCGGGTCGGGCAGCCACCGGCTCTACCGTTTCGGCGACATCGTCGCGCTCAGCGTCGTCAAACGGCTGCTCGGGACCGGCATCTCGCTGCCCAACATCCGCACCGCCCTGCGCACCCTGCACGCCCACCGGGCCGGTGACCTGGCCGGGCTGACCCTGCTCTGCGACGGCGTCGGGGTGTACCTCACCGCCGACGACGAGCAGATCATCGACCTCGTCCGCGGCGGCCAAGCCGTCTTCGGCCTGGCCCTCGGGCAGGTGTGCACCGACATGCACGCCACCCTCACCCACCTCCCCGCCGAACCCGCC
>JALOLH010000017.1 GCA_025456065.1 Candidatus Nanopelagicales bacterium | reverse complement strand
CCTGGTCCAGGCGGGCACGTCGCCGGGCTCCAGCAGCAGCCCCACCTCCGGCCCCACGATCTCGGGCAGCCCGCCGATGCGGGCGGCCAGCACCGGGACCCCCGCGGCCACCGCCTCGAGGGCGAGGGTCGGGTAGGAGTCCGGGAGGATCGAGGGCAGCGCGACCGCGTCGGAGGCGAACAGCCAGGGGACGACGTCGGGGACCTCGCCGACGACCACCACGCGGTCGCGGGCCGGCGAGCGCGCGGCCAGGGCGCGCAGATCCTCGCCGCGCCCGATCGGTGGTGGGCCGCCGAGCACGACCAGCCGCAGGTCCTGCCGGTCGGTGCCGGCCAGCGCGTCGATGGCCACGCGC
Source organism: Candidatus Nanopelagicales bacterium (assembly GCA_025456065.1). GTDB lineage: Bacteria > Actinomycetota > Actinomycetes > S36-B12 > CAIYMF01 > Prado023. The sequence continues at coordinate 29,448 of JALOLH010000017.1, read as the reverse complement.
CCGCCCTTGCCCGGCGTCCATCGGCTGGCCAGCAGGACCACGGTGGCGTCGTCCGGGACGCCTGCCGCGCGTCGCAGCGCCAGGCTCTCGGCCGGCGGCGGTGCGGGGATGGGCGGGACCTCCCGGCGCTCGAGGATCGCGCGGGCGCGCGCGTGGCCCGGCAGCGCGGCACGGGTCGCCTCCGACACGACGACGATGCGGTCGGCCAGCGGCAGCATCGGGCCGATGATCCGCCGCTCGGTCGGCCCGAACGTCTCGTGGACGTGGAGCGTGGCGGGGATCCGCAGCGTCCGGGCCGGAAGGAGGGCGGGCGCCATGGCGGTGGTGTTGACGTAGAGCCGGGACGGCCGGTGCCGGCGCAGCCAGCGCAGCAGGGCCACCTGCTGGGCGAGCAGGCGCGCCATCCCGCGCGGGTGCGCGTTGGCCCGCCGGAGCACCGGCAGCGGCAGCCGCTGGACCGTGACGCCGCGCCCGGCCAGGGTGGCGCTGAGCAGGCGCTCGGGGTAGTCCAGGTCGTCGGGGATCAGCACCGCGACGGCGTGGCCGTCCACCAGCAGCCGATCCACCACGGCCAGCAGCACGCGGTCGGCCCCGTAGAGCTCGTCCGACGGGTGCAGCACCGCGATCACGTCGGCGAGTGTGGCAGACGCTGCCCCCGGGGCGGCTGGCAGCGTCCCGGGGCGGGGCCGAGCCACCGTTACCCTTGCCGGGATGTCCAGGACCAGCAGCGACGCGGTGGTCGTCCATCAGCGCGAGCCCTTCCTGCGCGGCTTCGGCAGCTTCGTGGCCGACGTCTGGGCGGCGCGGACCATGCTGGTCTCGTTCGTCCGCAAGGACCTCATGATCCGCTACCGGGGGTCCGCCCTGGGCATCGCCTGGACCATGGTCAAGCCGCTCGTCCAGCTCCTCGTCTTCAGCCTCGTCATGGGCTACTTCCTCGGCTTCGGCGACCAGATCCCGGCGTTCGGGTTCTACATGTTCACCGGCCTCATGCTGTTCGGGCTGTTCGCCGACCAGCTCACCGGAGGGGCCACCTCGGTCCTCTGGGGTGCCCCGGTGGTGAAGAAGGTGGCCTTCCGGCGCGAGCTGCTGCCCCTGGCCGCCGTCGGCGGGGCGCTGGTGAACTTCACCTTCATGGGCGTGGTGCTGCTGCTCGCCTACGTCGTGACGCGCGACTTCCCGAACTGGCACATGCTCGGCCTGGCCGTGCCCGCCCTGCTCATCACGGTGCTGTTCGGCGCGGCCGGCGCGATGCTGGTCTCCGCGCTGAACGTCTACGCCCGGGACGTGCAGTTCCTGATCGACGTCGGCCTGCTGCTCATGTTCTGGCTGACGCCCGTGCTCTACCCCTGGTCCACGGTGCAGAACACGCTCGCGGAGAACGGCGCCCCGAGCTGGGCCTTCGAGCTCTACATGCTCAATCCCATGGCCAACGCGGTCGTCGCCTTCCAGCAGGCGCTGTGGCCCGGGGTCGACGAGGCGGTGGCCAACGCTGCCGCCCAGCGCGCGGCGGGGGAGCCCTTCATCGCCGACTTCGACTACTTCGACTCCGCGTTCGCCACCCGGCTGTGGCTGATGGTGCTGGCGGGCGCGGTCTGCCTCTGGTTCGCGCAGCGGGTGTTCGCGCGGCTGCAGACCGGGTTCGCGACGGAGCTGTAGATGGCAGCCGATGTGCTCGAGCCGGGCGTCGCGGTCTCCGTCGAGGGCGTCACCCAGGAGTTCTCGCTGCGCCACGAGAAGACGCTCAAGGGCCTGCTCGTCAGCCGCCTGCGCGGCCGTCACCCGGTGGCCGAGCGCTTCCGAGCCCTCGACGGCGTCTCGCTGCAGGTCCCGACCGGGAGCACGATGGGCCTCATCGGGCACAACGGGTCCGGGAAGTCCACCTTGCTCAAGATCATCGGCGGCGTGCTGACCCCGACGGCCGGCCAGGTGCGCCGGCGCGGCTCGCTCGCGGCGCTGCTGGAGCTCGGCGCGGGCTTCCACGCCGACCTGTCCGGTCGGGAGAACGTGCTGCTGAACGCCGAGCTGCTCGGCCTGTCCCGCCGGGAGATCGCGGCCAGGTTCGACGACATCGTCGAGTTCAGCGGCGTGGAGCAGTTCATCGACACCCCGATGAAGTTCTACTCCTCGGGGATGTTCGTGCGGCTCGGCTTCGCCGTGGCGATCCACGCCGAGCCCGACGTGCTCCTCGTCGACGAGGTGCTCGCCGTGGGCGACGAGCAGTTCCAGGCCAAGTGCCTGGGCGTCATCCGGCGGTTCCAGCAGGAGGGGCGCACCATCGTCCTCGTCACGCACAACATGGGCGACATCGAGGCGTTCTGCGACGAGGTCACGCTGCTGCACCACGGGGTGGTGCGCGCCCAGGGGACGCCGCGGACCGTCGTCGCGGCCTTCCGCGGCCTGCTCGCCGAGGACGAGCGCGAGCGCCGGGCCCAGTCGGCCGGCGGCCGCGACGACCCCGAGGACCCGGACCTCGGCTTCGTCCGGGTGGCGCGGGTGGTCGTGCGCGCGGGCTCCGGTCGCCCGCTGGACGCGTTCGTCGCAGGGGACTCGCTCGTCGTCGAGGCGACGTTCCACGCCGAGCGCCCCGCCCCCCGCTTCGTGGGGACGCTGGACCTCTACGAGGGGGGCACGCTCCTGCACAGCACCTCGACGGCCCGGCTCGGCGTGCCGGTCGGACCGCTCGAGGGCGAGGTGACCTACCGGTTCACCCTGCCCGACGTCCCCCTGGGCGGCGGGCGGTACCGGATCGCCGTGGGTGCGGCGCCGGACACCGGCAGCCCACCCTGGCACCAGGTGGGCGACGCGGCGGAGGTGATGGTCGCCCTGCGCGCCGAGTCGTCGGGGCCCTTCGCGCTCGGGGTGACGGTGGACCGGCCGACCCGCGTGTGAGGTGGGCCGGGAGCGCGAGCGCGGTGTGTGAGGATGGGCGCGGTTCCGACGTCGACGCGCCCCGGGGTTCCTGCTGATGCCTGAAGTCGTCCTGCAGCACGTGGTCCTCCCCTGGGGGGTGGAGCTGCCGGCGCCGATGGCGGAGGTCCTCCCGCTCTACGTCGCCGGACAGGGGGTCACCCGGCCGATCCACGGGGTCGACCCGGGGACCTGGACCCTGACGCTGCCCGGCGACGGCCCCCCCGAGGAGGTGGACCCCGACACCCGCGCCACCATCCGTCCGGCCGCCGACACCCGTGACCTGTTCCGGGTGACCGGGCGGCGGCAGCTCCACGTGCTGCCCTTCGGCCGGGCCTCGTTCGACACCTACTTCAACCGGGTCCATGCCGGCTACTACGCCCGGTGGACCGGCATCGAGGCCCTCACGCTGCGAGTCCACGGGCAGGGGCGCGCGCGCGTCACGGTGCGGCACTCCACCAGGGAGGGACGACAGGTGATCGACGCCGTCGACCTCGTCGACCTCGGCCCGGATGCCCCGCACCGGGTGAGCGTGCCCGCCGCGACGTTCGCCGGGGGCGGCTGCCTGTGGTTCGAGGTCGAGGCCCTCGACGAGGGGGTCGACCTCACGGGGGCGGACTGGGTCGCCGAGGCGGCAGCCTCGCCCGAGCCGGTCGTGGACGTCGCCATCTGCACGTTCAACCGGCCGGCGGACGTCCGCAAGGCGCTGCGCACGCTGCGGGCGGACGAGGAGTTCCTGGCCCACCTGGGCACCGTGTGGGTCGTGGACCACGGGACGCAGCACCTGCACGACCTGCCCGGAGCCGAGGCCGAGTCGGTCGTCTGGGGCGACCAGCTGCAGGTCATCGAGCAGCCGAACCTCGGCGGCTCGGGCGGCTTCTCCAGGGGCATGCACGAGTCGGCCCGCCGCGGCCGGGCCGACTACGTCTTCCTCATGGACGACGACGCCCTCGCGGAGCCGGAGTCGTTGCGCCGCGCGGTCGTGTTCGCCGAGCTCGCGGAGCGCCCGCTCGCGGTCGGCGGACAGATGCTCCTGCGCGGCAAGCCGATCGAGCTGCACAGCTCCGGGGAGCGGGTGGACGGGCGGACCTTCCGGTGGGGGCCCGCGCCCCTGGGCCGGGAGAGCATCCGGCTGGACCAGGAGCCCCTCGACGCGGTCGTGGACGTCGGCTACAACGGCTGGTGGCTGTGCCTGATCCCGACCGGGGTCATCCGCGAGCTCGGCCTGGCCCAGCCGTTCTTCATCAAGTGGGACGACGCCGAGTACGGCATGCGGATGGCCCAGGCCGGGTACCTCACGGTGACCCTGCCCGGCGTGGCGACCTGGCACGAGTCCTGGGAGCTCAAGGACGACACCACCGACTGGACGCTGTACTTCCACATCCGCAACCGCCTGGTCGCCGCCGCGATGCTGAGCGCGGAGCTGCCCCGGGAGGTCGCCGAGCGTCGCTTCCAGGCGATCGTCCGGGACATCCTGCGCCGCGACGTCATCCGCAACGTCACCCGCCGCGCCTTCTCCAGCATCGATGCCGCCAACCAGGCGATGGAGGACTTCCTGGCCGGCCCAGGGATCCTGGAGCGCCCGTTGGACGAGCTCGTGGCCGAGGTGCGGGCCAACCGCGGGCGGTGGCCGGGCGACGAGGCGGTCGAGGCGCTCACCGCCCAGGCGCGCCCGCCCGGGGACCCGGCGCGACGGCGCAAGCTGTCCCTGGCGTTCCCACGAGCGCTCGCCCGCGAGTACGGGCTCGACCTCCCACTCGTGCCCCTGCCCCTCCCACCGGGCCTGATCCGGCGCAGGCCCGTCTCCGACGAGTGGGACATCTGGCGCGAGCCCGTGGACCGCGGCCCGGTGCCGCTGCCCAAGGCCGGGGACGCCTGGTGGGGCCTGACCGACCATCCGGACGCCGCCGTCGTCTCCGTCGACGGCTCGAGGGCGTACCGCCGCACCCGCAACCCCGAGGCCGCGCGCCAGCTCACCCGGCGGGCCGCGCAGCTGGCCCGCCGCGTGCTCAAGGAGGGTCCGGACCTGGTCGGCCCGTACGGAAGGGCGCGTCGCCAGATGGCGCTGCCGGCGGCGTGGGAGCGGCAGTGGAATCGCTGAACGCCGCCGAGGTCGTGGTCGTCGGCTCGGGGCTCTACGGCCTGACGATGGCCGAGCGCATCGTGCGCGAGCTCGGCAGGCGGGTGGTCGTCCTCGAGCGCCGTGACCACCTGGGCGGCAACGCCCACTCGGAGCTCGACCCGGAGACCGGGATCGAGGTGCACACCTACGGCTCCCACCTGTTCCACACCTCGAACGAGCGCGTGGTCGCCTACGTGCAGCGGTTCACCGCCTTCAACGACTACCAGCACCGGGTGTTCACCTGCCACCGCGGCCGCATCTACCCCATGCCGATCAACCTGGGCACGATCACCGCCTACTTCGACCGGGCCATGTCGCCGGACGAGGCCCGGGCGCTGGTCGCCGAGCAGGCCGCCGAGCTGGGCGACCGGGTGCCGGCGAACCTCGAGGAGAAGGCGGTCAGCCTGATCGGTCGCCCGCTCTACGAGGCGTTCATCCGCGGCTACACCGCCAAGCAGTGGCAGATCGACCCCCGTGACCTCGACCCGGGGATCATCACCCGGCTGCCGGTGCGCTACACGTTCGACAACCGCTACTTCGACGACACCTTCCAGGGCCTGCCGCTCGACGGGTACGCGGCGTGGCTGCGCCGGATGGCCGAGCACCCGCTGATCACCGTCGAGCTGGGCGTGGACTTCTTCGACGTCCGCGACCGGGTCCGCGACGACCAGCTCGTGGTCTACACCGGACCACTGGACCGGTACTTCGACTACCGTGCCGGCCCGCTGTCCTGGCGCACCCTGGACCTCGAGACCGAGGTCGTCGCCACGCGGGACTTCCAGGGGACGGCGGTGATGAACTACGCCGACGAGGACGTCCCGTACACGCGCATCCACGAGTTCCGGCACTACCACCCGGAGCGGACGACGACCATGGCTGCCGACCGGTCGGTGATCATGCGGGAGTACAGCCGGTGCGCGGGCCGGGACGACGAGCCCTACTACCCGGTGCGGACCGCCGCCGACCGGGAGCGGATGGCGGCCTACCGCCAGCTGGCGAAGGGCCAGCCCAACACGCTGTTCGGCGGGCGGCTCGGGTCCTACCAGTACCTGGACATGCACATGGCGATCGCCAGCGCCCTGACCGCGTTCGACAACCGCATCCGGCCGTGGATCGAGGGCGGCGTGCCGCTGGGCCAGGTCGTCGAGGACTGATGGCCGCGGGGGGGTGGCGCGCCAGGGACGCACTGGTCGTGGCGGCGGCGGTCGTCGCGCTGTCGCTGGTGCCGTTGCTGGTCAACCCCAGCTTCTACTTCTGGGACGACACGGCTGCCGCCTACGTGCCCGCCTGGTCGCGCATCACCGAGGCGCTGCGGGCAGGGGGGCTGCCCGGCCTCCAGGTGGACATGTGGCGCGGCGGCAACCTGCCGGGGGACGCCCAGTACGGGGTCTACAACCCGGTCGTCTGGGTCCTGGCCTGGGTGTCGGGGCTCTTCGACGACCTGAACCTGGCCGCCTGGGCCTTCAAGGTGCCCTTCCTGGTGGCCCTCGGCCTCGGGGTGGCAGCCCTCGCGGTGGAGCTGGGCGCCACGCGGCGCCCGGCCGTGCTGGCAGGCGTGGCGGCGCCGATCATGGGGTTCGCGTTCTGGTTCGACGCCACGTCCTGGCCGATGAGCCTCATCATCACCGCGACCCTCCCGTGGCTCAACGTGCTGGTCCTGCGCCTGCGCCACGGCACAGGGCTGCTCCCCCTGGCGCTGCTCACCTGGTTGCTGCTGATCCTGGGCACCCCCTACGGCGCCGTGGCGGCCGGCCTCGTGTACGCCTGCTGGTTGGTGTGGCTGGTCGCCGTGCGCGAGCTCGCGGCCGCTGCCCGGATCGCCCTCGTGGGGGTGGGCTGCGCGCTCGCGGCCGCCGCCCCCTACCTCGCGTTCGCCGGCACCGTGGGCGTCGGGGTGCGCACCCAGGCCGTCGGCAACGACGAGTTCCTGCGCCCGGGCATCGGCGACCTGCTGAACCTCAGCAGCCCCGGCTACTTCCCGGCCGTCGCCATCTTCGCCGGGGATGGGCGCTTCGACCTGCCAGCGGCGTACCTGGCGTGGTTCGTCGTCCCGCTCGGCCTGTGGTTCGGGTGGCGCAGGTGGTCGACGTCGCTGCGCCGCGTGGCCCCCCTGCTGCTCCAGGCCGGCGTCCTCACCGCGCTGGTCCTGGCCCCCTCGCACCTCTGGTTCTTCCGCTGGCCCTGGCGGAACCTGCCCTGGCTGTTCGTCCTGGTGCTGGCGCTCTGGGCGGTCGTCGCCACCGCCTGGGACCGGTCCGGCCGTCCGATCGGCGCCCGGCAGCCGCTGCTCATGGGGGGCGTGGTCGTCGCGTCGGCCTGGCTGGCGTTCGGCGAGGCGCCCGAGCAGCGCTGGGCCATCGTCGCGCTGACCGGGGTCTGGGCCCTGGCCTGTCTGGTCGCGTGGTGGGTGGCCGGGTCGTCGGCGCCGACGTCGTCGCGGCTCTGGGTCGTCGTCGGGGCGGGCAGCGCCGTGGTGTTCGCGGTCCAGCTCGTCCACGTCCCGGCCAACCCCGAGGTCGCTGCCTACGACGTGCCCACCAGCCGCCGCGCGCTGGCCGAGCAGTTCGCCTGGCCGGGCACGGTGGTGCAGGTGGTGAGCCAGTCCGCGGACGCGCCCCCGGGCGCGTACCGCGCGGACGGGGGCCACCAGTACTTCCTGCCCGGGTCCCTGCCGAGCCTGGCGGGCCGCTCGGGGCCGAACGCGTACGGCGCAACCGGGTTCCGGGCGCTCGACGACCAGCTCTGCATGGGCTACAACGGCTACACCTGCCCGGAGGCCCTCGACGCCCTCTTCCGGGCCGTGGACGACCGCGGCACCACCCTCGCCGACGCCATGCGGGTCGACCGCGTCGTCGTGGCCACCTGGGACCTGGACGGGCGGAGGCTGCCCGAGGGGTGGACCGAGACGATGCGCAACGCGTACGTCGTCCAGTTCGACCGGGTCGAGCCTCGGCACCCGGTCCCGGGCACCCTGTCGGTCGTCCCGGACGGCTGGCGTGCCGAGACGACGGCCTGGGACCAGCGGTCGGAGCGGGTCGAGGTCACGGCGACCGGACAGCCGGGCTCCCTGGTGTTCGCCCGGCTCGCCTGGCCCGGCTACCGGGCGGTGTGGGAGGACGCCGAGGGCTCCCGGGCCGCGCCGGTCGATGCCACGGCCGAGGGCCTGCTGCGCGTCACGCTGCCGCAGGGGGCCGGCCGCGGCGCGGTCGTGGTCGCATGGGATCCGCCGGGGTGGGACCTGGCGCCCGTGCTGCTCGGCGCCGGGCTGCTGCTGCTGCTCGCGGCGCGGCCGTGGCGGCCGATCGGCTCGGCATCCCGCGCCCTCGACCGGTTGCGGGCCCCCGACGAGCCCGAGCCGCAGCTGCACCCGGCGGGGGTGGTGTAGCGTGCTGGGCCGCGAGCCGGAGCACCCAGGGAGTCCCAGGCGGATGTCGTTCCAGGATGGGGTCGAACCGCCCCTGGCGCTGGGCATCACCGCTGCGCCACCCGGTCCGCGACGTGCCATCCCAAGGGTGGTCCTGGTCGTCCCGGTCCTGGACGAGGCGGAGTCCCTGGAGCCGTTCCTGGCCGCCTGCTCGGCAGCCTTCGCCGGGGCGGACTTCACGGCCGGGTTCCTGTTCGTCAACGACGGGAGCACCGACGGGACACGGGAGGTCCTCGACCGGCTGGCCGCGCGCCATCCCGAGGTCACCGCCGTGCACCTGGCCCGCAACTTCGGCAAGGAGGCCGCGCTCACGGCGGGCCTGGAGCTCGTGGACGCCGATGCCGTGGTCCCGATCGACGTCGACCTGCAGGACCCGCCCGAGGTGATCGTGGAGTTCGTCGCCCGATGGCGGGAGGGGTACGACGTCGTGCTGGGCCGTCGCGCCGACCGGTCCTCGGACGGCCGGCTCAAGCGATGGAGCGCCAACGGGTTCTACCGGGTCATCAACGCCATCTCCGAGACCGACGTCCCGAACGGGGTCGGCGACTTCCGGCTGCTCGACCGGCGGGTCGTCGAGGTCCTGCGCCAGATGCCTGAGCGCAATCGGTTCATGAAGGGCGTCTTCTCCTGGGTCGGGTTCCGGACCTGCACGGTCGACTACGTGCGCCGCTCACGGACCGCCGGGTCGTCGTCCTGGAGCCCCTGGCGGCTGTGGAACTTCGCCCTCGACGGGGTGACGGGCTTCTCCTCGGTCCCCCTGCGCATCTGGACCTACGTGGGCCTGGTGATCGCGGCCGGGTGCCTGGCCTTCGGGTCCTTCATCGTCGTCCTGCAGCTGTTCGGCCGCATCAACATCAGCGGCTACGCCTCGCTCATCGTCGCGGTGCTGTTCGTCGGCTCGGTGCAGCTGATGTCGCTGGGCCTGCTCGGCGAGTACATGGGCCGCATGATGACCGAGGCGAAGCGCCGGCCCGTCTACATCGTGGACGAGGTGGTGCCCGGCGGGGGCGACGCCGAGCCCGGGGAGGAGTGAGTCGCATGGACCTCAAGGAGGAGGAGATCCTCGGGGCCGACGTCGGCAGCCATTGGTACTACCGCAGCAAGTCCGAGGCCCTCCAGCGCCTCATCGCCCCGTACGCCACGGGTGGTCCCGTGCTGGACGTCGGCGCCGGGTCGGGCTTCTTCGCCAAGGAGCTCGTCGCGGCCGGCGCCACGCGCTCGGTGACGTGCGTCGATCCCGGGTACGTCGAGGAGCACGACGAGCACCTGCCCGGGGGCATCGTCCGGTTCCGCCGCAGCGTGACCGCCTCGGACGCCGACCTCGCCCTGTTCATGGACGTGCTCGAGCACGTCGACGACGACGCCGGCCTGCTCGCCGAGTACCGCACGATCCTGGGTCCGGGCAAGCTGGTGGCCGTCACGGTCCCCGCCTTCGCGTTCCTCTGGAGCGGCCACGACGTCTTCCTCGAGCATCGGCGCCGGTACACCCTGCGCACCCTGGAACGGGCCATGCGCGACGGCGGCCTCACCGTGGTGCAGAGCAACTACTTCTTCGGCGGGGTCTTCCCCGTGGCCGCGGCGATCCGCCTGGCCGACCGCACGTCCAGGGATGAGCCGCGGTCGTCCCTGCGGCGCCATGCGCCGGGGACGAACCGCCTGCTCACCGCCGTGTGCCGCGCCGAGACCAGGGTCCAGCGGCACAACCGCCTCGCCGGGCTCTCCTGCTTCGCCGTCGGCGTGACGCGCGCGTAGCCGAGCAGTCCGGGCAGGTCGGCCTCAGGGCAGGAACGCGCCGTAGTGGCGCGCCCCCGCAGGCAGGTGCCGCGTGATCCGTGCGTCGTCGGGGAGAGGAGCAGCGCCCCCGTGCACCGCGCTGAGCTGGGCGCTCGGGACTCCCGCGGCATCGGTCCAGCCCGTCCCCGCGCGGGCGTGCCGCTCGGGGGCCGCCATCCGGTAGTACGAGCCACCCAGCGCCGCCTGCAGCACCCCCACGCTGGTGGCGACGAAGGCCCCCGGCCGGTTCGGCCCACCCCATGCGGATACGAGGTTCCCCGGCCCCTGGTACACGTTGCCGTCCACGACCGCGTCGGCGGGCAGGATCTCGTTCATCGGGATCTCGTTGACCAGCCCGGCGAAGTCGGTGTAGCCACCGATGCACCAGACGACCGGCGGATCGACGGGGAGTCCGCAGTCGTTGCGCCCCGTCGAGGGGCCGATCACGTTGTTCACCATGAGCCGGATGCTGACCCGCCAGTTCATCCCCGGCGTCTGGTTGGCCTGGCCGTGCGGGGCGAAGGCGCCCGGCCGGGCGTAGTCGTAGTCGGACACGGTGGTGATGTTGCAGTCGCGCCAGGCAGCCGCCGCGTCGGCCTGCCCGTACCGGATGGGGTGGTCCGCGCAGGATCGGACGGCCCCGGTCGCCGGGTCACGGAACAGCTTCGCCCGGTTGTCGGTGTAGATCCAGATCGGCTCGCTGCCCCCGACGATGGTGTTGTTCACCAGCCGCGTCGCGCTCGCCCCGCTCAGCCGCAGGGCCGGATCGGTGGGCGTGCCGAGGATGACGTTGCCCACGATGGTGCCGGCATGGGAGAACTCGTAGAACAGCTGGCTCAGGGAGTGGCCCGCGATCCGGTTGCCGACGATGTGGGCCTCGTAGCACGACTGGTCGAACCAGACGCCGTTGCCCACGCCGTCGCGGATGACCGAGCCGGTCAGCGAGGCCTGGTGGGTCTTGACCACGCGCACCTGCGCCACCTCGACGCGCTCGGCGTCGCCGTTGCCCCTGAGGAACTGGCTGTCCGCGATCGTCAGGCCGGTCACGTAGTCCGCGACGACGCCCTGCCAGCCGGCGTCGCTGATCCGCAGCCGGCGCAGCTCGACCTCACGCAGCAGGCCGGCGCCGCCGGGCGTGGGCAGGCCCGTGGCCTTCACCGCCACACCCGAGGGCGAGGTGACCTCGACGTCCGTCACGCGGAACCCCTGCTGGCCGCCGTAGACGTGCAGGGCGTAGGTCCACCACGGCCCGGAGAAGCCGTGCACGCGCAGCCCGTGGAAGCGGATCCCCGGCGCCTTGGCCTCGAGCAGGCTGGCGACACCACGTGGGTCGGTCGTCCCCACCGGGGTTCCGACGCGGACGCTCACCGCGTCCGTCGGGTGCAGGACCAGCGTCGTGAGGCGGGTGGAGCGATCGGTGGCGCTGGTGCGCTCGACGTAGAACCGTCCGGGTGCGACCCGGTCGCGGGTCCCGACCTGGACCAGCCGACGCCCCGCCGACCACACCTGGTCGGGGAACAGCCCGGTGATGACGCGCGGCGTGGTCCCAGCCGGGCAGCCGCTGGGGTTGCCCGCGCTCGTGGCGCCGTGCGCGACGTAGCTGGCCGCGCCCGGGTTGACGCAGGCCCAGCCGCGATCCCGGGCCAGTGGGGTGAGCGCGCCGCTCTGGACCGCCGCGGGCAGCAGCAGCAGGTCGTGCCCGTCGCCGATCTCCGCCCAGACCTGGCGGTACGGGAAGGTCGCGAGCCCGCCCTGGTCGCTGCGGGTCGCCAGGTCGAGGGGCACCGTGCCGTCGATGGTCACCGAGGCACCGGTGTCGGCGGTGACCGTCACGCCCGGCTTCGTGATCATCACGTGGTTCGTGGCGGCCGGGTAGGTCCCGGCCAGCATGACGATCGTGCCGCGTTCACGCACCAGCGCGGTGGCGCGCGGCAGCGTCCGAACCGCCTGGGCTCGTGAGGTGCCGCTGCTGGTGTCCGAGCCGCTGGGCGAGACGAACACGTAGCTGCCGTCGGTCGGCGGGTCGGCGGGGACGGCCAGGGAGGTCTGCGGCAGCACTCCGGCCAGCGTCGCGGGCGGTGCCGTCGGGGCCGGTCCGGTGTAGGGCGTGCCGAGTGTCGCGCCGGTCGTGCCACCCGTGGTGCCGCCGGTCGTGCCACCCGTGGTGCCCCCGGTCGTGCCGCCGGTCGTGCCGCCCGTGGTGCCGCCGGTCGTGCCGCCCGTGGTGCCGCCCGTGGTGCCGCCGGTCGTGCCGCCGGGTGAGGTCGGGGCCTCGCCGTCCCAGACCGTCACGCCGGTGACCAGCGGGCGCGCCGATCGTGAGCGGCGGGTGGAGAGCGCCGAGGTCCCCGCGGTGGTGATCCGCCTGGTGCTCCGGTCGGTCCGGGTCCGCCACGCGGCGTCGCCGCTGCCCCCGGCCCGCCACGCCCTCGACATCAGGGCGACCCCCGTGCCCACGGTTCGCGTGCGCACCTCCACCACGTAGGACGTCCCCGGGCGGATCCCCCGCAGGACCAGCAGCGAGGTGCCCACCTTGCGGACACGTCCGCTGGCGGACACGGCGACGTACTGGACCCGCAGGTTGCCGGTCCGCCCGACGCTGAGCCGGGCCCGGTAGCGCTTGGTCCCGGCGGCCCGCGTCCCCACGTAGACCCGCGCGGTGCGCGTGCCCGTGGGCAGCGAGGTCATGGCCAGCGTGAACCGGACCGTGGGGTCGAGCAACCGGGTGCGCAGGTCGGCGGCGGGCACGACGGTGCCCACCGGCGCGGCTGCCGCCGACGCGGCCATGCCGGACGGTCGCGCCGCGGCCGGGACGAGCGACAGCACCAGCCCGAGGACGAGCAGTGCCGGTCCGACGGGTCGCCAGCGCGTGAGCACCATCATCTCTGGCACCTCCTGGACCGCGCATCGGTCGGCGCCCCGGACCCCCTTGAGCCCACTCACTCGACCGGAGGAGGCACCCCCCGTGGCCTATCATGCGGCGAACCAGCCTTCGAGAAGGGTTATGGGATGGCAATCCTGGTCACCGGGGGCGCGGGGTTCATCGGGTCGAACTTCGTGCGGCGGCTCCTCGCGGACGCCTACCCGCAGCTGGCCGGTGCGCAGGTCACCGTCCTGGACAAGCTGACCTACGCGGGCACCCTCACCAACCTGACCGAGGTCGAGGCCTCCCCCCGCTACCGGTTCGTCCGGGGCGACATCTGCGACCGCGACCTGCTGCTGGACCTGCTGCCCGGGCACGACGCCGTCGTGCACTTCGCCGCCGAGTCCCACGTCGACCGGTCGATCACGGGGGCGGCGGACTTCGTGGTCACCAACGTCCTGGGCACGCAGGCGCTGCTGCAGGCCGCGCTGGAGACCGGCGTGCAGCGGTTCGTGCACGTCAGCACCGACGAGGTGTACGGGTCGATCGAGTCCGGCTCGTGGGACGAGGCACGCCCACTCGAGCCCAACTCCCCCTACAGCGCCTCGAAGGCGGGCTCCGACCTCCTGGCGCGTGCCTACGGCCGCACGTTCGGGATGGACGTGTGCATCACGCGATGCTCGAACAACTACGGCCCGCACCAGTTCCCCGAGAAGGTCATCCCGCTGTTCGTCACCAACCTCATGGACGGCCTGCCGGTCCCCCTGTACGGGGAGGGCAGGAACGTCCGCGACTGGCTCCACGTGGACGACCACTGCCGGGGCATCGCGCTCGTGCTGGCCAAGGGCCGGGCCGGCGAGACCTACAACATCGGTGGGGGCACCGAGCTGACGAACGTCGAGCTCACCGAGCGCCTGCTCGCGGCCATGGGCGTGGGCTGGGACATGGTCCGCCGTGTCGAGGACCGCAAGGGCCACGACCTGCGCTACTCGGTGGACATCACCAAGATCGCCGAGGAGCTCGGCTACACCCCGGAGGTCGACTTCGACGAGGGCCTGGCCGCCACCGTCCGCTGGTACCGGGAGCACGAGGCGTGGTGGCGGCCGCTCAAGGAAGCGAAGCCGGCCCCGTGACGGCGGTCCACCGGACCGACCGATGGCTCGTCGTCGGCGCCCACGGCATGCTCGGGCACGACCTGGTGGCGGTCATCGCCGACGCGGGGCACGAGGTCGTCGGCATGGACCTGCCCGCGCTCGACATCACCTCGCCGGGCTCGGTCCGCGCCGCCTTCGACGCGGTCGCCCCGGACGTCGTCGTCAACGCGGCGGCCTACACGGCGGTGGACGCGGCCGAGCAGCACGAGGACCTCGCCCTGCGCGTCAACGGTGACGGTCCCCGGGTGCTCGCCGAGGCCGTCGGGGAGCGGCCGGCCACCCGCCTGGTCCACCTGAGCACCGACTACGTGTTCGCCGGAGACGCGACCACCCCGTACGACGAGGACGCCGAGCCGGCCCCGCGTTCGGCGTATGGCCGCACGAAGCTGGTCGGCGAGCGTGCCGTGCTCGGGACCATCCCGGAGCAGGGGCTGGTGGTGCGCACGGCGTGGCTCTACGGGGAGCACGGGCCCAACTTCGTGCGGACGATGCTCGCCCTCGAGGCGGCGAAGCCGGAGGTGTCGGTCGTCGACGACCAGTGCGGGCAACCGACCTGGACCCACGACCTCGCCCGGCAGATCGTGGCGCTGGTGGGCGTCGGCGCCCGGGGCGGGGTGTACCACGGGACCTCGTCCGGCCAGACGACCTGGTACGGGTTCACCCGGGAGATCTACCGGCTGATCGGCGCCGATCCCGACCGGGTGCGGCCGACCACCACGGCGGCCTTCCCGCGACCGGCCCCGCGACCGGCCTACAGCGTGCTCGGCCACGGGCGCTGGGCGGCCCTCGGCCTGGCGCCGATCCGTGACTGGCGCGAGGCCCTCGCAGCGGCGCTGCCCTCGCTCGCCGCCCAGCCCCCCGGCTGATCCCGGGCGCCCGGAAGGCCTACCGGGCTCACGCCAGCGACCGGCGGTACGCCCGGCTCTGCTCCCAGGTGGGCAGCAGGCCCTGCTCCGCGGCCTGGGCCAGGGTCGGGGCGGCCGCGTCCTTGGCCGAGAGCTCGGGGGCGAGGGCGCCGAGCTGCCAGTCGATCCCGATCGCGGGGTCCAGCGGATGCACCTCGTGCTCCCGGTCCGGTGCGTAGGCCTCGCTGCACAGGTAGACCGCGGTCGAGCCGTCCTCGAGCGAGGCGAACCCGTGGCCGAGGCCCTCGGACAGGTGGACCGCCCGACGGCTCGTCGCGTCCAGCCGGACAGAGGCCGACTGCCCGAAGGTCGGCGAGCCGACCCGGAGGTCGACGACCACGTCCAGGATCGCGCCCGCGACGCAGGTCACGTACTTCGCCTGGCCCGGCGGCACGTCCGCGAAGTGGATGCCGCGGACGACGCCGCGGGCGGAGACCGAGCAGTTGGCCTGGGCCAGGTGGAGCCGGTGACCGACGGCCTGCGTGAAGACCGGCTGCTTGAACCACTCGAGGAAGGCCCCACGCTCGTCGCCGTGGATCGTCGGGGTCATCACCCACGCGCCCTCGATCGGCAGTGCCTCCAGGTGCATGGCCGGCAGCGTACTGCCGCCCCCAGTGCCATTTGGGCGCCGCGGGGGACGATGGCTACGATTGCCGCCGTCATGTCGCCGGCGCGCCGGCCGCAGGGCGCGCCACCTTAGCTCAGGGGTAGAGCAACGCACTCGTAATGCGTAGGTCCAGGGTTCGAATCCCTGAGGTGGCTCCGGTCGGGGCGGCGTCGGGGACGGGTGGCATGGCTGGGGTTGGTGCTGCAGGATCCGGGCGACCCGCCCGGGGCGGTGAACCGGGCACGGCTCCGGTTCCGGGCCGGGTGCTGCCGGCCCACCCCCCGATCCGTGCCCGGGCGCTGTCCGCCCTCGCGGCCGTCGTCCTGCTGGCGGCCTGCAGCGGCGCTGACGGATCCACCCCGCCCACTGCCGCTCCGACGGTGACGGCGGGGGCTGGCCCGACCGCCGACGCGGCCCCCGAGCCCGGGCCGAGCGCCAGCGCCGTCCCGGCACCCGGTGGGACCGCTGCCTCGGCGACGGCCACGCCGGGCGCCAGCGGGATCGGGGTGCCTTCCCCCGGGGGCGCGAGCGAGCGGCCCGAGCCCTTCACCGTGCGGGCCGCCCTCTTCGGCACCCATGTCGGCCGGCTCGGCGAGGGCGGGGGCCCGGTGCCGCCCAGGGCGGGTGCGGTGCGGCTCTGGGACGCCTCCGTGGCCTGGCGCCAGCTCGAGCCGGTGCCCGGCAGGGTGAACTGGTCGCTGCTGGACCGTGCGGTGTCGCGCGCCGAGTCGATGGGGGCCAGGGACATCCTGTGGGTGCACGGCAGCCCCCCGCAGTGGGCCGCCCGCAACCCGCGGGCCCCGGGGCTCTACGGGCCCGGCACCTCCTCGCCACCTGAGCCCGACGCGTACCTGAGCATGCTGCGCCGCGTCGCCGAGCGGTACCGGGGCAGGATCACGTCGTACCAGATCTGGAACGAGGCGAACATCTCCATCTTCTACCGGGGCAAGGCCGACGACCTCGCCGCGCTGACCGCCCGGGCGGACCGCGTGCTGGCGGAGGCGGACCCCGAGGCCAGGCTGGTCGGCGCCTCCACGACCGTCCGCTCGCGGGGCCCGGTCAAGGCCTGGTACGCCAAGTACACGGCGGGCCTGGCGCAGCGGGACTGGCCCGTCGACGTCATGGCCGTCCACCTCTATCCCCGGGCCGACGAGGGGGTCGAGGAGCGCGCCGGCTACATCCGCACCATGCGCCAGTGGCTCGCCGAGCGGGGGTGGTCGGGACCGGTCTGGGACACGGAGGTCAACTTCGGCGACCGCCGCGACTTCGCCGTCGAGCAGGTCACCGTGGGCCAGGAGCAGGCGACCGCGTGGGTGGCCAGGACCTACATCGACAGCCTGGCGCTGGGGATCGACCGGGCGTACTGGTACGGGTGGAACGACCACATCCTCGGCATCGACCAGGTCGATCCGGGCTCGGGGCGCATCCTGCCTGCCGGCCAGGCCTACCTCACGGTCCAGGACTGGCTGCGCGGTGCGCGCTGGCGCGGCTGCACGGGCGAGCTGATGGAGCCGACGGGCGAGCGGGGCCGGGTCACCACGTGTTCGCTGCGGACCAGGGAGGGTCGCGACGCCCAGCTCCTGTTCACCCATGCCGGGACCGCCAGGGTCGACCTCCCGTCCGGTGCCGCCGAGGTCTGCCGCTTGGACGGCTCCTGCGAGCCGACGGACCGCCCTCGCCTCAAGGTCGGCACCACCCCGGTCATGGTCGTCGAGGGCTGAGGGCGGGGGCCAACACCCCGGCGACCTCCCCATGCGGGACCTAGTCCCCTTCCCGGGATCGCACCGGGGGGCGACCATCAGCATGTGGACCACGCCGCGCTCGTGGAGACCCACATCTCGGTCCTGGTGTTCCTCGGCGACCGCGTCTACAAGGTGCGCAAGCCCGTCCGCACGCCCTTCCTCGACTTCTCCACGCGCGAGCTCCGGCTCGCGGACTGCCGTCGCGAGGTGGCGCTCAACCGCCGACTCGCCCCCGACGTGTACCTCGGCGTGCTGGACGTGCTCGACGGGACCGGCAGGCCGGTGGAGCACCTGGTCGAGATGCGCCGCCTCCCCGAGGACCGTCGGCTGTCGACCCTGGTGGGAGCCCCGGACTTCGACGCCGCGCAGCTGACCCGCGTGGCCCGTGTGCTCGCCGCCTTCCACGAGCGCGCGGAGCGTTCGGCCGGGATCGACCACGCCGGGTCCGTCGAGCACCTGTCGATGCTCTGGGAGACCAACCTGACGGAGACCGAGCCCTTCCTCGGCCGGTTCCTGCCCGCCGACCGGCACGCCCGCGTCGCCGCCGTGGCGCGGGCCTATCTCGACGGGCGGCACCCGCTGCTCGCGGGGCGCGTGCGCGGGCACCGCATCGTCGACGGCCATGGCGACCTGCTCGCCCAGGACATCTTCTGCCTGCCCGACGGCCCCCGGATCCTGGACTGCATCGAGTTCGACGACCGGTTCCGGTGGGGGGACGTGCTCTACGACACGGCCTTCCTCGCCATGGACCTCGAGCACCTCGGGCGGCCGGACCTCGCCCGGCGGTTCCTCGCCGACTACCGCGAGTTCTCCGGTGAGACGCACCCGTCCTCCCTCGAGCACTGGTACGTCGGCTACCGGGCGCTGGTGCGCGCCAAGATCGCCTGCCTGCGGGCCGACGGCGGCGACCCGGCCGCGGCCGACGAGGCGGCCGCCTTCCTGGCACAGTGCGCACGGCACCTGGCCGAGGCGCAGGTGCACCTGGTCCTCGTCGGCGGGCTGCCCGGCACCGGCAAGTCGACGGTGGCCAGGGGGATCGCCGACCGGCTGGGCTGGGACGTGCTGCGCAGCGACGCGGTGCGCAAGGAGCTCGCCGGCGTCGCCCCCTCCTCGCACACGGCGAGCGAGGCCTTCGCCGGGCTCTACACGCCCGCGATGAGCGCGCGCACGTACGCCGCGCTGCTCGACCGGGCCAGGGTCGCCCTCGAGCACGGCGACAGCGTGGTGCTCGATGCGTCCTGGCTGGACCCGCAGCAGCGTCTCGCCGCGCAGGCGCTGGCCCGCCGCACGCATGCGACGTGGCACGAGCTGTGCTGCGTGGTCGACCTCCGCGAGGCGCAGGCGCGGATCAGGGCCCGGGCTGAGCACGGCGCGGATCCCTCGGACGCCACCCCCGAGGTGCTCGCGGCCCTGGCGGCGCGCACCGTGGTCCCCTGGCCTGGCGCCCGGCGCGTCGACACCGCCCAGCACCCTGCGGCTGCGGTGGCCGCCGCACTGCAGCTGCTCCGTCCGGACCTGGGCGAGACCGGATCCACCGCCGGCTGAGCTGCGCTGGAGCGTGCCGCGGGTCAGGTCAGAGCCGCTTGGCGACCTGCGCCACCACCCTGGTCGCGCCCTCGAGCAGGCCCGCGTACCGGGTCGGTGCGACCCGGACCGCGAGGTCGCCGAGCACGGCCTCCGGCGCGATCAGCACCCGAGCCCGCCGGTGCGCGACCCCGGCGAGGATCTCGTCGGCCGCCCGGTCCGGCGGGTAGCGCAGCAGCCGGTCCATCCGGCGCAGCATCGGGTCGACCTCGTCCTGGGGCGCGGCAGCGGCGATCCGCGCGGACGACGCGATCGACGTGCGCACCCCGCCGGGATGGACGGTCGTGACCCCGACGCCGGCTGGTCCGAGCTCCACCCGCAGTGCCTCGGAGAACCCCCGCAGGGCGAACTTGCTCGACGAGTAGGCCGACTGCCCTGCCGGCGTGATCAGCCCGAACAGGCTGGACATGTTGACCAGGTGGCTGCCCCGGTTGGCCAGCAGCGTCGGCAGCAGGGCGTGCACGAGTGCCACCGGGGCGTGGAAGTTCACGTCCATGACCCAGTCGAACTCCTCGAGCGTCAGGTGCTCGAACATCCCGCCGAGGGCGACGCCGGCGTTGTTCACCAGCAGGTGCAGGTCACGGTGGGTGGCGGCGACGTCGGCAGCCAGGGCGAGGAGTGCCTCGCGGTCGGTCAGGTCGATGACGTGCGTGGAGACGTCCACCTCGGGGGACTGCGCCGCGACGGCCTCCCGGACGCCGGCCAGCCCCGCCGCATCGATGTCCAGCAGCACCAGGTCGCTGCCCCGGCGGGCCAGGCCCTGCGCCAGCTGCGCGCCGATGCCGCCGGCGGCACCGGTGACCAGTGCCGTCCCTGCGGCGAAGTCGAACCTCGCCAGCCCCATCAGGTCCTCCGATCCCTCGAGGTCGTCATCGTGACCGACGGGGCCCGGCCGGCATCGACCGGGGGTCCGGCCGGGCCTGGTCCGGTCCGGTCTGGGTCAGGTCGCACCAGCGCACCACCTGCATCGCCTCGGTCACGTCGGCGCGCGGCAGCCGCCACCGGTCGACCAGGTAGTTCTGCCCGACACTCCACGGGGATCGGCGTCCGGCACGTGGGAACAGGTGCTCGGCCCGACGGATGTAGCCGGAGGTCATGTCCATGAGCGGGCGCTCCTCGACCTCCCACTGGGCCGGTGCCCGCGGCGCGACCCAGGCGACGCCGGCCCGGTCCATGAACGCCAGCAGCCGCAGGACGAACCGGGCGACGAGGTCGGCGCGCAGGGTCCACGAGGCGTTCACGTAGCCCACGGTGAACGCCAGGTTCGGCACGCCCGACAGCATGAGTCCCCGGTAGGCGTACCGCGCCCTCGGGTCCACCGGCTCGCCGTCCACCGCCATCCGCAGGCCGCCGAGCGGTAGCAGCGTCAAGCCGGTCGCGAGCACCACGAGGTCGGCCTCGAGCACCCGACCGGACGCCAGCGCGATCCCGGCCGGCACGAATCGCGCGATCTGGTCGGTCACCACCGCCGCCCGCCCGGCCCGGACCGCCTCGAGCAGGTCCCCGTCGGGGACGACGCACAGCCGCTGGTCCCATGGCTCGTACGTCGGGGTGAAGTCCGCCTCGATCATGGCCGGGTCCGCCAGGTGTCGCTCGAGGCCGCGGCGCAGCAGCCGCCTGGCCAGGTCCGGCCGGCGCCGGCACAGCTGGTAGAAGCCCTGGCTGAGGGTGACGTTGCGCTCGCGGACCAGGCGGTGCGCCGCCCGCGCGGGCAGGCGCCGGCGCAGGGCGTCGGCGACCGGGTCGGCGCTGGGCAGCGCGGTGAGGTACGTGGGCGAGCGCTGCAGCATCGTCACCGACGCGGCTCGCCCGGCCAGCGCCGGCACCAGGGTGACCGCGGTCGCCCCGCTGCCCACCACGATCACGCGCTGGCCGGACCAGTCGAGGTCCTCGGGCCAGTGCTGGGCGTGCAGGATCCGTCCGGCGAAGCCGGCCTCCCCCGGGAAGGCCGGCCGGTGGGGGTGGTCGTAGTCGTAGTAGCCCGAGCAGAGCCAGAGGAAGCCGCAGGTCCAGCGCCCGGGGCGACGCTCGGAGCCCACCTCGACCTCGACGGTCCACCGTGCCTCCTGCGAGGACCAGGCGGCGGAGACGACCCGCTGGCCGAACCGGATGTGCCGGTCGATCCCGGCCTCCCGCGCGGTCTCGCGGAGGTAGGCCCTGATGCTCGGGCCGTCGGCCAGCCCACGCTCCCCCAGCCACGGCCGGAAGGGGTACCCGAACGTGTACATGTCGGAGTCCGAGCGGATGCCGGGGTAGCGGAACAGGTCCCACGTGCCGCCGAGGTCGGCGCGCGCCTCGAGGACCACGTAGGAGCGCGCCGGTGCGCGCTCCTGGAGTCGCCAGGCCGCGCCGATCCCGGAGACGCCGGCGCCGATGACCACGACGTCCACGTGGCCGAGAGCGTCCGGCTGCCCCGTGCCGCTCGCGGCGGGACCGGCTGCCGGCGCCGTCCCGGTCACGGCCGGCTCGCCCCCACCAGCGTCCAGCCCACCACCGGCACGTTCACCAGCGTCCGCGCGTCGAGCGACTCCACGTGGAACCCGGCCTGCGCGAGCGCGGCCCGCGTGTCCCGGCGGCACTGGCACCCACCCATCAGCCACGGCCACAGCCCGCCCACCGAGACCGCTCGCTGCAACCGGTCGGTCCAGGTCCCGGGCTCGGCGCGCACGTGCTCCAGGACGCACACCGTGCCGTCCGGACGGAGCACCCGGCGGGTCTCGGCGAGCACCTGCTCCATCGACTCGACCGAGCACAGGACATAGGCGAAGAGCACGGAGTCGACCGAGTCGTCGGGCAGCGGCAGGTGCTCGCCGACGGCATCGACGAGCTCGACCTCGAGGCCACGGGCCCGGGCCGCCTCGATCCGCGGCAGCGAGGCCGCCCGCATCGAGGGGCTGGGCTCGATCGCGACGACGGAGGTCACCGCAGGAGGCAGGTGGTCCAGGTCGTGGCCGGGTCCGCTGCCGACGACGAGCAGCCGCCCGTGCGCGCCGGCCAGCACCTCGGTGCGCGCCGGTCCCAGCTGGCCCTGCTCGCCGAGCGCGGAGACCCCGCGGTAGAGCAGCGTGAAGAGCGGATGATCGTGGGCCACCACCCCACCAGTCTGCTCCCGCGCCGCGGTGCAAGGCAGGGCGGCCGGCCCTGGACGTCGCACGATCGGGTCATCCCTGGGGACTGGTACGGGGGACTGGGTCGACCCGGGGGGTGCCGGGGTGATAATGGCGCTGGCCGGCCAGACGGGACGGCCGCACTGGGCGCCTCGGGCGCCGAACGGGGATGATCATGAAGCGCACCGGAATCGGAACTGGCCCCTCGCTGCGCCGTGCCCTGGCTGCCGGCGCCGCCGGGGCCATGGTGCTGGCCGGCTGGGTCGGCCCGGCCACGGCCTCGGACGGGGACCGGCCGCCGGCCCGCCCCGCGCAGGCGGCCAGCACGCCTGTCGACCCCGTCCTGGCCGCGGCCCTCTCCCGCATGCGGACCAGGGCCAGCGGCCTGACCGCCCTCGCCGCTCCCACCCCGGTCGTCTGGGACGAGCACGACGATGCGCTGGGAGACACGGCGAAGACCCCCGAGCTGGCGGCCTCCGCCATGGCGGTGTACGCCGACGACCCCAGCACCAAGTGGGATGAGTCGTCCCTGGTGTGGTTCTTCGCCGAGACCGACGCGCCGACCGTCTCCGGGGACTGGGCCTACGTCTGGTTGGACACCAACGGTGACGACGTCGACGACGTGCGGGTCGTGAGCCCCGACCTCTACATGGACCTGGACCAGGACTACTGGTCCACGGTCGACGTGCGCGGCGGCCTCGGCTGGAGCAGCACCGGTCGACAGGCACTGTGGCAGCGGATGGACGAGGGATACGTGGTGGGCTTCGACTGGCGCCGCATCCCAGGGCTGACCGCGGCACGGTACGTCTTCGAGCTCGAGGACGAGACCGACCCGGACCTGTGGGACCTCGCGCCCGACGACTACGTGGGGAGCCTCGTCGCGCTGCCGCCGCCGTCCACCTCCGTGACGGCCAAGGCGCGGCGGTCCGGCAGCGTCCTGTACGTCGACGTGAACCCGAACCTGCCGAAGAAGCGGTACTGGAAGTTCCGCGTCTACCAGCAGCGCGCGGACGGCAGCTGGAGGGCCAGGAAGACCTCCACCACGCTCGGGTCCAAGGAGACCAGGACGATCAACCTGCCCAAGGGCACCTACAAGGTGGTCGTCCTGCCGAAGTACGGCTACCAGGGGAGCGAGTCGGCCCCGGTCACGCTGCGCCGGTGACCCCGGCGCTCCGGCCGCTCGTCCGACCAGCAGGCCTCGTCCGGCCATCGGGCCGGACCGGACCTCTGTGCAGGACGCCGCCCGTTGCCTAGTCTGGGCCCGGCCACCCGGCGGCTGCCGCACGCCCGGGCGGCCGTCCCACCATCGAGCCCGGAGGCACCCCCATGAACCTGGCCAGCAACCTCGTCCGCAGCGCTGAGGCCAACCCCGGCAAGGCCGCGATCATCCTCGACGACACCGTCGTCCCCTACGGGATGCTCGCCCAGGGCGCGGCCCGGGTGGCGGGCTGGCTGGCCTCGCTCGGGGTCCAGCCCGGCGACCGCGTGGCGGTGTCGCTGCCGAACATCCCGCACATGCCGATCATCTACTACGGCATCCTCTGGGCCGGCGGCGTCGTGGTGCCGGTCAACCCGCTCTACAAGTCGCGCGAGTTCGCCTACGTGCTGCGCGACTCCGACTCCCGCGCGTTCTTCGCCTGGGACGGGGTCGCCGAGGAGGCCGGCAAGGGGGCGGCGGAGGCTGGGGCGGAGTTCATCAGCGTCGTGCCCACGGAGTTCCTCGGGGCCGTGATGGCCCACGAGCCGGTCGCGCTGGTGGAGCGCGACGACCAGGACACCGCGGTCGTCCTCTACACCTCGGGCACGACCGGCCAGCCGAAGGGCGCCGAGCTCACCCACGTGAACATGGCCAGCAACGCCCAGCTGTGCGTCAACATGATCCGGTTCGACGGCGACGACGTGGTCTTCGGGGGGCTGCCGCTGTTCCACTCGTTCGGCCAGACCGTCGGCATGAACGCCACCGTCCTGGCCGGCGGGACGATCACCCTGGTGCCCCGCTTCGAGCCCACCAAGGCGCTCGAGGTGCTCCAGCGGGACCGGTGCACGGTCATGCTCGGCGTGCCGACGATGTACGTCGCCCTCCTGCAGCATCCCGACCGGGGCAGCTACGACCTGTCCGCCCTGCGCATGTGCGCCTCGGGCGGCGCGTCCCTGCCCGTCGAGGTCCTCCGTGGCTTCGAGGCGGCGTTCGGCGCCATGATCCTCGAGGGGTACGGACTGTCCGAGACCTCCCCGGTCGCGTCGTTCAACCACCCCGACAAGGTGCGCAAGCCGGGTTCGATCGGCACCCCGGTCGAGGGCTGCGAGATGCGCCTGGTGGACGCCGACTGGAACGACGTGCCCGAGGGCGAGGTCGGCGAGATCGCGATCAAGGGCACCAACGTGATGAAGGGCTACCTCGGCAAGCCCGAGGCGACCGCCGAGGTCATGCACGGCGAGTGGTTCCGGACCGGTGACCTGGCCCGGCGCGACGACGACGGCTACTACTTCATCGTCGACCGCGCCAAGGACATGATCATCCGCGGCGGCTTCAACGTGTACCCCCGCGAGATCGAGGAGGTGCTCTACGAGCACCCGGCGGTCGGGACGGCGGCGGTCCTCGGCGTCGCGCACGAGAGCCTCGGCGAGGAGATCGCCGCCGCCATCACCCTCAAGCCCGGGGCGTCGGCGACCGAGGACGAGCTGCGCGACTTCGTCAAGGAGCGGGTGGCGCCCTACAAGTACCCCCGCGTCATCTGGATCACCACCGAGCTGCCGCTCACCGCGACCGGCAAGATCCTCAAGCGCGAGATCCACCTGCCCGCCGACCTCAGCGAGGGGGCGGCCACGCAGGCCGAGGAGTAGGCGGGCCGGGCGGATGGGCCCGCAGGCCGGGGCCCATCCGCACCGGTCCCGGGACCGGGACGGTGGCGGCATGCCAGCCTGCTGCCGACCTCGGACCGGCAGGCGTCGCGCGCACGTGCTCGCGGTGCAGCGGCCCGGCGCGCGTACCGGGCGCGCGCACTACCGTGGATCGGGTCCGCGCCGCCCCCGGCGCCGCCACCCGCCCCCCTGAGCAGGAGCATCCGATGCCCGGCTACGTGCGCGCCCCGGAGCGCCGCGAGCAGCTGCTCGCGGCCGCCCGTCGGGTGCTCGTCCGTGAGGGGCTCGGGGACCTGACCCTGCGCGACGTGGCTGCGGAGGCCGGGGTCCACCTCAGCACGCTGCAGTACATCTTCAGCAGCCGCGGGGAGCTGGTGCACGCCCTGGCCGAACGGGTCCTCGTCGACGCCGGGTTCGGCCAGTTCGAGGTCGGGGACGGCGGGCTCGCCCGCGAGCTCGAACGGCAGCTCGAGTGGTACCGCGGGCAGCTGCACGACCCGGCGATGGCCGAGCTGGTGCGCCACGAGTACGTCACGACCGTGCACCACAGCGATCCCGCGGCACCTGCCGACCTCCCCGTCGGCCGACGGCTGCTCATCGAGGACGCCACCGATCGGGTCCAGCAGATCGGCCAGCGCGCAGGGGAGGCCTACGCCAGGTCCCCGCAGGAGCTGGCCCGGTTGTGGACGGTGAGCATCCTCGGCCTGCTGCACGCCTTCCTGCAGGACGCCGACCTCGACCGCTTCCGGCGGGACGGCCAGCTGGTGGTCGACGCCCTCGTCGAGCTCGCCCGACCGGCCCCGGGCTGAGGCCCATCCGCCGGCGGAACCCACCGGTTCGCGCGCGGCCGGACCCCGCGCCGCGGCCCCCACGTCAGGGCAGCGGCACCCGCCAGGTCAGCACCGAACCGCCCTGCGGCGCAGGCCCGATCGTGCAGGTGCCACCGTAGCGGGCTGCGCGCTCGGCGAGGTTGAGCAGCCCGGAGCGTCGGTTCAGCTCGTCCGGGACGCCGACGCCGTCGTCGGTCACCTGCAGCAGCAGCCGGTCGCCCTCGACCGCCACGAGCACCTCCACGCGATCGGCCTGCGCGTGCTTGGCGACGTTCGCCAGCGCCTCGCGCAGCGCGCCCAGCAGGTCGGCGGCGAGCGTGTCGTCGACCGAGGCGTCGACGGTGCCGCTGAACCGGGTCGCGGGTGCGTGGCCGAGCACCACGGCCGAGGCGGCCGCCTCCCCCAGGACCCTGCTGCGCACGCCCCCGTCCGCGCCGCCGACCGGCTGGTGGAGCTCGAAGATCGTGGCGCGGATCTCCTTGACCGTGGTGTCGAGGGCGTCGACGGCGGACTCGAGCCGGTCCACGACCTTGTCCGGCGTCTCGGGCACCCGGGCGGCGCCGGACAGCGAGATCCCCGTGGCGAACAACCGCTGGATGACCAGGTCGTGCAGGTCCCGGGCGATCCGATCGCGCTCCTCCAGCAGGACCAGGCGCTCCTGCTCCGAGCGGCCACGGGCGAGCATCAGGGCCAGCGCCGCCTGGCCGGCCACGTTGGTGGCGAGCTCGCGCTGGTCCGGGGTGAGCTGGCTGCCCGGGAACGGGACCAGGGTGAGCACCCCCAGGACGGCGTCCGGGGTGCGCAGCGGCAGGGCGAGCACGTGGATCTGCGCGGGGCCGTCGGCGGTGAGGACCGACTCGACGCCCTCGACCTCCTCCCCGGTGGCGAAGCAGCGTCCGATCGGGCCGTGCTCGGCCAGTGGCGACCCACGCCACGGCCCGAGGTCGGGCAGGTCCGTCTGGTCCGCCGAGCTGATGACCTGCCAGCGCGAGCGCGGGCGCTCGAGCCCCGGGTCGGCCACCACGATCTCGACGCGGAGCACGCCGGCGGGCGAGGGCAGCGCCACGGCCCCGGCACGGGTGTGCAGCAGCTCGGCAGCCCGGGTCGTGGCGATGGTGAGGACGTCCCCGGCGTCCGCACCCTCGAGCACGGCGGCGTGCATCTGGGCCACCGCCGCCTGCCAGCGCTCGCGCATGCGGGAACGCTCGTAGAGCCGGGCGTTGTCGATGGCGACACCGGCCGCGGCGGCCAGCGCGGTCACGATCCGCTCGTCGGCCGTGCTGAAGCCCTCCGCGCCGCGCTTGTCGGTGAGGTAGAGGTTGCCGAACACCTGCCCGCGCACCCGCACCGGGACCCCGAGGAACGACTGCATGACCGGGTGGCCTGGTGGGAAGCCCACGGACGAGGGATGGGTGGTGAGGTCGTCCAGCCGGATCGGGGTCGGGTGGCGGACCAGCAGGCCGAGGATGCCGTGCCCCTGCGGCAGGTCGCCGATGGTGGCCTGGGTGGCCTGGTCGATGCCGACGTGGACGAACTCGGTGAGCCGCCCGTCCGGGCCGAGCACGCCCAGGGCGCCGTACTCGGCGTCGACGAGGTCGACCGCGGCCTGGACGATGCGGCGCAGCGTGGCGCCGAGCTCGAGGCCGGCGGCGACCGCGACCACGGCGCTGAACAGCCCGCGCTCGTGGGGGTCAGCCATCGGCGGCACCGGCGGTCGCGGTGGGGCGGTCGATCGGCTCCCCGCGCTCGCGCGCGACGGCCTCGGCGTACCAGCCGCCGAGCACCTCGGGCGCACCCCGCTCGGCCACCCGGCCGCCGGTCAGCACGATGACCTCCGCACAGGCACCAGTGTGCGCCATGCGGTGGGTGATGAGCACGACCGAGCGTCCGCTCGTCGCCGCCATCGCCGCCGCCGTGACCTGGTCGGCCATCGCGGCGTCCAGGTGCTCACCGGGCTCGTCCAGGACGACGATCGGGCGGTCCGCGAGGAGCACGCGGGCCAGGGCGATGCGCTGCGCCTGGCCGCCGGACACGGCCGAGCCGTGCGCGCCGACCCGGGTGGCCAGTCCCTGGGGCAGTGCGTCCACCCAGTCGGCGAGGGCCGTCGCCTCGAGCGCGGCCCGCAGCTGCTCGTCGCTGGCCCCGCGGTTGGCCAGCCGGAGGTTCTCCTCGATGGTCGTGTCGAACAGGTGGGCCTGCTGGCCCATCGCCGCGACGTGGTGGCGGACCAGCGGCTCGCCGGCGGTCCGCACGTCGGTCCCGTCGATCGTGTACCTGCCAGCCCGGTGGTCGAGCAGCCGCAGCAGCACCGCCGCCGCGGTGGACTTGCCGGCACCGCTGGGACCGACGAGGGCGACGCTGCGTCCCACCGGCAGGTCGAGGTCGAGCCCGGTGAGCGCATCCGCGGCGGCGGCCGGGTAGCGGGCGGCGATCCCGGCCAGCCGCAGGTGTGCCGGGGCGGCGGGTGCCGGCGGGGGGGCGTCCGCGGCTGCCGGGGCGGCGGGTGCCCCCAGCAGCGCGGCGGGCACCGGGTCCGGCGCGTCGAGGACGGCGAACAGCCGCTCGGCGGCTCCCTGGACCCGGGCCTTGGCCAGGGCGGCGGCCGGCAGGCCGGAGAGCACGTCGGCCATCGCCATCGGCAGCAGGACCAGCGCGGCCAGCCACACGCCGGGCAGGTCCCCGGCGCGCACGGCCACGACCCCGAGCCCCAGGCAGGCGGCGATCGACAGCCCCGTCCACAGCGCACCCAGGCCCATGCCCAGGCCCGCGGCCGTGGCCGACCTCCGGTCGATCCCGGTCAGGGCGGCGTCCGTCCGGGCGATCCGGTCGACGGCGCTGTCGACCGCGCCGTAGGCCAGGAGGTCCGGCGCCGCGCTCAGGCCGGCGACGAGGTGCGCGCTGAGCTGGCCCTCGACGGCGGCGCGTCCCCGCTGGGCGCGGGCACCGAGCTGCCCGGTCAGCCAGGGGACGACGGCCCCGCCGACGACCAGCAGGCTGAGCAGGGCGACCCCGGCTGCCGGCAGCAGGGCCCAGCCGATGAGCACCGCCAGCCCGCCGGCGGCCAGCCCGGACACGGCGGGCAGGGCGACGCGCACGATGAGGTCGGCGGCCCGGTCGACATCCCCGACGAGCCGGGCGAGCAGGTCGCCCCGCCGGTAGGCCCCGAGGCCGGCGGGTGCGAGGCGCTCGAGCCGGTCGTAGACGCCGACCCGGAGGTTGGTGAGGCTGCGGAAGGCGGTGTCGTGGCCGACGAGTCGCTCCGCGTAGCGGAACACGCCGCGGCTGATGCCGAAGGCGCGCACGCCGACGATCGCCACCTGCAGGTACAGGATGGGTGGCTGCTCGGAGGCCCGCGAGATCAGCCACGCCGACACCACGAGCAGCCCCACGGCGCTGGCCAGCGCCAGGAACGCGAGCAGCGCGGCCAGGGCCAGCCGTGCGCGGCTCGGCTCGGCCAGGCGCCAGAGCCGGGGCAGCGGCCGGCCGGTCGGCGCCGACGGGACGGCGCTCACGCTGGCACCGCCTCGAGCGCGACGACCTCGTCGGCCAGCTCGACCAGCGAGCG
>JALOLH010000016.1 GCA_025456065.1 Candidatus Nanopelagicales bacterium | reverse complement strand
GTCCTGGCCAACGCCGCCCTCGGCGAGGGGATCGAGACGCACCTGTTCTTCACGTTCTGGGGCTTCGACATGATCATCGACAGCCGCATGGACCACCTGCAGTTCTCGCCCGCGGGCAACACCGCGATGCACTTCCCCATCAAGGACAAGGAGATCCGCATCCCGCAGGCCGTCATGCCGCTGCCCGGCATGACCTCGATGGCCACCAAGATGCTCAAGGACCAGATCGAGGAGATGGGCATCCCGCCGGTCCGCGACTTCCTGGACCAGATCGTGGCCTCCGGCGGGCACCTGTGGGCCTGCCGGATGAGCGCGGACATGAACAAGGTGGACATGGACGACCTCTACGAGGGCGTCGAGGAGATCATCAACGCCACCGACTTCATCGAGATGACCGACGGCGCGCAGCTGCTGTTCATCTGAGGTCGACCGCCGAGGGCCCCGCTCGTGCCGACCCGATCGCGCGGGGCCCGCGGCCGCCCCGCGCGACGCGCCCGCCCGACGCGCCCGCCCGGGCAAGATCCCGATCCGATCCAAGTTCGGACCCGCCCCTGGCGGCTTCATCCAAGTCTCGAGCCGGGGAACGGTCTCGAACTTGGATGAAGCCGGGATCGTGGCCCACATGGGCCGCCGGCGGCGAGCGTGAGCGGTCGACGGGCCGGGCCGCCGTTGCCGGGCCGGGCCGCCGTTGCCGGGCTTGCCGGGGCGCGACTGCCGGGGCGCCGTTGCCGTGCCGCCGTTGCGGGGGCGCGACTGCCGGGCCGGGCCGCCGTCGCCGCGCAGCCGGAGCCGCAGCGCTCCACCCTGCTGGCGATGCGGGCCACGCTGGCGCGGCTGCTGCCCGACGCCGAGCAGGTGCTCAGCTACGGGGTGCCGACGTTCAAGGTCCGCGGCAGGGGGGTGGCGGGGCTCGCCGGGTACGCCAAGCACTGCGGCTACCTGCCGATGAGCGGTTCGGTGACCGAGGCCCAGGCCGATCGCCTCAGCGGGTACTCGGTGAGCAAGGGCTCGGTCCGGGTCCCGATCGGCCAGCCGCTGCCCCCGGACCTCATCGCCGCCCTCGTCGACGCCCGGCTGGCCGAGCTGGGCATGGCACGATCCGGGCCGACGGAGGCGTAGCGTCCGAAGCATGAGGCTGCCGCCACCGCCGCCGGTCGCGCGGGCGGTCGCGGCCACCCCGGCCGACCGGGACCGCGTGCTCGACCTGCTCCGGGCCGGCGCCCTCGCCGTGGTCGTGCTCGGCCACAGCAGCATGGGCGTGATCGGCTGGGACGACGAGGGCCCGGTGATCACCACCGCGCTGGACTTCTACCCCTGGACCTCGTGGGCGACCTGGCTGCTGCAGATCATGCCGCTGTTCTTCGTCGCCGGCGGCGCCGCCAACGCCCGGTCGTGGCGAACCAGCGACCTGCCGTACGCCGGGTGGCTCTGGCGCCGGGTGGCCCGGCTCATGCGCCCGGTGTGGGTGTACCTGCTGGTGATGGCACCCCTGAGCGGGCTGGTGTCCGTCGTCGCCCCGACCGCCTGGTCCGAGCCGCTGCTCGGGCTGGCCACCCAGCTGCTCTGGTTCGTCGGGGTGTACGTGGTCGTGTGCGCCCTGACCCCGCTCACCGTGCGCGCCCACCGGGTCCATCCCCTGCTCGGGCCGATCGCGCTGCTCGCGGCCGTCGTGGTGGTCGACTGGCTTCGCATCGGGGTGGGCATCGCGCCGATCGGGCTGCTCACGTTCGTGCTCACGTGGGCGTTCGCCGCACAGCTCGGCCTGCTGCTCGACGACGGGTTGCTGGCCGCCTGGCGCGGTCTGGGCACCGCCCTCACCGCGATGGCGCTGAACCTGGCGCTGATCGCGCTGGGGCCGTACCCGATCTCGATGGTCGGCGGTTCGCCCGGCGAGCGGTTCAGCAACATGGCCCCACCCTCGCTCGTGCTCACGCTGCACGCCCTGGCCCTCGCCGGGCTCGCCGGCGCCGCGCGGCCCGCGCTGGCCCGGCTGGCGCGCCGGCCCCGGGTCTGGTGGGCGGCGACCGCGGTGAACCTCACGGCGATGACGCTGTACCTGTGGCACCTGCCCGTGCTCATCACCCTCGTGGCCGCGACGCACCTGCTGGGCCTGGACCGCCCGGTGACGTGGACCGCGGACGGACCGGCTCCGGGTCCCGGCTACTGGTGGTGGACCCTGGCCTTCCTCGCCGTCGACCTCGCCTGCGTGGTCGCCGTGGTGCGGGTGCTGTGGGTGGTCGAGGTCGGGCGGCTGCCGTGGTGGGACGTTCCCGCCAGGGTGGACCGACGGGCGCCGGAGCGCGAGCGCGGTGCGAGCGCGTGCGCCGGGGCCGGCGCCGGGCTCATCGGCGTCGGCACGCTGATGCTCGCTGCCACCGGGCTGTCCGGGTTCCCCACCCGCGTCACGTCGTTCGCCGGCCTGCCGCTGAGCGCCCCCGCCGCGATCACGCTGATGGTCCTCGGCGGGCTGCTCGTCCGCGCCGTCGGTGGCGCCCGGGCCAGCCGTGGCGAGCGGGCTGCGGCTCAGCTGCGAACGGCCACCCCGGCATCACCGGAGCAGGAGTAGCAACCAGCCCTTGCCAGAATGGCAACTACGGTTCTACGATCGACGCATGAGCGATGAACTGCGCGATCTCCTGAACCGTGTCGCCGCCGGCGAGCTCAGCCCCGAGGAGGCGCAGGCGCGCCTCGAGGAGGCTCGAGCCGCCGAGGCCTCCCCGGACACCGCCGACCAGCCGGCGGCACCACCTGCCCCACCGCCCCCGCCCCCGCCGACCCCCGTGCACCGGATCAGCATCCGGGCCAGCGCCGTGCGCCTGGTGGTGGTCGCCGATCCGACCGTGGACACGGCGGTGGCCGAGGGCCCGCACCGCGTCTCGCACGACGGCGACACCCTGACGGTCCACTCCGACCTCGGCGCCGGCGAGTACCAGGCCGAGCCGCCCCGGTCGGCGTTCACGACCTGGCTGGCCAGCGTGAACAAGGCGGGCTCCACCCTGCGGGTCCGCGTGAACCCCGACCTGCCCATCGACGTGCTCAACGTCGCCGGCTCCCTCGAGCTCAGCGGGGTCCGGGCGCCGGCGTCCGTGGGCGTCGAGGCCGGCTCGGCCCGGCTGCACGACGGTGCTGGGGCGCTCACCCTCTCGGTCGCCAGCGGCAGCGCCGACGTGGACTGGCAGTTCCACGGCCAGTCCTCGGTCAGCACCGACCTGGGCTCGGCACGGGTGGCCGTGCAGCCGGGCTCGGACATCTCGATCCACGCCGAGGCCACGCTCGGCCTGGCGACCGTCCGGCTGGCCGACGGCACCACCATCAAGGCCTCCTCCGGGCCGGGGCGCGGCAGCGCGACCCCGGAGCAGCCGCCGGTGGTCGTCGGCGCGGGCTCGGGGCGGCTCGACGTCACCTCACGGCTCGGCTCGCTCGTCGTCACGGTGCTGTGACCGACCCCGGCACGGGCCGCGGCCCCGGGCGGGAGGGGTTGCACACCCATCGGGCCCCGACCACCTGTCCGGTCTGCTCCGATGCGCTGATCACCCTGCGACTGGGGTGCCCGTCGTGCGGCACCGAGCTCTCCGGGCACTTCGACGCCTGCCGGTTCTGCCGACTGGACTCCGCCGACCTCGCCCTGCTCGAGGTGTTCCTGCGCAGCCGCGGCAACATCCGCGACGTGCAGGCCCACCTCGGGGTCTCCTACCCGACCGCCCGGGTCCGGCTGCTCGAGGTGCTCGAGCGGCTGGGCCTGGGTGAGCCGCTGGCCCCGCCCGCGGCGGTCCGCGGGCCGGCTGCCGACGACCCTGCCGCGGTCCTCGCCGACCTGGCTGCCGGACGCATCGACGTCGCCGCGGCCGAGGCCTCCCTGCGCCGGGACTGAGTCCGGCTGGGGCGACCTCCCAGCGCACATCAGCGCCGGGCGCGGGGCACGATGCCGGCCATGACGAACAGCACCCCCGCCACGCCGACGACGCCGCCCGACGCCGCGGCGGCCGTCGAGCAGCCCGCCGTCATGGAGCTGTCCCCCAACGACACGCTCTGGCTCAACATGGACACCCCCGAGAACCTCATGGTCATCGAGTCGATCATGTGGTTCCACCATCGACTCGACCCGGAGCGCGTGATCGCGCAGGTCCAGGAGCGGATGCTCGACAAGTACCCCATCTTCCGCTGGAAGCCGCGCTTCTCCGAGGCCGTGGGGGGCAGGGACGAGTGGATCGAGGACCCCGACTTCGACCTGCGTGCCCACATCACGGTGCACGAGCTCGGCGGCGCGGGTGGGCGGGCCGAGCTGCAGGCGTTCCTCGAGGAGCGGTTCAGCGAGCCGATCCCCCACGACGCGCCGCTGTGGCGCGGCTACATCCTCGAGGGCCAGGACTTCGGCGCGCTCATGGTCCGCTACCACCACGCCATCGCCGACGGGACCGCGCTGGCCCGCATCCTCATCGAGATGACCGACGAGGAGCCCGACGGCACCGCGACGTACCCCGAGGTCCCCGACGATCGGGTCCACCCGGCCGACACGCCGCCCGTGCCCGAGGAGATCGCCGGGGGACGCGGGGGCCGCCGCAAGCGCGATCGCGCGATGGCGGCGGTCACCCAGGCCGCGACCCTGCCGATGGCTGCCGGGGTGAAGGCGACGTCGGGGGCCGCGAAGCTGCTGGAGATGCTCGACCTCGACCGTGAGGGGAGCATGGTCGCGAAGCTGGCCGACCAGACGGTCGGCGTCGCCGACACCGTCGACAAGCTCGTCGTGGGGCAGGCGCCGGACGTCGCGGTCTTCGGGCGCACGGGCGTGGCGAAGCGGGCCGACTGGGCGCCCGCCCACGACCTCGCGACGGTGAAGCGGGCCGCCCGGGCGCGTGGGGCGACGGTGAACGACCTCATGCTCGCTGCCGTCGCCGGCGGCATCCGCCGCTACCTCGAGGCGCGCGGCGAGCCGCTCAAGGACGTCATGACGATGATCCCGGTGAACCTCCGCCCGGTGGACGAGCCCCTGCCCCCGCACCTGGGCAACCGGTTCGCGCTGGTCGCCCTCATGCTGCCGGTCGAGGTCGACGGGGCGGTCGAGCGCCTCGACGTCGCGCACGAGCGCATGGAGTTGATCAAGGCCGGGCCCGAGGTGCTGCTCACGTTCGGCCTGCAGTCGGCGCTGGGCCTGGTGGGGACCGTCACCTCGCGCGTCTCCCGGATGACCCAGGAGTACTTCGCCGACAAGGCGATCGGCGTGACGACCAACGTGCCCGGGCCGCAGCAACCCCGCTACTTCGCCGGCCAGCAGCTGGTGGGGATCCTGGGATGGGTGCCGGGCGCCTCGAACCAGGCGATCGGGGTGTGCATCTTCAGCTACAACAACGAGATCCGCGTCGGCTTCAAGACCGACACGAACGTCGTCCCGGACATCACCAACCTGGTCGCCGCCTACAGCGCGGAGATGGAGCAGCTGCTCGCGCTGGACCCGCAGGGCGCCGGCTGACGGACCTGGCCGGACGCCACGATCCCCCGGCGG
Source organism: Candidatus Nanopelagicales bacterium (assembly GCA_025456065.1). Lineage (GTDB taxonomy): Bacteria > Actinomycetota > Actinomycetes > S36-B12 > CAIYMF01 > Prado023. The sequence continues at coordinate 25,597 of JALOLH010000016.1, read as the reverse complement.
TCACGCTGGACGGTGACCGCCGGGGGATGGGCTCGAGGATGCGACGGGACTCAGAGGACGCGGCCGAACCGGACGTTGCTCGTCCAGATCTTCGCCGTGTGCACCCGCTGGCCGGGCCGGGGCGAGTGCAGGACGCGGCCCTTGCCGGCGTAGATCCCGACGTGGTACGCGCCGCGGCCACCCAGGAAGAACACGAGGTCGCCGGGGCGGGCCGAGCTGCGCGAGATGCGCTTCGAGCGGTGCATCTGCGAGGTGGCCGAGTGCGGCAGGCGCACCCCGACCTTGCGGTAGACGTACATGGTGAAGCCCGAGCAGTCGAAACCGCGCGGGGTCGAGCCGCCGTAGCGGTACGGGACGCCCTTGAGCGACCCACCGATCTTCATCACGCGCTGCGAGCGGACGGCGAACGAGCGGCTGCGCGAGGTGCGCTCGCGGCGCTCCTCGGCGGTCTGGGCCGCGGCCGGCGCTGCACCCGCGGGGGCAGCGGCAGCGGGAGCGACAGGGGCGAGGGGGGCCACCAGGGCAAGCGTGGTCACCCCGGCCAGGGCAAGGCCCCGGGCACGGTTCATCAGCGCCATGCGGTATCTCCTCCGGCGCCTGCGAGGTGAGCTGTCGGGTTCGGGCGGAGTAGCCCGGCCGCGTTCGCGGCTTCACCCCAAGGTCCACGCGTCGTTCGGCGGGACCACGGATGGGTCCCCCGCTCCCGTTCGCTGTCTCGTCGCTGGCACGGTGGCCAGAGGCGGTCGGGGGCCAGACGTGAACGGGATTCGGCGCCGTCCGCCCCCATCCCACCGGATGGCGGGACCCGACGAAGGTAGCCAATGTCGCAGGAATGTCACAAACCCCAGCGGTGTGACATATCTCTCCCGTCTGGAGCGACGGGAACGGGAGAATCGGACGCTTCGGGCGCTGGTTGCCGGGAGATCCTGCGGTGCCGTGCTCGGATGCTCCGTCAGGCCAGGGCGAGGAAGAGCTTCTCGAGCTGCTCCATCGGCATGGGCGGCTCCTGGCCGTCCCGCTGGGCAGCCGCACAGGCCTGCAGCTCCGCCGAGATGATCTTGAAGCCGGCGCGGTCCACGGCCCGGGAGACCGCCGCGACCTGGACCATCACGTCGGTGCAGTCGCGGCCCTCCTCGATCATCGTGATGATCCCGTTGACCTGACCCTGGATGCGGCGCAGCCGGTTCACGACATCCTTGCGGCACGACTCGTCGATCTGCATGCCAGCCTCCAGTCCTCGCAGTACCCCAGAGGGTACCGCCTCAACGCCGGGAATCGGCGTCGACAGCGACCGGGGGCACACCCGCCACCGCGCGCGGATGCTGGGCGGGCTCAGCCGGCGACGATGACCTGGAGCGCCTGCGCCGGCGCGAGCTCGAGGGCGTCGTCCCCGGCGCCCAGCCGGAGCCGGTCGCCCTGCCGCGTCGCGGCCACCCGCCCGCCGGGGGTCGCGCCGACCCGGCGCAGCGCGGCCATCACCGGCTCGTCGGACTGGAGGGGCTCGCTGATGCGCACCACGGTGACGACATGCGGGCCGTCGTCGAGCGGCAGGGCGAGCAGCGGGGTACCGGTCAGGGGTGTGGGGGCAGCGACCTCGGCGGCCGGCACTGCGGTGTCGGCCAGCTCGGCCAGGCCCGGGATGGGGTTGCCGAACGGCGAGGTCGTGGGATTGCCGAGGATCCCGAGCAGGCGGCGCTCCACCGCCTCGCTCATCACGTGCTCCCAGCGGCAGGCCTCGGTGTGCACCTCCTCCCACGGCAGGCCGATGACGTCCACGAGCAGGCACTCGGCGAGGCGGTGCTTGCGCATGACCCGGGTGGCGAGCGCAGCGCCGACCGGGGTGAGCACGAGGTGGCGATCCTCCTGGTCGAGCTCGACGAGGCCGTCGCGCTGCATGCGGGCCACGGTCTGCGACACCGTCGGGCCGCTCTGGCCGAGGCGCTCGGCGATGCGCGCCCGCATCGGCAGGACGCCCTCCTCGGTGAGCTCGAAGATCGTGCGGAGGTACATCTCCGTGGTGTCGATGAGGTCGCTCACGCGGTCATTCTCCCCCACCCCGAGCGCTGACGGCCCGATGGGGAGCGGAACCCCCCGGGGCATGGGCCGGTGGGTGCCTGATCCCCCTGCCCACCCTCGCGTCACGACCATGATCCATGCTGGTTGGGCAGGCACTTGGCCTGCGAACCCGAATGGATCATGCGGCTTCGGGGGTTGGCCGGTCGGACGGTTCGCCCGCTGGGCGGTTCGGGAGCGGATGCGCCGCTCGCGCGGCCGACCTAGGGTCACGGGCCATGGCTGGACCGGTGCACCGCGTCGTGTGGTTCCGCCGGGACCTGCGCACCCGGGACCATCCCGCCCTGGCCGCCGCCGTCGCAGGCGCCGGCGGGGACCCCGTCCTGCCGCTGTTCGTCCTGGTCCCCGAGCCGTGGCAGCGGCTGGGCGGACCCGCCCGGGCGTACGTCGCGGCCTCGCTGCGGGCCCTGCGCGACGACCTCGGCGGCCTGCACGTGCGCACGGGGGACGCCGCGGCCGCCCTGGTCGGGCTGGCCGCCGCGGTCGGCCCGCTCGAGGTGCACGTCACCGAGGCGCACACGCCACGGGGCCGCGCCCGCGATGCCCGCGTGGCCGAGGCACTGGCCGCCAGCGGGTCGCGGCTCGTGGTCAGCGGCGCCAACTACGCGGTGCCCCCCGGCGAGGTCCGCAAGCCCGATGGGACGCCCTACCGTGTCTTCACCCCCTTCCACCGGGCCTGGCTGGACCACGGCTGGGAGCGCCCGGTGCCCAGGCCCGCGGCCATCCCCGTCTGGGCCCCCGAGGGTGACCCGCTGCCGCCCGTCGAGCGCCTGCCCGGCACGACGGTGCCGGAGGCCGGGGAGGCGGCCGCGCTGGAGCGCTGGGCGGCCTTCGCCGCCGGCCCGCTGGCCGACTACGGCGAGCTGCGCGACCGCCCCGACCTGGCGGCGACGAGCCGGCTGTCGATCCCGCTGCGGTGGGGGGAGCTGCACCCGCGCACCCTGCTGGCGGCGCTCGACCCGCAGCGGGACCGGCGCTTCGTGGCGGAGCTGGGCTGGCGGGAGTTCTACGCCGACGTGCTGTTCCACGAGCCGCACAGCCTGGAGTGCAACCTCGACCCCGCCTTCGACCGGATGGTCCACGACGAGGGCCCGGCCGCCGACGCGCTCCTCGCGGCATGGGCCGAGGGGCGCACCGGCTACCCCTTCGTGGACGCGGGCATGCGCCAGCTGCGCGCCGAGGGCTGGATGCACAACCGCGTGCGCATGGTGGTCGCCTCGTTCCTGGTGAAGGACCTGCACCTGCCGTGGTGGCGCGGCGAGCGCGAGTTCATGCGCTGGCTCATCGACGGCGACCCGGCCTCGAACGCCCACGGCTGGCAGTGGGTGGCCGGCTCGGGCACGGACGCCGCGCCCTACTTCCGCGTCTTCAACCCGGTCCTGCAGGGGCTGAAGTTCGATCCCGACGGGGCCTACGTGCGCCGCTACGTCCCCGAGCTGAACCATCTGGCCGGGGCCGCGGCGCACGAGCCGTGGAAGGTGCTCGACGGGTACGCCCACGGCTACCCCGAGCCCGTGGTGGACCACGCCGAGGAGCGTGCGGAGGCCCTGCGCCGGTACGCCGCGATCAAGGAGGGCTGAACCCGACCAGCGCTCCCGGGAGATCGTCGCTCCCGCACGGCGCGCGGACGGGGGTGGGCATCGTCGCGCATGGCAGACTGCCCGGCATGGCGATGCTGGCGGTCATCTCGCTGAAGGGCGGGGTGGGCAAGACCTCGGTCGCCCTCGGCCTGGCCGCGACCGCGTGGGCCGCCGGGCACCGCACGCTGGTCGTCGACCTCGACCCCCAGGCCAACGCGACCGCCGCCCTCGACCCGGAGGCGTACGAGTTCACCACCAACGACGTGCTCGCCGACGGCCGCCTCGGCATCGCCGAGGACGCCATCGTGGCCAGTCGCTGGGGGCCCGGCATCGACGTGATCGCCGGCGAGCGGGCCCTGGAGCACCGGGCGCACGCCGAGGGGCCGGACTCCGCGCTGCGCCTGCGCACGACCCTGTCCGGCGCCCTGGACCGCTACCACACCGTCCTGATCGACTGCCCGCCCTCGCTCGGCGAGCTGACCCGCAACGCCCTGGCCGCCGCGCCTGCGGCACTCATCGTGACCGAGCCGTCGTACTTCGCGCTGCAGGGCGCCGAACAGGCGCTCGAGGCGGTCGAGGTGGCGCGTGCCGCCACGAACCTCGGCCTTCGGCCGGCCGGCGTCGTCGTCAACCGCGTGCGCCGCAGCTCGGAGCACGCCTATCGGCTGGAGGAGCTGCGCCGGGCCTACCCCGAGCTCGTCCTCGAGCCGCCCATCCCCGATCGGACCGCGATGGCCGCCGCCCAGGGCGCCGCCGTGCCGATCACGAGCCTGCGCGCGCCGGGTGCCCAGGACCTCACCCGCCGCTTCGCCACCCTGGCCGGCCACATCGAGGAGGCACTGTCGTGACCACTCCCGCCCCGCGGCCCGCCCTGCGCAAGGCCGCCGACGCCCACGTGCACCCGGCTGATCCCAGCGGCAGCCACCGGCTGCGCCCGGCCGGCCAGACGCCGGCCCCTCCTGCCGAGCCCATCCCTGCACCCGCCCCGACGGTTCCTGCCGTCCCCGCCCCGCGACGGCTCTCCGGACCCCTCAACGGGATCACGAGCGACAGCCTCCGCGCCGCCGGGCGCCGGGGCCGGCGACGGGCTGACGACGGCAAGCTCGTCGAGCTCACGGTGAAGCTGCCGAAGTCGCTGCGCAAGGAGTTCCGGGCGGCGCTGAAGGCGCAGGACCGGCAGGCCGACGACGTGCTCGCCGCCCTCGTGCGCGCCTGGCTCGACCGCTGACATCCGACCTGACCACCACGACCGACCGGTCCCGACCCTGGGAGTCCCCCTGATGAAGCGCCACCTGACCGCCCTCGCCCTCGTCGTCGCGCTCGGCGCGACCGGCGGCTGCGCGGAGTACACGACCACCGGGCTGCCGGCCGAGGAGGCGGGCGTCGACTCGGCCGAAGAGGTCGCCCACGGCGGCGAGGCGCTCGAGGGCACCAGCTGGACCCTGGACTCCGCCGCCGGTGATGCCGCGGCGCTGGGCGACTTCGCGATCACCGCCAGCTTCCTGGAGGGGACGATGTCGGGCCAGGCCCCGGTGAACCGCTACACCGCGGAGGTCGAGCTCGGCGAGGGGGGCGAGCTCGCCATCGGGCCGGTGGCCGCCACGAAGATGGCCGGCCCGGAGGACGCCATGGCCGCCGAGGCCACGTACTTCGCCCTGCTCGAGGGCGTGACCGGGTACGCGCAGCAGGGCGAGATGCTCGAGCTGCTCAACGGGTCACAGGCCATCCTGACCTTCGTCGCCGCCGGCGCGGCGACCCAGGAGCCGACGACCGACCCGATGGACCCCAGTGCGGAGGCCGAGCAGGTGGCCGGTGACGTGGTGGGCATGTCATTGGCGCAGGCCGAGGCTGCGGCGGCGGCAGCCGGGCTCGAGATCCGGGTCGCCTCGGTCGACGGCGACAACCGCCCGCTCACCAGCGACTTCCGCCCCGACCGGATCACCGTCGTGATCGTCGACGACGTGATCACGGAGGCCACCGTCGGGTGACGCTGTCCCCCGAGCCCGCTGCGCCCCGACCGCGGAGCTGGGCGCAGCGCGAGGCGCGGGCGTACCGCCGCCGGCGCCGGGAGTACGTGGCGGCCACGAACGCCCTCGTCGCGCTGCTCACCGCCCGGCTGGAGGACATCGACGAGATCGAGGCGTTCGTGTCCGGCCGCGCCAAGGACGTCCGCTCGGTCGAGCAGAAGCTGCGCACCCGGGATCGGGTGGAGCCGGGACGGGACGGCGGCTACGCGGACCTGCCCGACCTCGTCGGGGTCCGCGTCGTCGTCCGGCTGGGGCACGAGATCGGCATCGTGGCCGACGAGCTGCACCGGCTGCTCCTGGTCGACAAGGACGTCGACGTCCGGGAGGAGCGCGGCCGCGACGAGACCCCCGGCTACCGCGGCCGGCACTTCGACGTGCGAGCCCGGGCCGACGCCGACCTGCCCGAGCTGCTGCGCACCCAGCCGGCCGAGATCCAGGTGCGGACCCGGGCGGCCGACGTCTGGGCCTCGATCGAGCACGAGCTGCGCTACAAGGGGGCCGCGCCGCTCCCGCCGGAGCGCAGCCGCCAGTTCGTGCTCGCCGCCAGCCTCCTCGAGCTGGCCGAGCGGGAGCTGGAGGACCTGCGCGGCTGGCACCTGGCCACGCAGGCCGGGGCCGACGTCCGGCTCGCCTCCCCGACGATCGCCGACCCGCGGGTGCCGCTGGACCCGGCGGCGCTGGCCGAGCTGCTCGCGGGCCGCTACCCGGGCACGGCGAGCACCCCGCGCCGCCTCGCGTGGATGCTCGACCTGCTCCGCGAGCTGCGCATCGAGACCGCCGACGACCTGCGCGCCCGGTTGCCCGAGGCACCCGACCCACGGGTCCTCGCCCTGGTCGAGGGTCGGGCCAGCGTGGACAACGTGCGCATGCTCGACGACGAGCTGCTGCTGGTGGCGCCGGAGGAGTACCTGCGCGCGAACCGGGTGGTGCCCGACGAGCGCAACCCGCACCGGCTGCGGACCCTGGCGCGGCGGCAACGGCGACTCACCGGCGGCTGACCGGACCCTGCGGGTGGCCGCGACCGGGGCGGTGCCGGACGGGCGCGACGCGGCCGCCGGCGGGACCCGGGAGCCCGGCGGACCGGATCAGGACGACCCGGGAGCCCCGGAGACCTCCCAGAGCAGGCAGGACTCGCCGAACCCGAGCCGGTCGTAGAGGCGATGCGCCGCGGTGCCCGGGTCCGCGTGGATCTCCCAGGCGTCCGCCCCCCGCTCGGCGGCCCACCGGCCGGCGGCGGCCAGCAGGTGACTGGCCAGGCCGCGCCGTCGGTGCTCGGCCGCCGTCACGACGTGCTGGTAGCGGGCGAGCTGCCGGGCCCCGCCGACCGGCCCGCACAGCACGATGCCGAGCACCGCGGCCAGGGAGCGGTCGGGGGCGAACGCGCCGAGGAAGGTGGCATGCCCGCCGGCGACCAGCCGCCGCCGGGTCTCGGTGCGCCGCTGCAGGAACAGCCGGTGCGCCGGGTCCGACCGGCCCGGCCCGGGCTCCCCCAACTCGGGGGAGGCGGTCCCGTCCTCGCGCAGGTCGAGGTCCACGACCGCGGCCCAGTCCTCCTCGCGCAGGCCACGCACCAGGTAGCCGTCGGGCAGCGCCGGGCCGGCGGGCGCCTCCGCGGCGACCAGGACGACCTCGGCCTCGGCGACGAGGCGGTGCTCGGCGCATCGCTGCCGGTCCGGCTCGAGCGGCAGCCCGATGGCGAGGTGGTCGGCCTCGGGGAAGTGCTCGTCGAAGCAGGCGACCCAGCGGGCGAGGTCGTGCCCGGCCCCGGCGTCGGTGACGAGCACGAAGTTCCCCCAGTGGAACCCGGGGTTCTGCGGCGAGGCGACGATCACGTGGTCGGCGTGCGGCTCGATGACCGATCCACCGAGCCGCAGGACGGCGAGGTCGGACGCCCACGCGCGGGGGATGCCCATGGCACGAGCCTAGGCCGGGCGCGGCCCGCACGGGTCGAGCAGCACGCAGCGCCGCCCGTCGCCCCGGCGCGGGTGGGCCCGGCCCGTGGCTACCCTGTCGCCATGCTCCCCTGGTCCGCGGAGCTCGCCGGCCGGATCGACGAGCTCGTGATCGACGCACCCGCCCTGCGGGGCAACCCGCTCGGGGACCCGCACGAGCGGCCGCTGTGGGTGTACCTGCCGCCGGGGTACGACGACGATCCGGCGCAGCGCCACCCCACCGTGTACGTCATCCAGGGCTACACCGGCCACGTGGCCATGTGGCGCAACCGGACGCCGTTCCGCCAGCCCCTCCCCGAGACGGCGGACGCCCTGTTCGCGGCCGGGACCCCGCCCTGCATCGTCGTCTTCGTCGACGCCTGGACCAGCTACGGCGGCTCGCAGTACGTCGACTCCCCGGGCACGGGTGCCTACCACACCTACCTGTGCGACGACGTGGTGCCGTTCGTGGACGAGCGGTACCGGACGCTGGCGCAGCGCGAGTCGCGGGCCATCGCGGGCAAGTCGAGCGGGGGGTACGGGGCCATGATCACCCCGATGCTGCGTCCGGACCTCTTCGGCGCGCTCGCCAGCCATGCGGGGGACGCCCTGCACGAGCTCTGCTACGTCCCCGAGTTCGGACCGGCTGTCCGGGCCCTGCGCCGCTACGACGGCGATCCCGCCCGATGGTGGGCCGACTTCCGCTCGCGGCCGGCGTTCACCCGTCCCGAGGACGAGCTCCTCGTCGGCCTGTACGGCGTCGCCGCCTGCTACTCGCCCGCCCCCGACGGGACACCGGTCCTGCCGTTCGATCCCCGCACGGGCGTGATCCGGCCCGAGGTGTGGCAGCGCTGGCTCGACGCCGATCCGGTGCGCATGGCCCCCCGGCACGCCGACGCCCTGGCCTCCCTGGTGGCGGTGTGGCTCGACGCGGGCACCTCCGACGAGTTCTCCCTGGACCTCGGCGCCCTGGCGTTCCGCGACGCGCTGCTCGCCGCGGGCCTGCCGGAGGAGCGCCTGCACTGCGAGCTGTTCGAGGGCCGGCACGGGGGGATCGACCACCGCTATCCGCTGGCGCTCGACTGGCTCGCGCGCCGCCTCGCCCGCTGACCCGGCCCGGCCACCCCCCGGTGCCGGCGACCGACCCGGGCACCGGGCGTCGTCCGGCCCGCTCCCTACACTGCTGATGTGGCGCCGGAGACCGTCGGATTCCTGCTCGCCGCCGGGGCAGCGTCGGCCACCATGCTGGGGTGGGCCCTGGTCGCCGCGAAGCGCTCGTGGACGCCGCGAGCGGTCGGGATCGCGCTGATCGTCGCCGCCGTCGCGATGGTGGCGGTGTCCGTGGTCGAGCTGCTCCCCCAGGGTCTGCGCGACCCCGAGCTGCGGACGCTGACCGTCCTGCTGTTCGCGACCGGCGCCCTGGTCGTGCCGCTGCTCGGCCTGGCGCTGGCCCGCCTGTTCCCCGGCCTGGGCGCCCTGCGGAGCGCCTCGGTGCTGGTCATGGCGTCGATCGCGCTGCACAACGTGCCCGAGGGCACGGTCGCCTATGCGGCGACCCTGGTCAGCCTGGAGCTGGGGCTCGTCACCGCCGCGGCGATCGCGCTGCACAACATCCCCGAGGGCATGGCGGTGGCGACCGCGGTCCTCGCCGCCGGCGGGTCCCGGCGCCAGGCCCTGGTCGCCACCAGCGTGGCCATGCTCGGCGAGCTGCTCGGGGCGGTGCTGATCCTCGCCCTGGATGCCAGCCTCACGCCCGACGGCGCGGTGGGCCTGCTCGCGCTGGTCGGCGGCATCATGGTCTCGGTCAGCCTGACCCAGCTGCTCCCCGCCGGGCTGGGACTGCTCCGGCCCGGCCAGCAGGTGGCGCTCGCCAACGGCGAGCCCGTGGCCGTGCCCGAGCCCTGAGAGCGCCCACCGTCGCCGGCGCAGGACCGCCGGCGGGCAGCCAGGGGCCACGTGCCGGTGCCCCGGCCAGCACCTGCGGCGGCTGGGGCCCGGCTCAGAGCGTCCCGGCGGTGGGGATCGAGCAGGTCGTGGCGCCCGCGGGGCAGAACCGGGCCCCGCCGACGACCAGTTGCACGGCGACGTCGACGTCGGCGAGGCCAGCGGCGTCGAAGGCCGCCCGCAACTCCTCGGCCTTCGCCTCGGGGGGCGGGCCGAGCGCCTGGATGGTCACCGTGCCGCCCGTCACGTTCACGGTCGCGACCTGCCACCCGTTGGTGCGCGCCCACGCCTCGGCGATCGGCGTCGCCTCGGCCCGCAGCTGCTGGTCGAGGGCGACGCTCAGGCTGCCACCGGCCAGCGGGACGGCGACGAGCCCCACCCCGGCCGCCACGACGGCGAGGGTGCGCCCGCGCAGGTGACCGACCGGGATCGCCGCGCGCTCCGCCACCTCCCGGATCCGGAACACCAGCAGCACCGCCGTCCCGGTGGCCACGATGGCGGCGAAGTTGGTCGTGAAGAGCAGGGCTGCCCCGAACGCCCCGGACCACTGCTGCACCTCGAGCAGCAGCCCGACGACCGCGAGCGGCGGGACCAGCGAGATCGCGATCGCGACGCCGGGCAGGGCGTCGGAGATGTCGGAGCGCACCAGGGCGAACGCCCCGACCGTGCCCGTGGCCAGGGCGGCGACGAGGTCGATCAGGCGCGGGTGCACCCGGGCCTGCACCTGCCCGTTCGAGGCGTAGGCGTCCAGCGGGCTGGCGAGCATGCCCAACAGGTAGCCGATGCCGATGACCGCGAGGGCGCCGAGCAGCACGAGCAGGACGCTGCGGAGCAGGTGCTCCCGGTCGGCGAGCACCACGGCCAGGGCGGTCCCGAGGATCGGGGTCATGAGTGGGGCCACGATCATCGCCCCGATCACCGTGGCCGCGGAGTCCGCGATCAGTCCCGCCGTCGCGATCACCCCGGCGAGCACCAGCAGCGTCCAGAACCGCGTCGAGGACCGTCCGGTCACCGGCGGGTCGATGTACAGCGCCCCCTGCATCCGCAGGACGTCGTCAGCGGTCACCTGCCCCGGCATCGCCCACCTCCTCGCACCGGAGCCGATCATCGCCAGCCGGAGGGGCACAGGACCGGCGGCGCGCCGGGAGCGCGGCGCACGTGCTGCCCGCGCCCTACTGGCGCAGCAGGAGGGCGAGGGCCTCGGCGACCGCGTCGTGGTCGTGGTCGGCGACCACCAGGTCGGCCTGCGCCAGCACGTCGGGCACGGCGTTGGCCGGGGCCACGGCGACGCCGGCGAACCGGAGCATGGGCAGGTCGTTGCCGCCGTCGCCGATCGCGGCGACCTCGTGCGGGGCCACGTCCAGCGTCGCGCACAGCCACGCCAGCCCGCGCACCTTGTCGACCCCGTCGCGCGTCACCTCGAGGTGGGTCGGCGTCGAGCGCACCCCCACGAGCCCGGCCGGCAGGGCGAGTCCGTCGAGCAGCTGCGTGCGCTCCGGCGGCGCCAGCAGCAGCAGCTTGTCGGGGTCGTCCCGCTCGCCCCGCAGGTCCACGACCTGCGGACGGCAGCCCGTGATCGCAGCCTCCCGCTCGACCAGGGCGTCGAGGGCGCCGACCAGCCAGCGCTCCCCCGCGTACCAGTTCACCGCCACGCCCTGGGGTGCGGCACGGAGCACCGCGCGGGCCGATGCGGCGGGCATCGGCGACCGGTGGCGCACCACCAGCGCGCCGTCGTCGCGGTAGGCACCCACCAGCGCCCCCTGCGACGCGACGAACACCGGACCGGCCTCGGCGGGGGGCCCGGCCCCGGCCAGCGCGGCGAGCACCACCCGCAGGGCGCCGGGCGGTCGCGCGCTCACCAGCACGACGCGCACCCCGGCGGCTGCGGCCCGCACGACCGCTGCGGCGTTGGCGGCGCTGACCCGGTGGCGTCGGTCCAGCAGGGTGCCGTCGACGTCGACCGCCACCAGCCGGATCGGCGTGCCGTGGTCAGGCATCCGGGGCATCGGCGCACAGGCGGGGTGGCGGGGATTGGCTGCGCACGCCGCGCCCGGCGATCCGGCGGTCGAGGAACGCGAGCTGGTCGTGCAGCGCGGCCACGGTCGGCATCGCGACTCCCGCCCGCTCGGCCCGCCGCAGCGGCTCGGCCAGCATCACCTCGACCTCGAGGGGGCGGCCCGCGTCGGCGTCGAGCTTCATCGAGGTCTCGTAGGGGGCCATCCGGGCGGTCGCGGCGAGCAGGTCCGCGACGAGCGCGTCGGGCAGGGGGCGGCCCTCGGCGGCCGCGGCGCCGGCCACCTCGGCCATGACCCGGCCGACGAGGGCGACCGTCGCGGGGTCGGCCATGAGCTCCGCGGTGGAGGCGTCGAGGATCACCGACAGCGGGTTGAACGGGACGTTCCACATGAGCTTGCGCCAGCGGGCGCGCACGAGATCGTCGTCGAGGAGGGCCGGGGTCGAGGCGAGGGCGAGATCGGCCTGGACCGACCGCATGCGGTCGGTCACCCCGGCCGGGCGCTCCCCCGGGGCGTGCGCGGCGAGGGTCAGGGCGCCGAAGTCGAGGTGCGCCACGACGCCCGGGCTCCGGCGCTGCGCGCACAGGAACGCCAGCCCGCCGAGCACCGCACGGCCACCCGCAGCCTGCGCGAAGGCCGGCTCGCACCCGATCCCGTTCTGGACCAGCAGCACCGTCCCGTCGACGCCGAGCAGCCGATCGGCCTGTCCCGCCAGCTCGGCAAGGACCCGGGCGTTCGCGGTGGCCTTGGTGGCGACCAGCAGGACGTCGCACGGCTCGAGCTGGGCCCAGGACGCCGCGATGCGGGGTACGGCCAGGTGCAGGTCGCCCTCGGGCGAGGTCAGCGTCAGGCCCATGGCCCGCACCACGTCGACGTCATGGCGCAGCAGGAACTGCACGTCCGCGCCGGCCGCGGCGAGCCGGATGCCGTAGAAGCACCCGACCGCACCTGCTCCGACCACCGCGTACCGCAGCACGCCGGAGATCCTGCCACGGCCGGCCGGGTCGCCCGGCGGCCGCCGAGCCCCGGGGCTGCGCTCAGCCCGGTCGGGCGCCGCTCGCCGCCTGCGCCGGACGGGCCAGCTCGCTGCGGCGGGCGGGCACGTAGCACAGCACGCCCAGCAGGCTCAGGGCCCCGGCCGTGACCATGGCCGTGCTGATGCTCGTGCGGTCGGCCAGCGACCCGAGCAGCGGTGCCGCCAGGGCGAACGCGAGGAACGCCATCATCGAGTTGATGGACAGCACCGTCGAGCGGTTCGACGCGGCAGCCTCCCGATGCAGCAGGGCGGCGTGCGGCGGGCCGTTCATCCCGTGCATGCCGTAGGTGAACAGGTAGGCGACGACCAGCCCGACCGGGCCGACCACGAGCCCCATCACCACGGCCCCGAGGGCGTTGAGCAGCCGGCCCACCATCGCGGCGCGCGCCACCCCCAGGCGGGCCGAGGTCCGGCCGGCCAGCCACGCGCCCGCGCTGAACATCGCCCACCCGGCCGCGGACACGGGCCCGATGAGGGCGCCGGCCTCGCGCGCCGACCCGAGCATCTCCTCGAGCCGCAACGGCATGAGCGACTCGAACGCGATCATGCCGATCGACCAGAAGACCTCGGCGGCGACGATGCCCACGAGCACCGCGTTGTCGCGCAGCAGGCGCAGCCCGCTGCCGACGACCGCCGGGGTCCGGCGGGCCTCCTGCAGGGCGTGCGCGAACCGGGTCCGGCCCTCGCCGGCGGCGGGGCGCGGCTCGCGCATGACCGCCGCCGCGACGCCGAGGTGGACCACGCTGAGCACGACCGCGGTCCACACGGCGGCATCGAGCGCGGACGCCCCCGTGTCCAGCACCGTGTTGGCCGGGTCCCACCAGATCAGCAGGCCGGAGAGCACCGCGCCCAGCGCGATCGCCCCGCCGAGGGTGGTGGCCGCGCGTGCGAGCTGGCGGTCGACGTCCGCCCCGGGCCGGGTCTCGTGCACGGTGTCGACGAACCATGCCTCGAGGGGCCCGGAGTCCAGCGCCCGGAAGGCGCCCATGAGCGCCGCGGCCAGCACGAAGGCCACGAAGCTCTGGGCCAGGGCGTACGCGACCAGCGAGACCACGTTGAGCACCGCGGCGGTGAGGTAGACCGGCCGTCGCCCGACCGCGTCGGCGAATCCGCTCGTGGGCAGCTCGAGCAGGAAGCAGACCACGCCGGACACCGCCGCCGCCGTCGCCGCCTGGGCGATGGTGAGCCCGCGGCCGGTCTGGACGAGGATGAAGATCCCCACGACGAAGCCGACCGGGAGCCAACGCGTGACCGTCAGGAGGAGGAGCCGACGCTCCGCCTCCTGCGGCGTCAGGTGCGGCTGGCGCATGGGGGCACCCCTCGTGGTCACGGCCGGGCGACCCGGACGCTACCTCCCCGCACGGGGAGCCGTCGCCCACCGCGAGGGGCCCAGCACGCGGGTCGACGCACCGGGTTCCGGCCGGGATGCCCGGCCGGCTCGGTCGTGCAGCGCTACGCTCGCCGCCAGCCGGACCCACCGGACCGTCAGGAGGACGTCGTGGGCTACGTCGAGGACCTGCTCGCCAGCAACGAGCGCATCGTCTACCAGACGCGCAAGCACTGGGTCGCCCCGCTGTTCGCGACGATCACGGGCACCCTGCTCACCCTCGCCGGGATCCTCGGGCTGCTCTGGCAGCTCACGGTGGACCCCGAGGACTCGGGGTGGGCGAGGACGCTGCACTTCGTCCTGCTGTGGGGCGGCCTGCTCGCCCTCGTCGTCGGGCTGGCGCTGCTCGCGACCGCCTTCGTGCGCTGGTGGTCCGAGCACTACTTCGTCACCAACCAGAAGGTCATGAAGGTCAGCGGCATCCTGCGCAAGTCCGCCGACGGCTCCGCGCTGGAGAAGATCAACGACCTGACGATCCAGCAGACGCTGCTGGGCCGGTGGCTCGGCTTCGGCACGGTCACCGTCCTCACGGCCTCCGACCAGTCCAACCTGCGCTACACCGCCATGCGCGCCCCGATGGAGTTCCGCCGCGCGGTGCTCGACGAGAAGCAGCAGTTCGAGCAGCAGGACGCCCGGGTCATCGCCGAGGCGGTCCGCGCGGCGTCGGCGGCCGTGCCCGCGGCCCCCGAGGCGCCCGACGCCGCGGACATCACCGCCACCATCGAGCGGCTGGCGGCGCTGCGCGACGCGGGCGCGATCACCCCCGAGGAGTTCGAGGCCAAGAAGACCGAGCTGCTCGACCGGCTGTAGCCGCGTCAGGGCGAGAGCCGCCGCCGCATCGCCGCCGTCGCCACCCCCCCTTCCCGGGTTTGCTCCGCCACCGTCCGTCTGCTCCGCGGCGCCGGTCAGCAGACGTACCCCCGCGGAGCAAACGTGGGCAGGGGGCGGATCAGGGCGACAGGCGACGGCGGGTCCACGCCGCCCCGTCGTCGATGCCGCCCGGCGCGAGCCGTCGGTACTCGACGCGGTCGTGCAGCCGCGAGAACCGCCCGACCCAGAACTCGATCGTCTCGGGCACGACCAGGTAGCCGCCCCAGGAGTCGGGCATCGGGATCGGCTCGTCGTCGCCGAAGTGCTCGCCGACCGTGCGGACCCGCTCGTCGAGCTCGGCGCGGGTCACCTCGCTGCTCTGCCGACTCGCCCAGGCGCCGAGCTGTGCCCCGCGCGGTCGGGACGCGAAGTACGCCTCGGACTCGGCCCGCGGCAGCCGCTCCACGGCGCCGCGCACGTGCACCTGCCGGTGGATGGCGTGCCACCCGAAGAGCAGCGCGGCCCGCGGGTTCATCTCCAGCTCGTGGCCCTTCCGCGAGCCGTAGTTGGTGTAGAAGCAGAAGCCGCGAGCGTCCACCTGCTTGACCAGCATGAGTCGCGCCGACGGCTGGCCGCGGCCATCCGCGGTCGCCAGCGTCGCCGCGTTCGGCTCGGGCAGGCCGGCGGCCACGGCGTCGTCGAGCCAGGCGCGGAACAGGTCGATCGGGGCCGCGGGCACGGTGTCGACCTCGAACCCCTCGATCGGCGCGCGCAGGTACTCGATCCGCTCGACCGGCAGGGGCTCGACCACGCCCGCAGTATCGCGCGCCGCCCGGGCCGGCCGCAGGCCGCAGGGCTCAGCCGCGCCGGTCGAGCTCCTCGCGCAGGGCGACCGTGCCGTCCCCACCCACGACGGTGAGCACCTGCGCGGAGCCGAGCTGCTGCGCGGCGCCGAGCTGGGCGCCCACGTCGGCGATGACCTGCTCCAGCTGGGCCCCCGCCGGCACGTGCACCCCGTCGAGCAGCACGCTGCGACGGACCACCGCGCCGGGCTCGATGACCACGCGCGGCCCGAGCACCGAGCGCTCGACCGTCCCCGCCACGTACGCACCGGCGGCGACCAGCGAGGCGTGCACGTCGGCGGCGGCCTCGATCCGGGCCGGGAGCAGCTGCGGCTGGGCGGTCAGGATCGGCCACCCGGGATCGTCCATCCGCGCACCCGTGCCGTCGAGCAGCTCCATGTGCGCCGACCAGTACGACGCCACGGTGCCGAGGTCCCGCCAGTAGCCGGCCAGCCGATGCTCCATGACCCCTCCGCGCTCGACGAGGTGCGGCACGAGATCCTCCCCGTAGTCGCCGAGCTGGTCACGCTGCGCGGCCACCGCGTCGAGGGCGTCGAGCAGCGCGGCGGTCCGGTACAGCAGGACCTCGGCGGCGACCAGCCGGCCGACCGGGTCCTCGGGCTTGTAGGCGAACCCGGTCACGCGCCCGGCATCGACCTGCACCACGCCGTAGCGGCTGGGGTCCTCGTCGACCTCGGTGGTCACCATCGTGAGGTCCGCGCCCGCGGCCAGGTGGGTGTCGACGACGTCGAGGTAGTCCAGCGTGTAGAGGTGGTCCGCGCTGAGCACGAGGACCAGCTCGGGGTCGAACGCGCGGATGGCCCCGCGATGCCGGTGCAGCGCGTCGGTGTTGCCCTGGGCGAACCCCTCGCCGGCCGCGCCCTGGTACGGCGGCAGCACCTGCAGGCCCCCGTGCGAGCGGTCGAGGTCCCAGGGACGCCCGTTCGCCAGGTGCTCGTTGAGGCTGTGCGGCAGGTACTGCTGGACGACCCAGACGTTCGAGATGTGCGAGTGCATGAGGTTGGACATCACCACGTCGATGAGCCGGTAGGTCCCGGCGACGGGCAGCGCCGGCTTGGCCCGGTCCTGCGTGAGCGGTCCGAGCCGTGAGCCCTTCCCGCCGGCCATGACCAGGGCGAGGATCCGCGGGATGCGCACACCGGTGCCTCTCGTCGGCAGCCCGGCCGGGCATCGGACGGGGTCGCCACCATCCTGCGCCGAGCCGAGCGCACCCGCAGGATGCCGGTGGGCTCCCCACCCGGCGGCCGCAGGATCGGCACCGCCGGTCGCGCGGGAGCGGTCCGCACGGGGCCGTCGGCGCATGCACCGGTCGCATCCGCGAGAATGGCGCCGGACACGTCCCCAGCGCGCAGGAGTGACACATGAGCGACTACTCGCCGGGCCTCGAGGGCGTCATCGCGTTCGAGACCGAGATCGCCGAGCCGGACAAGGAGGGCTCAGCGCTGCGCTACCGCGGCGTCGACATCGAGGACCTCGTCGGCCGGGTCACGTTCGGCCAGGTCTGGGGCCTGCTGGTGGACAACGAGTTCAACCCCGGGCTGCCACCGGCCGAGCCGTTCCCGATCCCGGTCCACTCGGGCAACGTGCGCGTGGACATGCAGTCGGCCATCGCGATGCTCGCCCCGGCGTGGGGGCTCAAGCCGCTGCTCGACATCGACGACGCGCAGGCCCGTGAGGACCTGGCGCGGGTCTCGGTCATGGCGATGTCCTACGCCGCGCAGGCCGCCCGCGGCGTCGGGGTGCCGATGGTGCCGACGGCCGCGATCGACAAGGGCCGCACCGTCGTCGAGCGCATGATGATCCGCTGGCGCGGCGAACCCGACCCGGTCCACATCCGCGCGGTCGACGCCTACTTCGTCTCCGCCGCCGAGCACGGCATGAACGCCTCGACCTTCACCTCGCGGGTGATCGCCTCGACCGGTGCCGACGTCGCTGCCGCGATCTCCGGGGCGATCGGCGCGATGTCCGGCCCGCTGCACGGCGGCGCCCCCAGCCGCGTGCTGCACATGGTCGAGGAGATCGAGCGGACGGGCGACGCCGAGGGCTACATCAAGGGCGTGCTCGACCGCGGCGAGCGGCTCATGGGCTTCGGCCACCGCGTGTACCGGGCCGAGGACCCCCGGGCCCGCGTGCTGCGGCGCACCTGCCGCGAGCTCTCCGCCCCGCGCTACGAGGTGGCCGAGGCACTCGAGGCAGCCGCCCTCAAGGAGCTGCGGGAGCGCCGCCCCGACCGCGTGATCGAGACCAACGTCGAGTTCTGGGCGGCGATCATCCTGGACTTCGCCGACGTGCCCTCGAGCATGTTCCCGGCGATGTTCACCTGCGCCCGGCTGGCCGGCTGGAGCGCGCACATCCTCGAGCAGAAGCGCACCGGCCGGCTCGTGCGCCCCTCGGCCCGCTACGTGGGCGCCGGCCCGCGCATCCCGCAGGAGGTGCCCGGCTGGAAGGACCAGATGCTGTTCCCCTACGACGGCGACCTGCCGCCGCTGTACGAGAAGACCAACCCCCTGCCCCCCTACCTGTGAGCCGTCCGCCGGCTGCGCGCGGTCGGCGGTCCGCCCCGATCCTGTCCCCCCGTCCCTGCACCCGACCGCCCGACTGAAGGAACCCTGGTGACCGCCACCGCCGATCCCACGACCATCACGATCCCCACCGACCTGCTCCCGGCGGACGGCCGCTTCGGCTGCGGGCCGTCCAAGGTGCGCATCGAGCAGGTCGACGCGCTGCGCGGCGTGGCCACCTCGATCCTGGGGACCTCCCACCGGCAGAAGCCGGTGAAGTCGCAGGTCGGGCGGGTGCGGGCCGGGCTGCGCGAGCTGTTCGCGCTCCCCGACGGCTACGAGGTGCTGCTGGGCAACGGTGGCACGACGGCCTTCTGGGACGCCGCCACCTTCGGCCTGATCCGCGACCGCGCCCAGTTCCTCACGTTCGGCGAGTTCGGCTCGAAGTTCGCCAAGGCCGCGAAGCAGGCGCCGCACCTGGGGGCGCCGACGGTGCTGACCTCCGAGCCGGGCACCGCCCCGGACTTCGCCGCGGAGGCCGGCATCGACCTGTACGGCACGCCCCACAACGAGACCTCGACCGGGGTGGCGATCACCCCCACCCGGGTGGCCGGGGCCGACGACGGCGCGCTCATGGCCTTCGACGCGACCTCGGCCGCGGGGGGCCTGGCCGTGGATCCCAGCGCGTTCGACGTCTACTACTTCGCGCCGCAGAAGTGCTTCGCGTCGGACGGCGGGCTGTGGTTCGCCCTGCTCTCCCCCGCGGCCGTGGAGCGCATCGAGTCGATCGCGGCGTCCGGCCGCTGGGTGCCGGCGTTCCTCGACCTGAAGATCGCCCTGGACAACAGCCGGCTCGAGCAGACCTACAACACGCCCGCACTGGCGACGATCCTGCTCATGGCCGAGCAGGTCGAGTGGTTCAACGCGCAGGGCGGCATGGCCTGGACGACGGCGCGCACGGCCGAGTCGGCCGCCGCCCTGTACGGCTGGGCCGAGGCCTGCGAGTACGCGACCCCGTACGTCGTCGACCCCGCGCTGCGCAGCAACGTCGTCGGCACGATCGACTTCAGCGACGCGGTGGACGCCGCCACGGTGGCCAAGGTGCTGCGCGCCAACGGCATCGTCGACACCGAGCCCTACCGCAAGCTCGGCCGCAACCAGCTGCGGGTGGCGATGTTCCCCAGCGTCGACCCGGCCGACGTCGCCGCGCTCACCCGCTGCATCGACCACGTGGTCGATGCGCTGGCCTGACCCTCGCCGGAGGGCTCAGCGCCGTCGGCCGGCCCGCCGCAGCACCCGGCTGAGCAGCACCAGGCCGACGACGGCGCCCATGCCCAGGGCGAGCAGCCGGACGTACGGGTAGATGTCGAAGCCGGCGACCCGCGGCAGGACCTCGGCGATCCCGCCGTCGGTGCCCAGGGCGGTGCGCGGCACGTCCACACGGACCAGCGTGGGGGATCGCTCCGAGGCGACGAGCACGCTGCGCGAGTCGGCCGTCCAGGCGATCGCCTCGCCCTGCGGCTGGATGGGCAGGCGGAACCGCGCCTCGGCCTCGCCCGGCGGCTCGCCGGTGAAGACCTCGGCGCTGAGGTAGTCGCGCACCACGAAGCGCTCGCCGTCCGGGGCCATCGCCGCGTCCGTGATGAGGGCCCGAGCGGTCCCGACCCGCCGGGCACGCATCGGCTCCTGCGCGTCGCTCATCGGTGAGGGCAGCTCGAACACCGCCCCGACCCCCGGCTCCTTGGAGATGATCCAGAGCTGCTCGCGGTCCTGCGCCGCCACCAGCGCCTCGGCGTCCACCGGCCCACCGGGGTAGCGCACCCGGTAGGTGGTCACCGGGACGCGGGCATCGCGCAACCGCCGCGGCTCGACCACCTTGTGGATCCGCGCGTACGGCCAGCCGTCGATGTTGTCGCCGATGTCGCCGATCCAGATGACGTCGCGGCCCTCGGCGTCGACTCCAGTGGCCACCGCCTCGTGGTCCCGGGCGGGGGTGTCGAGCAGCCGCAGCGTCGCCCGGATCCGGCAGGTGCGGGTGCTGACCGCGTACAGCAGGGGACCGCCGCCGGAGTCGTTCGTCACCCAGATGACGTCGTCGTGGCGGCGGGAGAGCGCCATGCCACTGACCTCGTCGAGCTCCTCGGAGTCGAACCGGCAGAGCACCTCGTCGTCGAGTCCGACGATCGCCGGCGTCGCGGTCGGCGGCGTCGCGCCCGTGACGATCGCCGGCGTCGCACCGCTCGGCGGTGCCGCGCCCGTCGCGGGCATCGCGCCCGTCGCGACGAGGGCGACCGTCGCGAGCAGCCCGACCCGGCGGGCGCGTGCCGCCCCATCCCTGCGCGGCAACCGGGCCGCCTAGCCGCGCCCGTCGGCCCGCGGCGGGTCGACGTGCTCCCGGTACACCCGCGCCCGACGGACGCAGTACGCCAGCAGCGCCGTGCCGATGAGCAGCCCGCTGACGGCCGTCCACGTCCACCACGCGGCACCGCGATCGACCAGTGCCCCGCCCAGCAGCAGGCACGCGACCAGGGCCACGAGCCACAGCACCAGCCCGACGGCGACCGCGCGGACGCCGTCGTCCGCGACGGGCTCCAGGACGAGCGGCTGCACCGGCCCCGGCGTCGGCGTCGGCTCGGACATGGCACCCACCCTATGCCGGGTCCACCGGACCGCAGCCGCTCAGCGCAGCGCCGCCACGACGGCGACGAGGATCAGGCCGACCAGCACGGCCAGGGTGAGGAACCGACGCATCCGCTGGTCCAACGCCGCGACCTCAGGCCCGCGGCCGCTCGGCGGCGGCCTCGGAGTGGGCGCCGCATCCGTACTGCAGCGAGACGACCCGCCCATCCGCCGGGGACATGCCGTTGGCGCAGACGCCGAAGGCGCTGCCCGTGGGACCCCCGATCGGCAGCAGGAACCCGCACGTGCCGCAGTTGCCCGGCGCCGAGCGCGCCATCGGGCTCTGCGGCCCGGTGTCGCCGGTGTGCCACCGCTGCGCGGCGTCGTCGCGGCCCTCGGGCGAGAGCACCCGCCGCCGGCCGATGCCCAGCTCCCAGCCCGCTGGCCGCAGCCCGGGCTCGTCGGAGGCGGCGGCGAGGTCGTCGAGGCCGGACCAGCCCGGAGCCAGGCGGGGGTCGTCGTCGGTGGTCGGCAGCACGTCGCCGACGCCGAGGTCCCCGGGTGCGACCCGCTCGCTCCACGGCACCCACGGGGGCGCCAGCAGCGCCTCGGGTCCGGGCAGGAGGACGACCTCGTCGACGGTCACCGTCCGGGAGCGCGGCGCGCGCGCGACGCTGACGGCCCACTCCCAGCCGCGGTAGCCGGGCGCCAGGCAGGTGAACCGGTGGGTCACCACCCGGTCGTCCTCGGCGACCACCCCCACGTGCTCGCCGACGTGGTCGTCCGGGACCACCGACGCCAGGGCCTGGCGCGCGAGGTCGACGGCGTCGCGGCAGACGGCGTCGACGGCGACGGCACGGCGCGGGCGGGTGGGGACAGTGTCGGTCATGGGGCTTCCGGTGGGCGGTCCGGCGTGCGGCCGGGTGGGGGCGCGGCGCCGCCACGCGGATAGGCTACCGCCATGACCTCCTCGCGCAGATCCGTCGCCATCGGCCTGCTCGCGCTGTCCCCCCTCGTGCTCGCCGGGTGCGAGAAGCCGAACCCCGGCGTGACCGTCTGGTCGGGCACGTCCAGCGAGCACGTCCCGGCGGCCTGCTGGCAGCACGAGGAGGGCGAGCCGCTGGGCGCCGCGGACTGCGCCCAGGACGTCGTCGAGCGGGCCCGCCAGGGCACGGGGGTCACCACGATCGACGTGCGCCCCGGGGCGACCGTCGGCATCTCGGTCGATCCGGTGGTCGCCGAGGGGGGGTGGTCGGTGCAGATCGGTGGGCAGGCCCTGGCCACCGGGCTCACGGAGACCTACTACCGGTTCTCGTTCCCGCAGAACATCCCGGCCGGGGGCGAGGGCTTCGTCATGGAGGTCACCGCCCAGGCCGAGGCCGGCACCGGCAACCGGGGCCTCTGGTTCTTCCGGCTGCTGCCCAGCTGAGCCGGACGCGTATCGAGCCGGCGGGACGGGGAACCCTGCCGGGACGCACGCCCGCCCGGGTTTCCCGGCGGATTCAGGCGTTCCATCCCGGTCACAGGACCGGGTTACGCTGGACCGTTGCAGGTCTCGACCATCAGGAGTGCACAGTGCCCACCGGCAAGGTCAAGTGGTACGACGCGGACAAGGGCTTCGGGTTCCTCACCTCCGACGAGGGTGAGGACGTGTTCGTCCACGGCAAGTCGCTGCCCGCGGGCATGACCACGCTCAAGGGCGGCACCCGGGTGGAGTTCGGGGTCGTGGACGGCAAGAAGGGCAAGACCGCGCTGTCGCTGAAGGTGATCGACACCCCGTCGCTGGTCAAGGCCGCGCGCAAGCCCGCCGAGGACATGGCCGTCATCGTGGAGACCCTCATCAAGCTGCTCGACGACGTGGGCAACGACCTGCGGCGTGGGCGCTACCCCAACGACGCGAAGGCCCACAAGGTCGCCGCTGTGCTGCGCGCCGTGGCCGACGACCTCGATGCCTGAGGGCGCGCCCCCCGCGTCACCGGCGGCGCCGGGCGGGGAGGGGTCCCCGGCGCGCCCCGGCGACCGACTCGTGCGCTGGGGCACCGCGGTGACCATGCTCGGCCTGGCCCTGGCGCTGGTGGCGATGCTGCCGCTGGTCACCAGCCTCGAGCTGCCCAGCGCCTTCTGGGCGCTGTCGATGCTCGCCGGCCTCGGCGTGGCCATGATCCTGGTCGGGCTGTGGCGCAACGGGCGCCACCGCAGCCGCGCCCAGCGGGCCGCCCTGCCCGACCCGGGCTGAGCGCGCGACCGTGCCCGCACCCGCACCCCGCAGCCTCGCCGACGACCTGCGCGGCCGCAGCGACGCCGCGCTGGCGGCGCTCGTCCGGCGCCGTCCGGACCTGATCCATCCGGTCCCCGCCGACCTCGGCGCCCTGGCCCTGCGCGCCGGCTCGCAGGGCAGCGTGTCCGCCGCCCTGCGGGGCTACGACCAGCTGACGCTGCACGTGGTGCTGGCGGCGGCGCTGGGACCCGACCCGACCAGCCCCAGTGCGATCGTCGGTGCGCTGCTCCCCCAGCTGCAGGCGGTGGTCGGCGCGCGCGAGGCGCGCGCGCAGCTGCGCACGTGCGTCGCGGGCCTGCGCCAGGACGCCCTGCTCTGGGGCACGGACCGCGCGCTGCACCTGGTGGGCGCCGCGCGCGAGCTCGTCGTCCCCGCCGACCGAGGGCCCCGGCTGGCCGCGCTCGATCCGACGGTGGCAGGGCACGCCGCCGATCCCGCCACCCTGCGGGCCCTCGTGGACGCGGCACCGGCGGCCGCACGCGTGGCGCTCGACCGGCTGCTCGCGGGGCCGGTGGTCGGCACGGTCGGCGACGCCCGGCGGAC
Source organism: Candidatus Nanopelagicales bacterium (assembly GCA_025456065.1). Taxonomy (GTDB): domain Bacteria; phylum Actinomycetota; class Actinomycetes; order S36-B12; family CAIYMF01; genus Prado023. The sequence continues at coordinate 1,990 of JALOLH010000016.1, read as the reverse complement.
CCCCGATCCCCAGCGCAGTCCGGTCGACTGGCTCCTGGCCCACCACCTCGTGGTGCCGATGGGCGCCGATCGCGTGGTCGTCCCCGCGGAGGTGGTCACGGTCCTGCGCGGCGAGGCCCCGCCGGCCGCCCTGCGGCTCGTGCCGCCCGCCCCGGCCCCGCCGACCGATCCCCGCGACGACGGCGGCCGGGTCGAGGCGGCGGCGGTCGGGGCACGGGTCGACCTGCTGCACGCCGTCGCCGAGCTGGGCGCCCGATGGGCCGAGGAGCCGCCGGCGCGGGTGCGCAGTGGGGCGCTGTCGGCGCGCGACCTCGCCACGGCGGCCCGCGCCCTGGCCTGCTCCGAGCGCCACCTCGCGCTGCTGGTCGAGGTGGCCGCCGCGGCGGGCCTGCTCGCCGGCGACACCCACGCCGTCGTGACGGTCCTGCCCACGCCGGCATTCGACGCCTGGCTGCGCGAGCCGCCGGCCGCGCGACTCGCCGCCCTGCTCCGCGCCTGGCTGGTGATGCCACGCTCGGCGCTGGACCCGGAGCTGCGACCGCTCGGCCCCGAGGGCAGCGCACCGGCGCTGCCCGGCGTGCGCCGCGAGGTGCTGGCCACGCTCGCGTCGGCGCCCGGCGCCTGGGACGCCGGGATGCTGCTGGGAGCGCTGGAGTGGCGCGCTCCCCGCCGGCACACGGCGGCTCGGGCAGGGCTGGCGACTGGGGTCCTCGAGGAGCTGGCCGCGCTCGGCCTCGTGGTCGGCGGCCGGCTCACCACCGCCGGCCGCGCCCTGGCCTCCACCGACGAGGACGGCCGGGCGGAAGCTGCCCTCACGGCCACCCTCGCCGCCGCCCTGCCCCCGGTCGTGGACACGCTGGTGCTGCAGGCCGACCTGACCGCGACCGTGCCGGGCCTGCCCTCCCCGGAGCTCGCCGCCCTGCTGCGGCTGGCCGCCGAGCCCGAGTCGACCGGCGTCGCCAGTGTCTTCCGATTCTCACCCGGCAGCGTCCGACGGTGGCTGGACGCCGGGCGCAGCGCGGGCGAGCTGCTCGCCGAGCTGGGCCGGCGCGGCCGCGTGCCGCAGCCCCTGGCCTACCTGGTCGAGGACGTCGCCCGCCGGCACGCGACCCTGCGGATCGGCGCGACGGCCACCTACCTGCGCTGCGACGACCCGGTGGCCCTGGCCGCGATCCTCGCCGACCCCGCAGCCGCCGCGCTGGGCCTCGTGCCGATCGCGGACACGGTCCTGGTGAGCGCCCAGCCGCCCGAGCACGTGCTGGACCGGCTGCGCGCCCTCGGCCACGCGCCGCTCGCCGATCCGGGCAGCGGTCTGGAGCAGCCGGCCGTCCGGCGTGCCCGGACGCGGCCGGTCCACGCCGAGCCGATGGCCCCGACCGAGGTCACGGCGGCGCTGGCCGCCGCAGCGGTGCGCGCCATGCGGGCCAGCGACCGCGGGGCCGCCGCGACACCCGGCGGACCGCACGACGCCGGGGCACGCGGTCGGGCCGCCGGCAACGGCACCAACCACCCCATCCCGGTCGGCTCCCCGAGCGAGGTGGTCACCGCGCTGCGCGCGGCGATCGCGGCGGAGTCCAGTGTCTGGATCGGCTACGCGGACCCCAGCGGGGCGGCCACCGACCGCCGCGTGGAGCCGCTGCGGCTGGCCGGGGGGTACCTCACCGCGATGGACCTGCGCACCGAGTCCATCCAGTCGTTCGCCCTGGCCCGGATCACCGGGGTGCAGCCCGCCTGACGTGGGGCCCCTGCCGCCCGCGTTACACCCCCACGCCGATCGCGCCCCGCCCCCCACCCCGTTTCATCCAAGTCCTAAGCGCTTGCGCGGCCCAGGACTTGGATGAAGTCGCGCGCAGCGGTCTCGGACTTGGATGAAGTCGCCGCGCAGCGTTCCCGGACTTGGATGAAGTCGCCGCGGGGCGGCTCAGTCGGCGAGGCCGTGGAGCACGTCGTCGGCGTCCACGATCCGGTAGGCGTAGCCCTGCTCGGCCAG
>JALOLH010000001.1 GCA_025456065.1 Candidatus Nanopelagicales bacterium | reverse complement strand
CATGGCACAAGGCACCGTCAAGTGGTTCAACGCCGAGAAGGGGTACGGCTTCATCGCCCCCGACGACGGCTCCGCAGACGTCTTCGTTCACTACAGCGCGATCCAGAGCAGCGGCTACCGCTCGCTTGACGAGGAGCAGCGGGTGGAGTTCGAGGTCACCCAGGGCCAGAAGGGCCCGCAGGCCGACCAGGTCCGCCCGATCTGACGCCGCCACCAACGGCTTCTCGAAGGGGCCCGTCGATCCCGACCGGATCGCCGGGCCCCTTCGCCGTCCCCGGCCGCCGCCGACCCGGCCGCCGCGCCGCGCACCCCTCGCCCGCCTAGCCGGCGCGTCGCGCGCCGTGCAGGGCGATCGCTGAGACGACCATCGTGGCCACGCCGCCGACCAGCAGCGCCGGGGCCGGCCCGAGCTGGTCGTTGGCCACCGACGCGGCCAGCGCGGTCGCCGAGGCCGCCCCGAGCGCGAGCCAGGGCGCGGGGCCGCCGCGCAGGAAGGCCAGCAGTCCGCCGACGGCGAGCGCGCCGAGCACCCCACGCACCGGCCATGCCAGGGCCGCCTGGGTGGCCATCCCCACAGAGCCGACCAGCGCCAGGCCCACGCCGGCCACCACCGCGGTCCGCCGACCGCGGGCCACGCGCCACCCGACCAGGGCCCAGGCGGATCCCAGCCCGACCATCGCCACCCAGGTCCAGGGCCCCGACGGGACGAGCACCCAGGCGGCCCACGCACCCGCCCCGAGCACGGCGAGCTCGGTCAACGGGGTCCGTGCCACTGCCGCCACGAGCAGCATCGCGAGCACGCACGCGAGGCCGTGGGCCAGCCCGAGCGCCGCCGCGGTGCCCTGGCGCACGTCCAGGGCCACGCCCGAGGCCACGCAGACCAGCCCCATCCCGGCGGCCAGCAGCGCGGAGACGGCCCGCCGCCGCTCGTCGCCGGGACGGCGCGACCACGGCAGCCGGACGAACAGCCCCGTCGCCAGCAGGGCGACGCTGGTGAGGGCGACGGCCGCCGCGCGCATGCCCGAGGCCCAGTCGGCCCACCCGCGCACGGCGACCCCCGCGACGGCGAGCACCGCGAGGCCGGCCCCCACGTAGACGCCGAGCTCGGCAGCCGCACGACGCGACAGCAGGGCCGGGGGTGGACCAGCCCCCGGATCGGCCGCCGTCCCGGGGGTCACGGGCTGGTGGTCACCGCGCGCGAGCACCGTGGTCGCGGCGAAGGGATCGGCCTGCGCCCCCGCGAGCCCCGGGTCGATCCTGGTCGTGTCGTGCCGCTCGGGTGCCGCGGGGCCCCCGATGGCCGGTGGGGGCGCGACCGGGTCCCGGGTGCCCAGCACCTGCGTCGGGCGCGCGTCCGGTGCCGTCACGGCCTGCGCATCCGAGGGCGCGAGCGGCCGCGGCACGGGCGCGGTCGGCCGGTCCGGACCGGCCGCCGACTCGTCTCCCACCATGACACGCAAGGGTAGGCCGCCGTTCCGGCCCGCGGGCGCAGCACACTGGGCCCCGTGATGGTGGCGCAGCGGCTCGCGACGCCGAACCTCGCGCGGCTGCGGGCCTGGCGCCCTGACGACCTCCGCGCGGACCTGTTCGCGGGCCTGAGCGTGGCGGCGTACCTGGTCCCCCAGGTGATGGCCTACGCGACCCTGGCCGGCCTCGACCCGGTCGTCGGCCTGTGGGCGTGCCTCGTGCCGCTGACCATCTACCCCCTCGTCGGGTCGAGCCGGCTGCTCTCGGTGGGCCCGGAGTCGACGACGGCGGTCATGACCGCCGCGGCGCTGGCCCCGCTGGCCGCCGGTGACCCGGCTCGGTACGCCGCGCTCGCGGCCTTCGCCGCCCTGGTCGTCGGCCTGCTGTGCGTCGTCGGCGGGATCCTGCGCCTGGGCGTGGTCGCCTCGCTGCTGAGTCGCCCCGTGCTCCTGGGCTACCTCGCCGGCGTCGCGGTCATCATGATCTCCGGCCAGGTGGGCGCCCTGGTCGGCGTGGAGTCCAACGGCGACGCGCCGCTGGCCGAGCTGGCCGATGCGGCGACCCACCTGGCACAGGCCGACCCGGTCACCGCGACCGTTGGAGTCGGGGTGCTCGTCGTCCTGCTGGTCGGCAGCCGACGCTGGCCGGCGCTGCCGTGGCCGCTGCTGGCCGTCCTGGCCGCGACGCTGGTGACCGTCTGGGCCGACCTCGAGGACCTCGGCCTGGCCGTGGTCGGCCCGATCCCGACCGGGCTGCCCCCACTGAGCATCCCCAGCGAGCTGCCGCCCATGGCGGCCCTCATCGGGCCCATCACGGCGATCGCCGTCGTCGGCTTCACCGACAACGTCCTCGAGGCGCGCGCGTTCGCCCGCGCCGGCGAGGAGGTCGATGCCGACACCGAGCTGCGCGCGCTGGGCCTGGTGAACCTCGGCTCCGGGCTCACCTCGGGCATGCCGGTGTCCAGCAGCGGCTCGCGGACGGCACTGGCCCGGGCCTCCGGCGCCAGCACCCCCGCCTACGGCCTGATCACCGCTGCGACGCTGGTCTGCGTCCTGCTGTTCGCCGGTCCGCTGCTGGCCCACTTCCCCACGGCGGCGCTCGCCGCGCTGGTGGTGTACGCCGCGCTGCGGATCGTCGACGTCGCCCAGTTCCGCTGGCTGTGGGGCTTCCGGCGCACGGAGTTCTGGCTGGGCATCGCGACCTTCCTCGCGGTGCTCACCCTGGACCTGCTCGTCGGGGTCGGCGTGGCGGTCCTGCTCTCGGTGCTGGCGATGCTGGCCCGGGTGGCCCGGCCGCACGCCGCCGTGCTGGGGCGGGTCCCCGGGCTGGCCGGCATGCACGACATCGGGGAGTACCCCACGGCCGAGGAGGTCGAGGGGCTGCTGGTCTTCCGCTACGACTCGCCGCTGTTCTTCGCCAACGCCGAGGACTTCCGGCTGCGGGTACTCGCAGCGGTGGACGAGCACGCCGCAGCCGGTCTCCCGGTGCGCACGGTGCTGCTGAACTGCGAGGCCAACGTGGACGTGGACTCCACGGCCATCGCCGCCATCGAGGCGCTGGTCCGCGAGCTGCACCGGCGGGGCGTGGAGGTCTCGCTGGCCCGTGTCCACGTCGAGCTCGCCGCGCTGCTCGAGCGGGCCGGGATCCTCGCGCTGGTCGGGCCCGACCTGGTCTACCCGACCCTGCCGACCGCCGTGGCCGGCTACGAGGCGCGCCACCCCACCCGGGACTGAACCGGAGGTCCGCCCGAGGGCGTCGCGGTCGCCGCCGGCCAGCGTCACGCCCGTCCCGGCGGTACCGTCCCAACCGCCGGCCGGGCGGGCCGCGCGAGGGGAGGTCGCAACCGTGCTCAAGGCGTCCGAGGTGGGCAACACCCTGTCGAAGGCGGAGTTCCGGGCCGTCGTGCCGCAGCTGCGGGTCGACCTGGTCAACGCGCAGTACGACCTGCGCGCGGCCGACTTCGGGGTGCTGCTGTTCGTCGCCGGCGACGATCGCATCGCCGGCAACGCCGTGGTCAACCGCATCAACGAGTGGATGGACGCCCGCTTCATCCGGACCCACGTGCTCGGCCCGCTGACCGCCGAGGAGTCGATGCGGCCGCGCTACTGGCGGCTGTGGCGCGACATGCCCGCGAAGGGCCGGATCGCCCTGATGGCCGGCGGCATCCTGCGCCTGCTGCACGAGAACCTGACCGGCGACCTGCCCGACCACGAGTACGACCGCGCGATCGAGCACCTCGAGACGCTGCAGGAGGCCCTCGTCGCCGACGGGATGCTGATCATCAAGATCTTCCTGCACACCCCGACCAAGGTGCAGCGCAAGCGCATGCGCAAGGCCGCCTCCGACGACGAGGGCTGGCGCATCGACCAGCGCGACTGGGCGATGCTCGAGCTGCTCGAGGACGGCGAGGCCAAGCTCGAGAAGCTGCTGCGCCGCACGTCCGTGGCCGGCGCGCCCTGGGTGGTGGTCGAGGCCACCGACGCGCGCCACCGCGACGTCGCCGTGGCCCGGACGATCCTCAACGCCATCACCGCCCGGCTGGCCGGCAAGCCCCCGCTCGGCCCGGCCGTGAGCGACGAGCTGTTCTCCCCGGGCGACCGGCAGGCCACGGTGCTCGACGCGGTCGACCTCACCCGCACGACCGATCGGGCCACCTACGCCAAGGACCTCAACCGCCTGCAGCGCGAGCTGCACGGACTGGCCCGGCAGGCCCGCGACCGGGGCCTGTCCTCGGTGCTGGCCTTCGAGGGCTGGGACGCCGCCGGCAAGGGCGGGGCGATCCGGCGGATCACCCAGGCGCTCGAGGCCGGCGACTACCGGGTGATCTCCACCGCGGCCCCGACCGAGGAGGAGCGCAAGTACCACTACCTGTGGCGGTTCTGGCGCGACCTGCCGCCGGCCGGGCGCTTCGTGATCTACGACCGCACCTGGTACGGGCGCGTGCTCGTGGAGCGGATCGAGGGCTTCGCCGAGCCCGCGGAGTGGCAGCGCGCCTACGACGAGATCAACGACTTCGAGGACCAGCTCGTCGAGCGGGGCTTCTACGTGGCGAAGTTCTGGCTGCACATCTCCGCCGAGGAGCAGCTCGCCCGCTTCCAGGCCCGGGAGAACACCCCCGAGAAGGCGCACAAGATCACCGAGGAGGACTACCGCAACCGCGAGAAGTGGGGCGACTACGTCGAGGCGATCGACCAGATGGTCGTGCGCACCTCCTCCAGCGAGGCGCCCTGGCACGTCGTCGGGGCCAACGACAAGCTCACCGCGCGCCTCGAGGTGCTCGAGCACGTGACCAAGGGGCTGCGGCGGGCGCTGCGCCGGCTCCCCTGATCGGTCCCGCCGCAGCTGGGCTCAGTCGGCGGCGAGCATCCGCAGCACCTCGGCCACCCGGGCGCTGGAGCGGCCCAGGTACTCCGGGGCCAGGTAGTCGTCGAGGAAGGCCCGCACGTCCGGGGTGACCACCGGGCCGGCGCGCAGGATGTCGACGAGCTCGTCGAACGACTCGGGGTGGTAGCCGATCCGCTGCTCGAAGATGTACGACTCCGCGCTGCCCGGCATGTACTCGCCGATCCGGTCGGCGAGCAGCCAGCGCGGGAAGATCACCGGCTTGCCCAAGGCCCACGCCTCGTAGACGGTGGTGCCGAAGTCGGCGATGACGACGTCGGCCTTGGGCATCGAGGCGCCGGTGGGCGTGTGGTCGGAGCGGTTGCGCGGGTGGACGGAGACGTCGATCCACGCGAACCGCGAGAGCGGCCGCAGGTACTGCTCGAACTCCGGGAAGCTCGAGGTGGCCCGGCCGGTCTCCCCGCGCTTGCGCCGGTTGTGGGTGGGCGCCCAGAGCACGCGCGGGCGGGTGTCACGCAGGAACCGCCGGGTCGAGGGCTTCGGGACCTGCTCGAGCAGGACGTCCAGGCGCGGCCAGCCGACGACGTGGACCTGGTCGGGGCCCAGCTGGATGGCCCGGGACGCCAGCAGCCGCCGGCGCAGCCACTCCCCCGGGACCAGCAGGTGCTGGCGCTGGTTGGCGATGCGCCGGCCCTGGCCGTCGGAGGACCACAGGTAGTTCTTGTCCGCGACGCCGTGGCTCATGACGACGTCCGCGCGGGGCCGGATGAACAGGCAGAAGTTGAGCGCCCCCCTGCGGTAGTCACCCCGAGCCGGCGCCTCGGGCATGTGCCCGTCGATGAGGTCGAGCAGCTGGCGCTGGACCCCCTGGTAGGACTCGGCGCGGTCGAGCACGTACTGGATCGGCCGCGGCATGGCGCACAGGGTAGCGACTCCGGCCCAGGCCACCGCCCCCGTCGACAGGCCGTCGGCACCACCCGTGGACCCCGGAACCGACCCCAGGAGCGTCGTGGTGCGCCACCGCCGGGCCGGGCGCGGACGTCTGGCCCCCGACACGTCCGTCTCACATGCTGGACCTGGATGGACATCTCGGGAACGGCGGTGCAGGCTTGCCGGCCATGACCTCGGCCGGGAACGCGACGGGTGCCCTGGTGGCGCGCCGCCACGTCGACCTGTGCCGCATGCAGTCCTGCATGTGTCGCGCCTGATCCCGCACGCCTCCCTCCCGGACGCCTGCGGTCGAGCAGGCGCCGGACTCCCCTGATCCGATCGCCCCGCGACGGCTGCCGGCGTCCTCCGACCCCACGGAGCACGCCAGATGAGCGAGACCACCGCACCCCCCAGCACTGCCCGAGCCCGCGAGGCGCGCCCAGCGCGTGACGAGGGCCAGTGGGCGCTCGGCTCGACCGAGCCGCTGAACGCGAACGAGGCGTTCAAGGCCGCCGACAACGGCCTGCACGTCCGCGAGCGCATCGAGGCCGTCTACGCCCGCGAGGGCTTCGCCAGCATCCCGTCCGACGACCTGCGCGGGCGGATGCGCTGGTGGGGCCTGTACACGCAGCGCCGCCCCGGGATCGACGGCGGCCGCACGGCGAGCCTGCCGCCGGAGGAGCTCGACGACGAGCACTTCATGCTGCGGATCCGCTCCGACGGGGGCGCGCTGAGCAGCGCGCAGGCCCGGGTGATCGGCGGGATCTCCACGGAGTTCGCCCGCGGCACGGCCGACATCACCGACCGGCAGAACATCCAGCTGCACTGGATCCGCATCGAGGACGTGCCCGAGATCTGGCGCCGCCTCGAGGCGGTGGGCCTGAGCTCCACCGAGGCGTGCGGCGACACCCCGCGCGTGGTCCTCGGCTCGCCGGTCGCGGGCGTCGCCGCCGACGAGATCATCGACGGGACCCCGGCCATCGAGGCCATCGTGCGCCGCTACGTCGGCGACCCCGAGTACGCGAACCTGCCGCGCAAGTTCAAGTCCGCCGTCTCGGGCTCGCCGCGCCAGGACGTGGCGCACGAGGTGAACGACGTGTCCTTCGTGGGCGTCGAGCATCCCGAGCACGGACCCGGCTTCGACGTCTGGGTGGGCGGGGGACTGTCCACCAACCCCATGCTCGCCCAGCGCCTCGGGGCCTGGGTGCCCCTCGACGAGGTGCCCGAGGTGTGGGCGGGGATCATCGGGATCTTCCGGGACTACGGCTACCGGCGGCTGCGCAACCGGGCGCGGCTGAAGTTCCTGGTCGCCGACTGGGGGGCGGCGCGCTTCCGTGCCGTGCTCGAGGCCGAGTACCTGCACCGGCCGCTGCTCGACGGCCCGGCCCCGGCCCCGATCCCGGCCGGGGCCCGCGACCACGTGGGCATCCACCCGCAGCGCGACGGCCGGGTCTACGTGGGTGCGGCGCCGACGGTCGGGCGGATCAGCGGCACGGTGCTGGCCGCCGTGGCCGACCTCGCCGACGACTTCGGGGACGGGCGGATCCGCCTCACCGCGCAGCAGAAGCTGGTGATCCTCGGCGTGGCCCCGGGCCGGGCCGAGGCGCTCGCCGACGCGCTCGGCGGGCTGGGCCTGCAGGTCCGTCCCAGCGCCATCCGCCGCTCGACCATGGCCTGCACCGGGATCGAGTTCTGCAAGCTGGCGATCGTCAACACCAAGGACACCGCACGAGCCCTGGTCGAGCAGCTCGAGGTGCGCCGGCCCGAGCTCGACGCCCCACTGGCGGTGCACGTCAACGGCTGCCCGAACTCGTGCGCCCGGTTCCAGGTGGCCGACATCGGCCTGAAGGGGATGCTGGTGCCGGACGCGGACGGCACGCCGGTCGAGGGGTTCCAGGTGCACCTCGGCGGCTCGCTGGGGCACGACGCCGGCTTCGGCCGCAAGCTGCGCGCGCTCAAGGTGACCGCCGCCGAGCTGCCCGACTTCGTCGACCGCCTCGCCGGGCGCTACCTCGCGCAGCGCGAGCCGGACGAGTCGTTCGCCGACTGGGTGGTCCGAGCCGACGAGGCGGACCTGCGATGACCCCCGGACGTGCCGTCACCCCCGTGGCGACGACCGCGGCCCGGCCACCCGCCCCCTCCCCCGCTCGTGTCACGGATCCCGTCGACCTCTCCGACCGATCGCCTGACACGACCGGGGGGGTGGTCGCTGGCGAGCGGGCGGTGCCCTACCACTGCCCGTTCTGCGCCGAGGAGGACCTCCGCCCACACGGCACCACGCGCGGCGCCTGGCACTGCCGCAGCTGCCTGCGGGTGTTCGCCGTGCGGTTCCTCGGCCTCGAGCGCGTGGCGCCCGTCGAGCGCGGGGCACCGGAGGTGCCCGGTGCGTGAGATCCCGGCACCGCTGCCGCCGCGCGGCCTGGTCGAGGAGGGGGCCCGGCTCGTCGCGGGCTTCGACGACCCCGTCGACCAGGCCCGGATCGCCCTGGCGTGGGCGCACGACGCGTTCGGCGAGCGCCTCGTCCTCGCATCGAGCATGGGCGACGAGGTGCTCGTCCACCTCGCCAGCACGGTGGTGCCCGAGGTCCAGGTGCTCTTCATCGACACCGGCTACCACTTCACCGAGACGCTGGGCACCGCCGACGCGTACGCCGCCACCCGGCCGATCCGGCTGCGCACGGTCACCCCGCTGCAGACCGTGGCCGAGCAGGACGGGACCGAGGGACCACGGTTGCACGACCGGGACCCGGACCGGTGCTGCGCCCTGCGCAAGGTCGAGCCGCTGGAACGTGGGCTGGCGCCGTACGACGCCTGGATCACCGGGATGCGGCGGGCCGATGCAGCCACCCGGACGGACATCGACGTCGTGGGCTGGGACGCGCGGCGCGGCATGGTGAAGCTCAACCCGCTGGCCGGGTGGGACGACGAGGACGTCGCGACGTACGCCGTGCTGCACGACGTGCTGCTCAACCCCCTGCGCCACGCCGGCTACGCCTCGATCGGGTGCGCCCCGTGCACCCGGCCCGCCGGCCCCGACGAGGACCCGCGTGCTGGCCGGTGGGCCGGGCGGGCCAAGACCGAGTGCGGGCTGCACACGTGACCGCCCCCACCGCCGCGACCGACCCGACCCGCCAGACCGACCCGACCCCCCAGACCGACCCGACCCCCGAGGCGACCACCGTGACCACCCTGACCCGCCGAGCCGCGACCGACCCCGTGCCCGCGGCACCCCACCCCACCCTGCGCCTCGACCACCTCTCGGCACTGGAGAGCGAGGCGATCCACATCATGCGCGAGGTGGTCGGGGAGTTCGAGCGCCCCGCGCTGCTGTTCAGCGGCGGCAAGGACTCCGTCGTGATGCTGCACCTGGCGATCAAGGCCTTCCACCCGGCCCGCGTGCCGTTCCCGCTGCTGCACGTGGACACCGGCCACAACTTCCCCGAGGTGCTCGCCTACCGCGACGCCGTCGTGGCCCGCACCGGCACGCGGCTGGTCGTGGCGCACGTGCAGCACTGGATCGATCGCGGCGTGCTGCGCGAGCGCCCGGACGGCACGCGCAACCCGCTGCAGACCGTGCCGCTGCTCGACACCATCGCCGAGCACCGCTTCGACGCGGTGTTCGGCGGGGGGCGGCGCGACGAGGAGAAGGCCCGTGCGAAGGAACGGATCTTCAGCCTGCGTGACGCGTTCGGCCAGTGGGACCCGCGCCGCCAGCGCCCCGAGCTGTGGGACCTCTACAACGGCCGGCACGCCCCGGGCGAGCACGTGCGCGTGTTCCCGCTGTCGAACTGGACCGAGGCGGACGTGTGGCGCTACGTCGAGCGCGAGGGGATCGCGCTGCCGAGCATCTACTTCGCCCACGAGCGGGTGGTGTTCCGCCGGGGCGGCATGTGGTTGACGGCCGGCGGGTGGGGCGGCCCACGGCCCGACGAGCCGTCGCAGGTGCGCCGGATCCGCTACCGGACGGTCGGCGACATGTCGTGCACGGGTGCGGTGGAGTCCAGCGCCAGCACTGTCGCCGAGGTGATCGCCGAGGTCGCCGCGAGTCGCTTGACCGAGCGCGGCGCGACCCGCGCCGACGACCGCCTCAGCGAGGCCGCGATGGAGGACCGCAAGCGGGAGGGGTACTTCTGATGGCGCACGAGCTGCTCCGCCTGGCCACCGCCGGGTCGGTCGACGACGGCAAGTCCACCCTCGTCGGGCGCCTGCTGCACGACACCCGCTCGATCCTGTCCGACACGCTCGAGGCCATCGAGCGGGCCAGCCGCGACCGCGGGCTCGCTGGCCCCGATCTCGCCCTGCTCACCGACGGCCTGCGAGCCGAGCGCGAGCAGGGGATCACCATCGACGTCGCGTATCGGTACTTCGCGACCCCGAACCGGTCGTTCATCCTGGCCGACACCCCGGGGCACGTGCAGTACACGCGCAACATGGTGACCGGGGCCTCCACCGCCGAGCTGGCGCTGATCCTCGTCGACGCCCGCAACGGCGTGGTCGAGCAGACCCGTCGGCACGCGGCCATCAGCGCGCTGCTGGGCATCCGCCACATCGCGCTGGTCGTGAACAAGATGGACCTGGTCGACTTCGCTGCGGACGTGTTCGCGCGCATCCGCGAGCAGTTCACGGCGTACGCCCGGGCGCACGGCGTCGAGGACGTGGTGGCGATCCCGATCTCGGCCCTCGACGGCGACAACGTGGTCACGCGCTCGGCACGGACGCCGTGGTACCCGGGGCCGACGCTGCTCGAGCACCTCGAGGCGGTGCCGGTCGGCTCCGACCCCGCCTCCCAGCCGCTGCGCCTGCCCGTGCAGGTCGTGATCCGGCCGCAGGACGAGGCGCACCGGGACTACCGCGGCTACGCCGGCCGCGTCGCCGCCGGGGTGGTCCACGTGGGCGACGAGGTCGTGGTGGCGCCCGGTGGGCTCCGCTCGACGGTGGTGGCCATCGACACCTACGACGGCCCGCTGGCCTGGGCGCAGGCCGGCCAGTCGGTGACGCTGCGGCTGGCCGACGACCTCGACGTCTCCCGGGGGGACCTCATCGCCGGTGCGGTCGATCCCCCGTCACCGGTCCGGGAGGTCGCGGCCACGGTGACGGTGCTGGCCGAGCAGCCGCTCGTCGCGGGCCAGCGGCTGCTCCTGCGGGCGGGGACCCGGACCGTCCGCGCCCTCGTCGAGGCCATCGCCTCCCGCCTGGACGTCGACACCCTCGCCGCGCAGCCGGACGTCGCGCAGCTGGCGCTCAACGACATCGGCCACGTGCGCCTGCGCCTGGCCGAGCCCCTGGCCCTCGACGCCTACGACCGGGTGCGCAGCACCGGCGCGTTCCTGCTGGTCGACGACCAGACCGGGGCCACCGTGGCCGCCGGCCTGGCCCACCCGGCCGAGGTGCCGGTCCGGTGAGCGCGCGCTACCCGGTGCTGCTCGACCTGACCGATCGCGACGTCCTGGTGGTGGGCGGCGGCCCGGTGGCTGCCCGGCGCGCCACGGCGACGGTCGACGCGGGCGCGCGCGTCACGGTCATCGCACCGGCCGTGTGCGAGGACCTCGCCGACCTCGTCGCGGCAGGCTCGGTCCGCTGGGTCCCCCGGGGGGCGACCGGGGGTGACGTGCTCGCCGGGCCCGGGCCGGGTGCCCGTTGGTGGCTGGTGCACACCGCCACCGGGGATCGCGACGTCGATGCCGCGGTCGCGGACGCGGCCGGACGATGCGGGACCTGGTGCGCCCGGGCCGACCTCGCCCAGGCCTCGTCGGCCCACGTGCCCGCGGTCGCAGCGGGCCCGGACGGGGTCCAGGTGGCGGTCTCGGGGGGCGGTGACCCGGGCCGGGCCGCCGCGGTGCGCGACGCGATCGGCGACCTGCTGGCGACGGGTCGGCTGCCGCTGCGCCGGACCCGCCCGAGGCTCGGGTCCGGCACGGGGCGCGTGGTCCTGGTGGGCGGAGGGCCGGGCGACCCCGGCCTGCTCACGGTCGCCGGACGGCAGTGGCTGGCCCGCGCGGACGTGGTGGTGACCGACCGGCTGGGCCCGGTCGACGTCCTGGCCGAGCTCGACCCCGGGGTGGAGGTCGTCGACGTCGGCAAGACCGCCGGGCACCACCCGATCCCGCAGGACGTGATCAACCGGATCCTGGTCGAGCACGCCGCCGCCGGTCGCACCGTCGTCCGGCTCAAGGGCGGCGACCCGTTCGTCCTCGGCCGTGGCGGCGAGGAGGCGCTGCACTGCGTCGCGCACGGGATCCCGGTCGAGGTCGTGCCCGGCGTGACCTCGGCGGTCAGCGTCCCGGCCGCCGCCGGCATCCCGGTCACGCACCGGGGCATCACCACCTCGTTCGTCCTGGCCAGCGCCCACGCCGGCGCCGGCGACGCCCTCGAGGCCGCCCGCAGCGCCCCGCCCGGCGCGACCCTCGTGCTGCTGATGGGCCTGTCGTCGCTGGCCCGGACCGCCGCCGAGCTGGTCGCCGCCGGGCACCCGCCGGCCACGCCGGTGGCGGTCGTGAGCAGCGGCTGGACCGCGGCGCAGCGCACGGTCGTGGGCACGTTGGCGACCATCGCCGAGGACGTGGCGACGGCGGGGCTGGCCAGCCCGGCGGTGACGGTGGTGGGCGAGGTGGTCGGGCTGCGCGAGGTGCTCGGCGACCTGGCACCGGTGCTCCCACCGAGGGATCCGGCGCGTCATCCCCCGCGTGGGCGCGTCGTGGGTGACCATTGCCCCCAATGACGCTGACCCTGCTCGCGCACGGATCGCCGGACCCGCGGCACGCGCACGACGTGGCCTCCCTGGCGGGACGCCTCACGATGGCCGGGCTGCCCACCCGGGCCGCCTACCTGGACCACGACGCCCCGAGCCCGGCGGTGGCGGCGCGCCGGCTGGACGCCGAGGGGGCCGGCAGCACCACCGTCGTGCCCCTGCTGCTCGCGCCCGCCTACCACGCCCGGGTGGACGTCCCGGCGGCGGTGGCCGCGATGCGTGCGGCGGCTCCGGACCTCGGGGTCGCCGCGGCGGTCCCGGTCGGCCTGCACCCGCTGGTGCTCGACGCGGCGATCGAGCTGGTCCGCGGCAGCGCGCTCGAGGTGGGCCCGCGCACCGGGATCATCCTGGCCGGGACGGGCTCCCGGGACGTGCGCGCGGTCGCGGCCGTCGAGAACCTCGTCGCCGAGCACGGGCACCGACTCACCGAGGCCCTCGGAGCGCGGGCGGTGCGTGCCGCCCACCTCGACGGCGGGCGGCCGGTCGGACGCATCCGCACGCTCATGCGCTGCGTCGACGGGTGCACGTCCTTCCTCGTCGTCACCCTGGTCGTGGCCGACGGCGTCCTGCGCGACCGGATCGTCGCCGCCGCGGGCCGCATGGACCTGCCGGTGGTCCCCGGGACGCTCGCCGGCACGAACGCACTCGCCGACCTCGTGGTGCTCCGGGCGGGCACGGCACCGGCCCCGACCACGGCCGTCGTCGCGGCCGCGCCGACGCGGCCCCGCGCCCGGGTTCGGCCCTGACCCGACGCACGCCACCGCCTGGGCACGCGCTCACGCGCCACCGCTCCGACCGGACCCTGCTACGACCCGATCCCCATCGCCGCGAGGATGACCGCCTGCGTCGCGGCCTCCTCCTCCAGCCAGGCGTACCGCCCGGCCGCCCCGCCGTGCGAGCCCTCCCCCAACGTCACGCGCAGCAGCACGCCGCCGCGTGACCCGAGCCGGGTCACCGCACCCGCGGCGGGGTCCGTGGCCCGCAGCTTCGCCACCCACTTGGCCGGCTCGTGGACGAGCACCCGCGGGTCGTGCACCGCGCCGGTGGCCAGCACGAACGGACGCCGGGCCGCGGGGGGCACCTGCTCGTAGGGCGCGTAACCGACCAGCCAGGCGTGCTGCTCGGCGATCGCCGGGTTCCCCCACTCCTCCCACTCCCCGACGGTCAGCGGCAGCTCCGCGTCGAGCATCGAGTTCACGACGTCCACGAAGGGCACCTCGGCGATGACGGCGGCGAACGCCTCGGGGTCCAGGCCCATGCTCGCCGCCACGAGCAGGCCGCCGGCCGAACCGCCGCGGGCGACGATCCGCGAGCCGTCCACCTGCGCGTCCGGGCCGGTGCCAAGGGCACGGGCGACGTCGACGAAGTCGCGGAACGAGTTGGCCTTGTGGGCCAGGTGCCCCTCGTCCCACCAGCGCCGGCCGAGCTCGCCGCCCCCGCGCACATGGGCGTGCGCGTACACCACCCCCCGGTCGAGCAGGCTGGGCAGCGCGCGGCTGAAGGCTGGGTCGTACACGTACTCGTAGGCGCCGTAGCCGTAGAGCAGGCACGGGGCGCTGCCGTCCATCGGCGTGACGCGGTGGGCGACCAGCGTGACCGGGATGCGTGCCCCGTCGCGCGCCGTGACCCACCGGCGCGTCGCGACGTACGCGGCCGGGTCGTGGTTGGGCGCCTCGGCGCGGTGCCGCTGCACCCATGCCCCGCCGCCCAGGGGCAGGTCCCACCACACCCGCGGCTGGACGAGGGACTGGGTGACCACCGTGACGGACTCGGTGTGGAAGACCTCGTTCTCGGCCAGCTCGAGGGAGGTCGCCGGCGGCGCCAGGTGCAGCTCGGCCGCGTCCCACCGCAGGCCGTCGGTCGAGACGGGCAGCACGAGGAGCGCCTGCTGCCCGTCCTGCCGGGCGGAGACGACGACGTGCCCCGCGAACGCCGCGGCATCGAGGTAGCGCCGCTGGACACCGTCGGTCCCCTCGGGGGGCATCGCCGGGCGCCACGTGGTCGGGTCGTCCTGTCCGAGGTCCAGCCAGGCGAGGGCGAACTCCCGGGCGCCGCCGTGGTTGGTGACGGCGAGGAATCCCGCGGGCCCGCCGACGACCGGCTCCACGTGGTACTCGTGGCCCTCGCGGCGTCCGCCCACGCTCACGGGGGTGGCCATCGGGTCCTCGGCCGGCACCACCCACGTCTCCGCCGCGTCCCGGCTGACCGCGGCGATCACCAGCCAGCGCCCGCACCGGCTGGCGCGCACGAACAGCTCGAACCGCCGGTCGTCCTCCTGCAGCACGAGGGCGTCCTGGGCGGGGTCGGTCCCCACGACGTGGCGCCACACCTGGTACGGCCGGTACACGTGGTCCACGCGCGTGTACAGGAACGTCGCGGAGTCCGCGGCCCACGCCCCGCCGTAGTACGTGCCGGGGATGCGCTCGTCGGCGTCGAGGCCGTCGGTGATGCTGCGGAAGCGCAGCTCGTAGCGCTCGTCCCCGGTCGGGTCGATCGACCACGCGAGCAGCCGGCCGTCCGGGCTCACCGCCCGGGTCCCGTGCTCGCCGTAGGTCGAGCCGTGCCGACCGGCCTCGGCGTCGAGGTCGACGAGCACCCGCCAGGGCTCGTCGGACCCGGCCCGCCGCTGGAACTGCCCGAGCTGGGCGCCCTCGGGCAGCACGTCGCGGAACTCGGCCCCCCCGATCCGGACCGGGGGGCCGTGCTCCACCGGTGCCGTGCGGGACACCATCTCCGTGACCAGCCGGCGGCGCAGCGGCTCGAGCGGGCCGGTGGCGGCGTCGTGGTAGGCACGTTCGGCGTGCAGGTAGGCACCGAGCGCCTCGGGGTCGCTGGCCATCCACGCGAAGTCGTCGGGGACCTCGGTGCCGTGCAGCGCGCGCACGTGGGGCCGGCGGGGCGCGATCGGGGGCTGTTCCATGGGGGGCGAACCTAGCAACGCAGGCTCCATCGGCCGCGCGCCGCGCTACCCTGCGCACGTCCGCATGCCTGACGGGGACAGCGGCCGCCCGGCCGGGACCCCCGCACGTCCGTCGAGGAGCCCCGATGGCCACCCGAGCCCTGCGCCGCAGCGGCGCCGCCCTGCTCGCCGCGTCCGTGCTGGCCCTCGCCGCGCCCGGGGTCGCCCCCGCCGAGGAGAGCCCGGCGCCCAGCCCCGTTCCCATCGCGGCCGCCACCGGTCCCTTCACCGTCGGCTTCACCGACGACGTGGACTCCATGAACCCCTTCACCGGGATCATCGCGACGGCCTACGAGATGTACCAGCTGATGTACCCGACGCTGACCTCGTCCTCCAAGGACGACTTCTCCGCCGTGCCCGACCTCGCGGTGTCCTGGCAGGAGTCGCCCGACCAGCGCACCTGGACCTACACCCTGCGCGAGGGGGTCACCTGGAGCGACGGCACGCCGTTGACGGCCCGGGACGCGGCGTACACGTTCAACCGCATCATCAACGGGGACTACGAGCAGACCAACTACGGCGGGTACGTCGCCAACATCACGAAGGCCGAGGCTCCCGACGACACCACGCTGGTGCTCACGGTCAAGCAGCCGACACCGATCATGCTGCGCCTGGCCGTCTACATCCTCCCCGAGCACGTCTGGAAGGACATCGACGGCAAGGAGGTGCGCTCGTACAGCAACGAGCCGGAGGACGGCGAGCCCATCGTGGGGGCGGGACCGTACGTGCTGGTCGAGCGGCAGAAGGGCCAGTTCATCCGCTTCCGGGCCAACCCCGCCTACTGGGGACCGGCACCCGCGTTCGAGGAGCTGGTGTTCCGCGTCTACAAGAACGCCGACGCGCTGGGCCAGGCGCTGCGCAAGGGCGAGATCGACTTCGCCACCGAGCTGCAGGCCAACGTCTTCGAGGCCCTGGAGGGCCAGGCCGGCATCACCACCGTGCCCGCGGCCAACTACGACTTCAGCCAGATCGGGTTCAACACCGGGGCCGCCCTGGCCGACGGGACCCCGATCGGGGACGGGCACCCCGCGCTGCAGGACAAGCGCGTGCGCCAGGCGCTCAACCACGCGATCGACCGGCAGCTGCTCGTGGACCGGGTGCTGTCCGGGTACGGCACCCCCGGCTCGACCGTGATCCCGCCGATGTACACCGCGCTGCACCTGCAGCCCGCCGAGCCGCTCGGCTTCGACCTGGAGCGGGCCGGCCAGCTGCTCGACGAGGCCGGCTACCCGCTCGGCCCGGAGGGCAAGCGCCTGGACAAGGACGGCTCCCCGCTGACCTTCCGGCTGCTGGGCCGCCAGGAGTCCCAGGAGTCGCAGCAGACGGTGCAGTTCGTCGAGGGCTGGTACGAGGACCTCGGCCTGACCATCGACACCAAGCTGGTCTCCGAGGACACCCTCATCGAGCTGAACGGGCAGGGCGACTTCGACATCTTCGAGTGGGGCTGGGGGGTCGAGCCGGACCCGGACTACCAGCTGTCGACGTTCACGTGCGCCCAGCGCTCGAGCAAGGACGGCGACACGATCTACGCCGGCCTGTCGGACTCGCACTTCTGCGACGAGGACTACGACCGGCTCTACGCCGAGCAGGCGGTGGAGACCGATGTCGCCGCCCGCACCGAGATCGTCAAGCAGATGCAGCAGATCCTGTACGACGAGGCGCCGTACGCGGTGACGTACTACCCGGACATGCTGCAGGCCTACCGGGCCGACCGGGTCCACGACCTGGTCGCCCAGCCGGCGGCCACCGGCGACGGGCGCAGCGGCCGGGTGCTGTTCCAGTTCGGCACGTGGTCCTACCAGTCCATGCAGCCGGGACCGGCACCGACCGGGGACGGCGGGGAGCAGGCCGCCGGGGCCGGTGACGAGGCCGGCGGGCTCAATCCCGTGGCGATCGTCGGGGGCATCGCGGCCCTCGCGGCGGTCGGCGTGGGGATCGCGCTCGTCGTGCGCCGGCGCGCGACGTCCGACGAGGACGTCGAGTAGCGATGGGGCCGGGGGCTCGGTACGCGCTGCGCTCGGTCGCCTCCGGCCTCGGCACGCTGCTGTTCGTGGTGGTGTTCAACTTCTTCCTGTTCCGGATGCTCCCCGGCGACCCCATCGGGCTGTACACCCGCGGCCGGAACGTGCCGCCCGAGCAGATCGAGGCCCTGCGCGCCGAGCTCGACCGGCCGCTGCTCGAGCAGTTCGTGACGTACCTGGCCAACCCGTTCGCGAGCACGATCAACTCCGCGCGCTACAACCAGCCGGTCTGGACCCTGATCGGCGACCGGGTCTGGGCGACGCTGCTGCTGGTCGGCACCGCGATCGTGCTCGCCTCGATCCTCGGCACCTGGATCGGCATCCGGGCCGGGTGGCGCCGCGGCGAGCGGTTCGACCGGGTCTCCACGGGCGTGACCCTCACGCTGTACTCGATGCCGGAGTTCTGGCTCGGGATGATCCTGCTCATCACGTTCGGCGTGGGCGTCGGGTTCGTCCCCGGCGTCTTCCCGATCGGCGGGATCATCACCCCCGGGGTGGACCCGACCAGCCTGGCCGGCGTGCTCGACGTGATGTGGCACATGGTCCTGCCGGTCACCACGCTCATGGTCGTGTACCTGGCCGAGTACGCCCTGGTGATGCGCGCCTCGCTCATCGACGAGCTGGGCGAGGACTACCTCACCGTCGCACGCGCGAAGGGCCTGATGGACAAGGTGGTGCGGCGCCGGCACGCCGTGCCCAACGCGCTGCTGCCGACCGTCACGTTGATCCTGCTCAACCTCGGCTTCGTGGTGTCCGGGGCGATCACGGTGGAGACCGTCTTCTCGTGGCCCGGCCTGGGGCTGCTCTCCTACGACGCGCTGCGCGGCCCGGACATCGCCCTGCTGCAGGCGATCTTCCTGCTGTTCTCGATCGGCGTCATCGTGGCCAACATCATCGCGGACCTGCTCTACGCCGTCCTCGACCCGCGGGTGCGTGCCTGATGTCCGTGCGTGACGCCCTGCCCGGGCCGGCAGAGGGGGGCCCGGCCACGCCGCCTCCCACGGGCGCCGGCGCCCCGGATGGGCCCGGCGCGGGCCCGCCGTCGCGGCGGCGCCTGGCACGTGCCCGGCGGTCGGCCGCCCGGCGGCGCGCCTGGGCACAGTTCCGGCGCAGCCGCTCGGGCATGGCGGGGCTGCTCGTCCTGGTGGGGTTCGGCCTCGTCGCCCTGCTGGCGCCCGTGCTGTTCCCGCCGGAGACGATCAGCGTCACCGACGCGACCGGCGAGCCGATGGCCCCGCCGACCGCCGGCTTCCCCCTGGGCACCGACGAGAGTGGCCGCTCGATCCTCGCGCTGGTCGTGTGGGGCGCCCGGGTGAGCCTGGTGGTGGGCCTGGCCGCGACCCTGATGTCGATGCTGATCGGCACGGTGATCGGGGTGATGGCGGGCCACTTCGCGGGCTGGTTCGGCGTCGCGCTGAACCGGTTCACGGACTGGTTCCTCGTGATCCCGTTCCTGCCGCTGGCCATCGTGCTGGCGACCGTGCTGGGTGCCTCGCTGCTCAACATCATCATCGTCATCGGCGTGACCTCGTGGCCCGGGACGGCCAGGCTGGTGCGCGCCCAGACGCTCGCCGTCAGCGCACGGCCCTACCTGGAGCGGGCGCGGGCGCTCGGCGGCGGGGACTGGCACCAGATGAGCCGCCACGTGCTGCCCAACGTGATGCCGCTCGTGCTGGCCAACACCACGCTCATGGTGGCGCTGGCGATCCTGTCGGAGACCACCCTGAGCTTCCTGGGGCTCGGCGACCCGCTGCGCCCGTCCTGGGGTGGGATCCTCGACGGGGCGTTCACGAACGGCGCCATGAGCGTGGGCGCCTGGTGGTACGTCCTGCCCCCCGGCCTGTGCGTCGTGGCCGTGGTGCTGGCCTTCACGCTCATCGGCCGGACCCTGGAGACGATCGTCGACCCGCGGCGGGGGGTGCGCGCATGACGGCCCCCGCGCTCGAGTTCCGCGATCTGCACCTCACCTACCGGACCGCCGACGGGCCGATCCCCGCGGTCCGCGGCGTGAGCCTCGCGCTGCCGGCCGGCGCCTCGCTGGGGATCGCCGGCGAGAGCGGCAGCGGCAAGTCCACGCTGGCCTCCACGGTGCTGCGCCTGCAGCCGAGGTCGGCCACGGTGACCGGCCAGGTGCTCGTCGACGGCGAGGACGTGCTCGGGATGACGTTCAAGCGCCTGCGGGCGCTGCGCTGGGCCCAGGCCAGCATCGTCTTCCAGGGCGCGCTGCACGGCCTCAACCCGATCCAGCGGGTCGGCGACCAGGTGGCCGAGCCGATCGCGCTGCACGAGCCCTCGATCGGGACCGACGACGTGCACCGGCGGGTGGGCGAGCTGTTCGAGCAGGTGGGGCTGCCGCCGGCCCGCGCCGCCGCCTATCCGCACCAGCTCTCCGGCGGGCAGCGCCAGCGGGTGATGATCGCCATGGCGCTGGCCTGCCGGCCGCGCATCATCGTGGCCGACGAGCCGACCACGGCCCTCGACGTCATGGTCCAGGCGCAGGTGCTGCGCGTGCTCACCGACCTCGTCGCCGAGCTCGGGCTGACGCTCGTGCTGATCTCGCACGACCTCTCGGTGCTCGCCGACACCTGCCAGCGAGCGGCCGTGATGTACGCCGGCCGGGTCGTCGAGGAGGGACCGTCGACGGCGGTGTTCGAGCGCGGGGCTCACCCGTACTCGCGGGCGCTGGCCGCCGCCTTCCCGCGGGTCGGCGACCCGCGGTTCCGCTACGCCCCGGCCGGGCTGCCCGGGGACCCGCCGTTCCCGGGCGAGGTGGGCGAGGGCTGCCCGTTCGCTCCCCGCTGCCCCCACTCCCGGCCGGACTGCACCAGCGGGGAGGTGCAGCTCGCCGCCGTGGGCCCCGGCCGGGAGGCGGCCTGCCGGTACCCGCTCCTCGACGACGACGAGGGGCTCCGGTGAGCGGGCCAGCGCGCACGCCGGCGGAGCCGGCGACGGCGCCGGCCCTCGAGGCGCGGGAGCTCGAGGTGCGCTTCCCGGCCGGCCGCGGCCGCTGGGCACGGGCGGTCGACGGCGTCTCGCTGGCGGTCCGACCCGGGCAGGTGGTCGCCCTCGTCGGCGAGTCCGGGTGCGGCAAGTCCACCCTGGCGCGGGCGCTGCTCGGCCTGCAGCCGGTCCACGCCGGCCAGGTGCTCGTCGACGGCGCGCCGCTCGCCGCGTCGCGCGCGGGGCTCAAGGCCTACCGCCGGCGGGCCCAGCTGGTGCTGCAGGACCCCATGGGCTCGCTGAACCCGCGCATGTCGGTGTACGAGTCGGTGGCCGAGGGCCTGCGCATCCACGGGGTCGGCGACGAGGAGCGCCGGGTCGCCGAGGCGCTGGGCCGGGTGGGCCTGCGCCCCCCCGAGCGGTTCTTCGCGCGGTACCCGCACGAGCTGTCCGGCGGGCAGCGCCAGCGGGTCGTCATCGCCGGCGCGCTGGTGCTGGAGCCCTCCATCCTCGTGGCCGACGAGCCGGTGTCGAGCCTGGACGCCTCGGTCCGCGGCGAGATCCTCGCCCTGCTGCTGCGGCTGCGCGAGGAGCTCGGGCTGTCGCTGCTCGTCGTCACCCACGACCTCGGCCTGGCCTGGAACATCGCCGACCGGATCGCCGTGATGTACCTCGGCCGGATCATCGAGGAGGGCAGCACCGACGAGGTGCTCGGCGAGCCGAAGCACCCCTACACCCGGGCACTGCTCTCGGTCGTGCCCGAGGTGGGGCGCCTCGAGCCCGTCGTGCTGACCGGCGAGCCGCCCGACCCGGCGGCGATCCCGGCAGGCTGTCGGTTCCATCCGCGGTGCCCGCTGCTGCGGTCCGGGCTCCCCGACGAGGTCGTGACCCGCTGCCACGGCCGGGCGCTGCCGGTGCTGCCGGTCCAGGGCCCGCACCGCGCCGCCTGCCACGCGACGGATCGGGCCTCGGCGGACAGCTGACGCCCGCCCTGCGGGGCTCGGTCCGGGCGGCACGGGCCTCGGCGGGGAACAACCTGAGGGGGCCGGCTCAGCGGCCGAGGTGCCCGGCGACCGCCGCGGCCATCCGCTCGACCGCCCCGCTGAGCACGGCCGCCGAGCAGGCCAGGTTGAGCCGCACGTGCCCGGCCCCGCCGGGGCCGAACGGCGGGCCCTGCATGAGCGCGACGCGGCCCACCTTGAGGAAGTGCTCGGCCGGGTCGTCGCCCAGGCCGAGCGCGCGGCAGTCCAGCCAGGCCAGGTAGGTGGCCTCCGGGGGGCGGTAGCCCACCCCGGGCAGGCGCTGGTCGAGCAAGCCGGCGAGCAGGGCTCGGTTCCCGGCGATGTTCGCGTTGACGGCGTCCAGCCACGCGGGATCCGCGCGCAGGGCCGCGGCATGGCCGATCACGCCGAGGTGGCTGGCCCCGTACTTGACCCATTCGGGCAGGCGCCGGGCATGCGGTCGGCTGGCGGGGGACGCCAGGACCAGCGCCGCCTTGAGCCCGGCGAGGTTGAACGCCTTGGCCGCCGAGGTCACGACGAACCCCGCGTCCGCGACCGTGTGCCACGGCGTGAAGGCGGCCCCCTCGGGCACGAGCGGGGCGTGCACCTCGTCGACGACGACATGGGCGCCGGCCCGGTCGGCCGCCACGGCGACCGCGCGCAGCTCGTCGGCGGTGTGCACCACCCCGGTGGGGTTGTGCGGGCTGCACAGCAGCACGACCGGCGCGGCGGTCCCGGCGGCGGCCTGCTCGGTGAGCGTGGCCTCGATCGCGGCGGCATCGAGACGACCTGCCGCGGTCAGCGGCACCGGCACCACCAGCCGGCCCACCTCGCGGGGGAACAGCGCGAACGGCGGGTACACCGGGCTGGGCACCAGCACCGGGCCGCCCGGCGGGACGAGCACCTCGACGAGCGCCCGGACGCCGGTCATCACGTCGGCGCACAGGTGCGCGTCCGCGGGGTTCGGCGCCCACTGCCAGCGCTGCTCGGCGAACGCCGCGAACGCCTCGGCGTACTCGCGGGTGGAGCGCGGGTAGCCCAGGTCGCCGGCGCGCACCGCCGCGGTGAGCGCCTCCACCACCTCGGGCGCGGGCAGCACGTCCATCTCGGCGACCCAGAGCGGCAGCACCTCGGGGCCGAAGTGCTGCCACTTCAGGGAGGCCCGGGCGCGCAGCTGCGACTCGCTGAGCACCTCGAACGGCGGGATCGGCATCGCCCTATCGTCGCGCACGGACGGCTGGATGCCTGCTCCCCCGGGCCGGATCGCCCCGGGTCCTCCTGCCGGTGCGCCCGCCCGGCCGTGGACGCGGGCGGTGGCGGCGCCGGGCCGGATCGCCCGCTGCTGGGTCTCAGGCCCGGGGGGCGGCGAGCGCCTCGCGCAGGGCGTCGTGCGGCAGCGCCAGGGCGGTCCGGCCCCGCTGCCCGACCGTGTCGGTGGCGTGCAGCAGGGCGTCGAGCACCGACTCCTCGGTGGCGTCGACGACCGCCTCGAAGAGGGGGTCGAGGTCCCGGCCGCCGAGCGCGGGCCCGGCGGGCTGGGTGCCGCGCGCCGCCCGCATGCCGACCGAGACACCCAGGAAGAGCTCGCCGGACCCGTGGTGGGCGGTGGACCCGGTGCGGGCCAGGCCGAGGCCGACCCGCCGCGCCAGCCGAGCGCACCCCGCGCCGTCCACGGGGGCGTCGGTGACCACGATCCCGATGCAGGAGCCACTCGGCGGGGGGCCGCCGGCGCCGACCTCCGGGGCAGCCACGCCCGCCTGCTCGCTCAGCCCGCCGTGACCGAGGATCCGGCCCACCGGCACGCCAGCCACCGTCAGCCGGTCCCATTGGCCGAAGTTCGTGAGCAGCAGCACGGCGACGACGTGCCCGCCCACCACCCGTGAGGCGGTGCCGATCCCGCCCTTCCATCCCAGGCAGAGCATGCCGGTGCCCGCGCCGACCGCCCCGGTCGCCGGGCGCGCGGTCGTGCCCACGGAGTCGCGCGCGGCCCGGCGTGCGGCCACCACGTCGGCGTGCTCGACCTGCATCGACCCGGCCCAGCTCAGCCAGGAGTCGTCGCACTCCCCCACGACGGGGATCACCACCTCCTCGGCCACGGCCGGCTGCTCGGCCAGCGCGATCCGGCAGGCGGCGTCGTACACGCGGCCCAGCTGCATCGTCGAGGTCAGGTAGATGGGGGTCTCGACGAGGCCCCACTCGCGTGCCGCGTGCCAGCCCGTCATCTCCCCGGCGCCGTTCAGCACCGCCCCGCCGGCGGCCACCGGCCGGCCCCAGAGGTCCCCGCCGGGGTCGAGCACGCTCACCCCGGTGCGGGCCACCCCCCGGCCGTGCGGCGGCGCCGGCTCGTCGCGCACGACGGTGGCGTGCCCGAGCCCGACGCCCGCGACGTCGAGAACGGAGTTCGAGGGGCCGGCGGGGAGGCTGCCGATGGCCAGGCCGAGGTCCGCGGCGGTCGTCACGCCTCGAGCATGCCGCACCGGCGCGCCTCGGGCGAGCACCCAGCCCGCCTGCCGGCGCCGAGGGTCTTGGCAGGATGGGCCCGTGAGCCCGACCGCCGCCGGTGCGCCGATCCCGTTCGTCTGGCACCCGCGCACGCGCCGCCACGTGCCCTCCGCCGAGATCTGGCTGGGGGTGCGCACGCCCGGCACCGAGGTGGTGGAACGGGTCGACGTGATCCGCGACGCGCTCATCCGCGCCGGTCACCGGGAGGTCACCGCCCGCGACCCCGACCGACGGGCCCTGCTGGCGGTGCACAGCCCCGAGCTGCTCGAGCACCTGCGCACCATCCACGACGCCTGGTCGGTGGGCGGGTACGCGACGGATCCGGGCCAGGACCGGGTGGTCCCGTACGTGTTCCCGACCGTGGGGATGCTCGGCGGGCAGCCGCTGCGGCGGGCCGCCGCGCCGCACGCCCGCGCGGGGCAGTTCTGCTACGACACCATGACGCTGATCGGGCCGGGCACCTGGGACGCGGCGGAGGCCGCGGCCGGGGCCGCGCTCACCGCCGTCGACCTGGTCGCCGAGGCCGCCTGGGTCGACCACCGCGGGTCCCGCGGTGACGCGCCGGAGGAGGCCGCGCCCGGCACCCTGCGCGCCCCGGTCGCGTACGCCCTGAGCCGCCCGCCCGGCCACCACGCCGCCCGCGAGGCGTTCGGCGGCTCGTGCTACCTGAACAACGCCGCGATCGCCGCCGAGGCGCTGCGCGCCCGGGGCGCCCGACGGGTGGCGATCCTCGACGTCGACGCCCATCACGGCAACGGCACCCAGACGATCTTCTACGGCCGCGGCGACGTGCTGTACGGCTCGGTGCACGTCGATCCGGGCGCGGGCTGGTTCCCGCACTTCCTGGGCTTCGCGGACGAGACCGGCTTCCACGGCGGCGTCGGCACGAACGTCAACATCCCGCTGCCCCCACGAGCCGGCGACGACCGCTGGCTGGCGGCGGTCGAGGAGCTGGTCGGAGCCGCCGCGGCCTTCCACCCGGATGC
The DNA here is from genome assembly GCA_025456065.1 of Candidatus Nanopelagicales bacterium. GTDB lineage: Bacteria > Actinomycetota > Actinomycetes > S36-B12 > CAIYMF01 > Prado023. The sequence continues at coordinate 51,252 of JALOLH010000001.1, read as the reverse complement.
GCTGGTCGTCTCGCTCGGCGTCGACGCGGCCATCGACGACCCGGAGAGCCCGCTGCGGGTCACGCGCGAGGGCATGGCCGCGACCGGGGTGCTGCTCGGCAGCCTCGGCCTGCCCACCGTGGTCGTGCAGGAGGGCGGCTACCACCTCACGACGCTCGGCGCGCTGGTCACCGATGCGCTGGCGGGGATCGCCGAGGGAGCGGTGCGGGCCGCGCGCCGCTGACGCGGCTCAGGTGCGCGCGAGTCGGGCGGACCCCGGGATGCCGCTCACTCGTCGTCGTCGCGGGCCAGCCAGCTGGCCAGCCGGTCGATCGGCGCCTCGAGCTCGGGGTGCAGGTCGACGAAGGTCACCAGCTGACCGGCCAGCCACGCGAGGCTCACCTGCTCCTCGCCGCGCCGGCGCGCCAGCTCCTCGATCCCGCGGTCGGTCTCGTACACCGGCGACCCCTACGCGAAGGCCCGGTCGAGCAGGTCGCGCTGCTCCTGCTCGTGGCGGTGCAGCGAGCCCACCGACGGCGCGGAGCCGGACGGGCGGGTCACGCCCCGGACCGTGCGGTGCACCGCGGTGGGCAGGTGCTGGTTCATGAACGGCCAGGGCCCCTGGTTCTCCGGCTCGTCCTGCACCCAGACCACCTCGGCGTCGCCGAAGCGGTCCAGCAGCTCGGTGAGGGTCCGGTGCGGGATCGGGTAGAGCCGCTCCATGCGGATCACCGCCACGTCCCTGCGCTCCCGCTTGTCCCGCTCCGCCATGAGGTCGAACCCGACCTTGCCCGAGCAGAGCAGCACGCGACGCACCCCTGCCGGATCCAGCCGGCCGTCGGTGATGGCCCGGTCGTCGAGCACCGCCCGGAAGTGGCCCTCGGTGAAGTCTCGGGTCAGCGAGGTGGAGACCTTCGCGCGCAGCAGCGACTTCGGCGTGAAGACGACCATCGGCCGGGTCAGCGGCGAGTGCACCTGCCAGCGCAGCAGGTGGAAGTACGACGCCGGCGTCGTGGGCTGGGCGACGGTCATGTTGTCCTGGGCGCACAGCGTCAGGAAGCGCTCGATGCGGGCCGAGGAGTGGTCCGGGCCCTGTCCCTCGTACCCGTGCGGCAGCAGGAGCACCACGCTGGAGCGCTGCGCCCACTTCTGCTCGGCGGAGGCGAGGAACTCGTCGATGATGGTCTGGGCGCCGTTGGCGAAGTCGCCGAACTGCGCCTCCCACATCACGAGCGCATCGGGCCGGGCGACTCCGTAGCCGTACTCGAAGCCCATCGCGGCGAACTCGCTGAGCAGCGAGTCGTAGACGAAGAGCTTGCCCCCGTTGGCGTAGCACTGCTTGAGCGGCTTGTACTGCCAGCCGGTGCGCGCATCGACGATGACCGCGTGCCGGTGGCCGAACGTGCCCCGCCGCGAGTCCTGGCCGGCCAGGCGCACCCACCGGCCCTCGTTGATCAGCGAGCCGATCGCGAGTGCCTCGGCCATGCCCCAGTCGATGGTGTCCGTGCCGACCATCTCCGCGCGGCGGCGCAGCTGGGGCACCAGGCGCGGGTGGGCGGTGAACCCCTCGGGCAGCTCCAGCTGGCTGCGCACGACCATGTCGACGACCTCGCGACTGATCGCGGTGTCGACGTCCATCGCCGGGGTCTGCGGGACGAGCTCCTTCTGCCCGGTGTGGATGACCTCCGCGGAGTGCGGCGTGAACTCCTCGTCGCTGCCCGCGCGGGTCTCCTGGAACACCCGCTCGAGCCGCTCCTGGAAGTCGCGCAGCGCCTCCTCGGCCTCCTCCACCGTGATGTCGGCCCGGCCGATCAGCGCCTCGGTGTAGAGCTTGCGGACCGAGCGCTTCGCGTCGATGACCGCGTACATCGTCGGCTGGGTCAGCGACGGGTCGTCGGCCTCGTTGTGGCCCCGGCGCCGGTAGCAGATCATGTCGATCACGACGTCCTTGGCGAACTCCTGCCGGAACTCGAAGGCCATGCGCGCGACCCGCACGACCGCCTCGGGGTCGTCGCCGTTCACGTGGAAGATCGGCGCCTGGACCATGCGGGCCACGTCGGTGCAGTAGACGGTGGAGCGGCTGTACTTGGGCGAGGTCGTGAAGCCCACCTGGTTGTTGACGATCACGTGCACGGTGCCGCCGGTGCGGTAGCCCGGCAGCTGCGAGAGGTTCAGCGTCTCGGCCACGACGCCCTGGCCGGCGAACGCCGCGTCGCCGTGCATGAGGATCGGCAGCACCTCGTACTTGCGCGCCGGGTCGACGTAGGCCAGCTGGTCCTGCTTGGCCCGCACGATGCCCTCGAGCACCGGGTTCACGGCCTCGAGGTGGCTGGGGTTGGCCGCCAGGTAGACCCCGACCTGCGCACCGCTCGGGGCGGTGTAGACGCCCTCGGTCCCGAGGTGGTACTTCACGTCGCCGGAGCCCTGCACGCTCTCGACGCCGTAGTTGCCCTCGAACTCGTTGAAGATCCGGCCGTACGACTTGCCCGCGATGTTGGCCAGCACGTTGAGCCGGCCGCGGTGCGGCATGCCGATGCACACCTCCGTCATGCCCTGCTCGGCGGCCGCCGAGAGGACCGCGTCGAGCAGCGGGATGACCGACTCGCCGCCCTCGAGCGAGAACCGCTTCTGGCCCACGTACTTGGTCTGCAGGAACGTCTCGAAGGCCTCGGCGGCGTTGAGCGTGCGCAGGATCCGCAGCTGCTCGGACCGCTCCGGCTTGTCCGGCGAGCACTCGATCCGCTCCTGGATCCAGGCGCGCTGGTCGGGGTCCTGCATGTGCATGTACTCGATGCCCACCGTGCGGCAGTAGGCGTCGCGCAGGACCTTGAGCACGTCGCGCAGGGTCATGAACTGCTCCCCGGCGAACCCGGCGACGGCGAACTCCCGGTCGAGGTCCCACAGCGTCAGGCCGTGCGCGGCCACGTCGAGGTCCGGGTGCTTGCGCTGCTTGTAGTCCAGCGGGTCGATGTCGGCCATGAGGTGGCCGCGCACGCGGTAGGCGTGGATCAGCTCCTGCACCCGCGCGGTCTTGTTCAGGTCGGAGTCGTGCGTGGTGGCGATGTCGGTCGCCCACCGGATCGGCTCGTAGGGGATGCGCAGCGCGGTGAAGATGTCGTCGTAGAACCCCTCGTCGCCGAGCAGCAGCTGGTGGACGCGGCGGAGGAACTCGCCGGACTGCGCACCTTGGATGATCCGGTGGTCGTAGGTCGAGGTCAGCGTGAGGATGCGGCTGACGCCCTGCCGGGCGAGCGTCTCCTCCGCGGCGCCCTGCCACTCGGCCGGGTAGTCCAGCGACCCGACGCCGACGATCAGGCCCTGGCCGGCCATGAGCCGCGGCACGGAGTGGACGGTCCCGATGCCACCGGGGTTGGTCAGGGTGGCCGTGGTGCCGGCGAAGTCCTCGACGGTCAGGCTGCCCGTGCGGGCCTTGCGCACCATCTCCTCGTAGGTGGCCCAGAACGCCGAGAAGTCGAGGCGGTCGGCACCCTTGATGCTGGGCACGAGCAGCTGCCGGGTGCCGTCCGGCTTCGCCAGGTCGATGGCCAGGCCGAGGTTCACCATCTCGTGCTGGACCACGGCCGGCTTGCCGTCGACGACGGTGAAGCCGACGTTCATCTCGGGCATGTCGGCCAGGGCCCGCACGATCGCCCAGCCGATGAGGTGGGTGAAGGACACCTTCCCGCCCCGGCCACGCGCCAGCTGGTTGTTGATGACCATCCGGTTGTCGATGAGCAGCTTCGCCGGCAGGGACCGCACCGACGTCGCCGTGGGCACGGCGAGGCTGGCCTCCATGTTCGTGACCACCCGGGCGGCCGGGCCGCGCAGCACCCTGGGGGCAGCCCCGGCACCCTCCTCACCGGCGACGGGGATGCTCGGGGGGGTCGGCTGCGGGGCCGTGCGCTCGGCGGGCACCATCGGTGGCGAGGCGTCCTCGCGGGGCAGGGTCCTGCTGATCTCGGGGATGACGACGTGGGGGGCCTCGGCCGGCGCCACCCCCGCGCCGTTGCCGCCCGGCGCTGCCGGCTGGGCCGGCGCGGGCGGGGCGGTGGGGGCAGGCGCCTGCGAGACCACGCCCGGCGCGGTGATCGCCGGGGCCGTCGCGGGGCGCTCGGGGGCGGCGTGCGGCTCGGGTCCGGGCAGCGGGCCCGCCTCCCCGGGACGGTAGTCGGCGAAGAAGTCCCACCACGCCCGGTCGACGCTGTTCGGGTCCCTCAGGTACTGCTGGTAGATCTCGTCGACGAGCCACTCGTTGGTGCCGAACTCGACCATCCTGGTCCCCGCATCGTTGGCCACGTCCCGGCCCCTCTCGCGTCTGTCGGCGCCCGGGGCGCGGGCCCCGACGGGGCCCTCCCGCGCGTGTGTCAAGGCTACCGGTTCCGGGCGCTGGCGGACCGGGCCGGCGCTCCCCGCCGCACCCCTCGCGACGAGCGGTCCGCACCCGGCGGACGAGCGGTCCGCACCGGGCGACGGAAGGGCGAGCGGGTGCTCGGCCCCGCCACCTGCTCTGGCAGGATCGCAGGCATGTTCGCCGCCAGCGCCGTCGCCTTCAGCCCCGAGGACCCGCTGTCCTGCCTGCGCCTCGGGGAGCACCCCGAGCCCGTGCCGCCGGAGGGGTGGGTCGTGGTGGACGTGCGCGCGGCGAGCGTGAACCACCACGACCTCTGGACGCTCAAGGGCGTCGGGATCAGCGCCGACCGGCTGCCGATGATCCTGGGCTGCGACGCCGCGGGCCTCGACCCGGACGGCAACGAGGTGATCGTCCACGGCGTGATCGCGCCGGGGGGGTACGCCGACGAGACGTTCGACCCGAAGCGGACCCTGCTCTCCGAGCTGCACCAGGGCACGTTCGCCGAGCGGGTCGTCGTGCCCCGGCGGAACCTGCTGCCCAAGCCGGCCTCGCTGTCGTGGGCGCAGGCCGCCTGCCTGCCGACGGCGTGGCTCACGGCCTACCGCATGCTCTTCACGCGCTCGGGGCTGCAGCCCGGGCAGACGGTGCTCGTCCAGGGGGCCGGCGGTGGGGTCTCGACCGCCCTGATCATGCTCGCCCGGCAGGCCGGCCTGCGGGTCTGGGTCACCTCCCGCGAGGAGTCCAAGCGCGCCCGGGCGGTCGAGCTCGGGGCGCACGCCGCGTTCGAGTCCGGGGCGCGGCTGCCGGAGCGGGTCGACGCCGTGATGGAGACGGTCGGGGCCGCGACGTGGTCGCACACGCTGCGCTCGCTGCGCCCCGGCGGCGTGGTGGTCATCGCCGGGGCGACGTCGGGCTCGACGCCACCGGCCGACCTGTCGCGGATCTTCTTCCTGCAGCTGTCCGTCGTGGGCTCCACGATGGGCACCCGCGAGGAGCTCGGCCAGCTGATCGCCATGTGCGAGTCGACCGGCCTGCGCCCGCTCATCGACCACGAGCTGCCCCTGGCCTCGGCCGACGAGGCGCTGCGGCACGTGGCCCGCGGCGACCTGTTCGGCAAGATCGTCCTGACCGTCTGACCGCGCGGCCCCGACGAGCCCAGCAGTGCGCCCGGCCTGGCTCAGCGCACGCGCCCCCACGGGCGCACCCGCCACACCACGCGGCCGAGCACCGCGGGCACCGGGCCGAAGTGGCGGGAGTCGGTCGAGGCCTCGGCCGCGTCGCCGAGCACCCAGTACCCGTCGGGACCGACCGCGTCGACGCGCTTGACCACCAGGAACCCCGGTCGCCCCGGGTGCTCGAGCACCACGACGTCGCCCGCCCGCACCCGGGACACCCGGCGCGCGAGCACCCAGTCACCGTCCCGGAGCCCCGGGGCCATCGAGGCGCCGGCGACGGCCAGGTAGCGGAATCCGAGCACTCGCGTAGTGTGGCCCACACCCCGCGGGCACATGGGGCACGGCCGCGCGAGACTGGTCCCCCGACCGCCGATCCGCACCGGGACGGCGCCCGCGACCGGACCGACGCCCGACCGACACGACCAGGAGGCCCACCGTGCTGTCCTTCCTCGCCCCCCGCACCACCGTCCATGCCCACTGCGACCTGCCCTGCGGCGTCTACGACCCGGCCCAGGCCCGGATCGAGGCCGAGTCGGTCAAGGCGATCATGCAGAAGTACGCGGCCTCCGAGGACGAGGCCTTCCGCGCCCGCGCGATCACGATCAAGGAGGAGCGGTCCGAGCTCGTCAAGCACCACCTCTGGGTGCTGTGGACCGACTACTTCAAGGCCCCGCACTTCGAGCAGTACCCGCAGCTGAACCAGCTGTTCAACGAGGCGACCAAGCTCGCCGGCGCCGGCGGCACGAAGGGCAGCACGGACACCGCCGTGGCCGACCAGCTGCTGGGCAAGATCGACGAGATCGCGACGATCTTCTGGGAGACGAAGAAGGCCTGACCACCCACGCGACGCCCCGATCCGTCGTCGCGACGCCCCCGCGTCGCCACGACGGATCGGTCGCGTCGGGCCCCCGGGACCGACGGAGGAGGAGCTCGTGACCCAGCAGCCGCCGGGCCGGCCGCGCCCGGCCCGGCCCCAGGACGTGGCGGAGATCCTGCGCCTCGTGCGCGAGCTCGCCGAGTACGAGCGCAGCCTCGACCAGGTGGTCGCGACCCCCACTGACGTCGAGTCGCTGCTGTTCGGGGCGCAGACGCCGCACGGCGCCCCGGCCGCCTACTGCCACGTGGTCGACGGTGACGACCCCGATCACCTGGCCGGCTTCGCGCTGTGGTTCCTGAACACCTCCACGTGGCTGGGCCGGCACGGGGTGTACCTGGAGGACCTGTACGTCAGCCCCGCGTACCGCGGTCGCGGCTACGGCCAGTCGCTCATGGCCGAGCTCGCGGCGGTCGCCGTCGCCCGCGGCTACCGCCGCCTCGAGTGGTGGGTGCTCGACTGGAACACCCCAGCGATCGACTTCTACCGCTCGTTGGGGGCGGTGGCCATGGACGAGTGGACCGTGCACCGGCTGACCGGTCCCGCCCTGGCCGAGCTGGCCGGCCGGGCCACGGGTGCCGCCGCGCGCTGACCGGGGAGCGACCGGCCCGACGACCGGCTCCGGCACCCGCGCATCCACTACGGTGCGCGCGTGGACACCGACCCGGCCGTGACGCTGCGGATCCCCGCGCAGGGCGCGTACGTCGTGCTCATCCGGGCGGCCGTCTCGGCGATGTGCGCGAGGCTGGACTTCACCATCGACCGCATCGAGGACATCAAGCTCGCGGTGGCCGAGTCGGCGGCCCTGCTGCTCTCGGATGCACCGGCGGGCGCCTCGCTCGACGTGCGGCTCACCCCGGACGCCCCCGACGGCCTGCGGGTCACGATGGCCTGTCCGACCGTGCACGGGCGCACCCTGCCCCGCGACAGCTTCACCTGGACGGTCCTGACCGCGCTGGTCGACGGGGTCGTGGCGACCGTCACCCCGGACCGGACCCTGCGCATCGACCTGGCCGCGCACCGGTCCGAGGCGGTCCGGCCGTGACCGGCGCCCCGGCGGCCGGCCCGGGCGCCGCCAGCCCGGAGCCGCCGGACGCGCCAGCCACCGAGGCCCGCTGGTCCGACCGCGACCGCGTCCGCGAGCGCGAGCTGCTCGCCCTGCTCGCCACCCTCGACGCGGACGACCCCCGGCGCGCCGCGGCGCGCGACGAGATCGTCACGATGCACCTGCCGCTCGCGGCCTTCCTCGCGCGGCGCTTCCGCGATCGGGGCGAGTCGCTGGAGGACCTCACCCAGGTGGCGACGATCGGCCTGCTCAAGGCGGTCGATCGCTTCGAGCCCGAGCGCGGCGTCGAGTTCTCGACGTTCGCGACACCCACGATGGTCGGCGAGATCAAGCGGCACTTCCGCGACAAGGGCTGGGCCATCCGCGTGCCCCGGCGGCTGCAGGAGCTGCGGATCGCGATCAGCCGGGCCACCGCCGAGCTCGGCCAGGAGACCGGTCGCTCCCCGACCGTCGCCGAGCTGGCCGCCCACCTGCAGGTGCCCGAGGAGGACATCCTCGAGGGGCTCGAGTCGGCGCAGGCGTACGCGACCCTGTCCCTCGATGCCGCCGTGGCCGAGACCGCCGAGGAGGGCGCCTCGCTGGCAGACACCCTCGGCGCGGAGGACACCGCGCTGGGGGAGGTCGAGGCCCGGGCCACGGTGCACCCGCTGCTGGCCGGGCTGCCGGCGCGGGAACGACGGATCGTCGAGATGCGCTTCTACGAGAACATGACGCAGTCCCAGATCGCCGAGCGCGTCGGCGTCTCGCAGATGCACGTCTCCCGGCTGCTCGCCCGGTCGCTGGCGCAGATGCGCACCCAGCTGGTGGCGGACGGCACGACGGCCCCACCCGAGTGAGCCGCACGTCCCGGTCGGGCGTGCGCTCAGTGCAGCAGGGACCGGGCGCGCGGTCGCAGCCCGAGCACGAGGCCGGCGACCGCCAGCAGGCCGAGCGCGATGGCCAGCCCCCGGAAGACGACGAGGTCCGAGGGGAACAGCAGGGGCACGGCGGCGACGAGCACGAACAGCTGCACGAGCAGGAACGGCGTGAGCGCGAGAGCCCGGCGGCGGTAGAGGCCCAGCCAGATCAGCACCAGCGCGGCGATCGCGAGCACCCAGAGCAGCACCTCGACGGCCGCACGGCCGGCACCCGCCCCGGCCAGCCCCTCGGTCCCGCGGACGACCGCGACGACCTCGGCGGCGAGCGCACCGATCCCGAGCAGGGCCTCGACCGCCGCGATGAGGACCAGCGGGCGCACGGCGTCGGCCATGGCGCAGAGCCTACGGCCCTAGCATTGCCGCCCATGAAGCCGCGCGGCCTGCTGATCGCGAACCCCCACGCGACCAGCACGACGCCGCAGATGCGCGACATCATCACCGGCGCGCTCGCCCACGAGCTGGAGCTGGAGGTGATCACCACGACCCACCGCGGGCACGCCGGCGAGATCGCGGCCACCCGCGGCGACGCGGCGCTGCTCATCACGCTCGGCGGCGACGGCACGGTCAACGAGGTGGTCAACGGCCTGCTGGAGTCCGGCCGGGCCGAGCGTCCCATGCTGGCGGCCATCCCCGGTGGATCGGCCAACGTCATGGCCCGCGCCCTGGGCTTCCCGAACGACCCGATCGAGGCGACCGGGATGATCCTGGAGGCGCTGCGGACCGAGTCCAGCCACGAGATCGGGCTGGGGAACGCCCGGTTCGCCGCCTCGGGCACCAGCGAGCCCCGGTCGCACTGGTTCACCATCAACGCCGGGCTGGGGCTGGACGCCAAGGTGATCGCTTCGATGGAGGCGCAACGGGCGGCCGGGCGCGCCGCCTCCCCCCTGCGCTACATCCGCACCGCGGTCCAGGAGTACGTCGGCGACCACGAGCGGACCTCCCCCGCGCTCACCCTCGAGGTCGCCGGCGCCGACCCCGTCCCGGGCATCGCGCTGGTGATCGTGCAGAACACCGCGCCGTGGACCTACTTCGGGCCCATGCCGATCAACCCGTGCCCGCGGGCCTCCTTCGACACCGGGCTGGACGTGTTCGCCCCCCACTCGCTCGGGGTGCCCTCCACCGTCCGCTACGGCCTGCGCATGCTGCGCGGCAGCCGGGCCAGCGGGGTGGCCGGTGCGCTCACCGTCCTGCACGACGTCGAGGCCTTCACGGTGCGCGCCGAGCGGCCCACGGTGCTGCAGGTGGACGGCGACGGGATGGGACTGGTCGACGAGGTGGCGTTCCGGTCGGTCCCGCGGGCCCTGCGCATCCTCGGCTGACCTCCCCGACGCGGAACGGGCCCCGTGGGCGAAACCGCCCAGACGGTCGCGGGAATGTGACGCACGCGACAGTGTGGGCCCCGGGAAGGGCGGGGAAAACGCTTGTGACAGGGCGGTTCGTCTGCGACCCTTGAGAGCATTCAAGAGGCCCGGGGCGCACTCCCGGCTCCTCGTCGAGCGTACCGGCAGCCTCGTGGGCCGTGGTACCCCGCCGGGTAGCCGCGAAGGCCGTCGGAACGAGCGTCGAGCACCCACAGGTGCGAGGGAGTTGAGGATCGGATGGACTGGCGCCACAAGGCGGCGTGCCGTGATGAGGACCCGGAGCTGTTCTTCCCCATCGGCAACACCGGCCCTGCGCTGCTGCAGATCGAGGAGGCCCGCGCGGTGTGCCACCGCTGCGAGGTCATCGACATGTGCCTGAAGTGGGCCATCGAGACCGGCCAGGACGCCGGTGTCTGGGGCGGCATGAGCGAGGACGAGCGTCGGGCGCTCAAGCGGCGCAACGCCCGGGCCCGCGCCCGCGCGCACTAGGCAGCGCCGAGCAGGATCCCCGACGATCCGCGCCCCGCGTGGGGCGCGGATCGTCGGCGTTCGGACCCCCGGGCGACCCGTCCCACACGTCGGGCACCCCCGGTGGGGGACCCAGGCGGCAGGGGTCACCCGTCGGCGGGCAGGTCCAGGCGCACCTGCGTGCGGCCGTCCGACCGGCCCATGGCCAGCCGGCCGCGCAGCTCCTCGGTCACCAGCGTCTCGACGATCCGCAGGCCCAGCCGCGGCGACTCGGCGAGGCGGAACCCCGAGGGGAACCCCGGGCCCTCGTCGCTCACGGTCACCCAGCGGCCCTCCGCCGCCCCACCGCTGTCGAGCTCGACGTCACCCGCCCCGTGCTCGACGGCGTTCGCCAGCAGCTCGACCAGGGCCATCGACAGCGCGGCGGCCCGGTCGGCGCTCACCGTCCCGAAGGTCCCGCGCCGCACGATGCTGCGCTGCCCCATCTCGGGGGCGGCGGTCTGGCGGACCATCGCGATGAGCCGGTCGGCCACGTCGTCGAACGGCACCTCCTCGGCGCTGGTCTGGGCGAGCAGGTCGTGCACCACCGCGATGGCCCCGACACGGCGCTCGGCCTCGGCCAGCGCCGCCGCCGCGCCGGCGTCCCCGAGCCGGCGGGCCTGCAGGCGCAGCAGGGCCGCCACCGTCTGCAGGTTGTTCTTGACCCGGTGGTGGATCTCCCGGATCGTCGCGTCCTTGCTCAGCAGCGCGCGTTCCCGCCGGCGCAGCTCCGTGACGTCGCGGACCAGCACGATGCTGCCCCGGCCCCGCCCGCTCGCCCGCAGGGGCAGGGACCGGACGGTGACGGTGGCGGTGTCGCTGGACAGCTCGACCTCGCCGGGGATCCGCCCGCCGCAGACCAGGGCCACGCTCGCGTCCACGCTGCCGCCGCGCCGGGCGATGCGCCCGCTCACCAGGCCCAGGTGCGACCCCACCAGGTCGGTGGCCAGGCCCAGGCGGCGATAGGCGGAGGAGGCGTTGGGGCTGGCGAACACGACGGCGCCGCCCTGATCCAGCCGGATCAGGCCGTCGCCCACGCGTGGCTCCGCCCCCGTGGAACCGCCCGCCTCGCCGTAGGGGAAGTCCCCGGCCCGGATCATCGTGAACAGGTCGTCCGCGGCCTGCAGGTACGCCCGCTCGAGCGTGCCCGAGGCGCGGGTGGCGGGCACCGCGGACCGGGTCAGCGCCGCGATCCACGGACCACTGGGCCCGCGGCCCACCCCGATCGCCTCGCCGGCCGCCGGCAGCAGCGGGTCGGTGCGCGGTGCGAGCTGGCCCAGCCCGGGCGCGGCCCAGGCGCGGTCCAGCTCCGGCCGGCGCCCCCGCGGGGTGAAGGTGCCCACCAGGTCGCTGGGGTACCGGGTGGCCGCGGTCGAGGGACGCACCTGGGCGGCGGCCACGTACCCGCCGGAGTTCCACACCGGCAGCCAGAGGATCAGGTCGCTGAACGCGAGGTCGGCCAGCAGGCCCAGGTCGCGCAGCAGCGCCTCGCAGTGGCCGACGGCGCTGCCGTCGAGGTCGGTGCGGTCGGCCGCGATCTCGGCCAGCGTGCGCACCGACATCCGCCCTCCTCTTCCCCGCCCCGCCCGGACCCCTGCCCCCGCGGCCGCCTCAGCGGGTGCGGGTGACCTTGCTCAGGCCGCGTGGGGCGTCGGGGTTGAACCCGCGGGCCAGCGTCATCTCCAGGGCCAGGTGCTGCAACGGGATGATGTCGATGACCGGGTGCAGCTCCTCGATCACGTCGGGGGCGCCCAGGTCGAAGCGGACGACCCCCTGGCCGACCGACGCGGCCCCGCCGAACACCGCGACGTCCGCACCGCGCTCGGCCAGCCGCTCGAGCACGGGCTTCATGGCATCGGCGCCCATCCCGTCGGGGACGATCGCGATGACGGGGTGGTCGTGGTCGATCATCGCCAGCGGCCCGTGCAGCAGGTCGGCGCCGGAGAAGGCGTGCGCCGCGACGTACGAGGTCTCCATCAGCTTGAGCGCGGCCTCGCGCGCGGTCGGGTAGGAGTACCCGCGCCCGGTGGTGACCAGCCGGTCGGTGAACCGGTAGCGGGCGGCGAGCTGGGCCACCTCGGCCCGGCGCTCGACGAGCACCTGCGCGGCCTCCGGCAGCGCCGCGGCGGCACTGGCGTCACCGCCCCGGAACAGCTCGACCACCAGCCACAGCGCGAGCAGCTGCGAGGAGTAGGACTTCGTCGCCGCCACCGCCTGCTCGGGGCCGGCGAGCACGTCGACGTGCAGCTCGGACTCCCCGGCGAGGTCACTGGCGGCGTTGTTCGTCACGGCCACCGTGAGGGCGCCCCCGCTGCGCGCGGTGCGGACCGTCTCGACGAGGTCCGGTGACCCGCCGCTCTGGCTGACGGTGAGCAGGAGCACGTCGGACAGGTCGGGCCGGGCCCCGTACGCGGTCATGGTCGAGGGGGAGGCCAGCCCGGCCGGCAGGCCCAGCGACACCTCGACGAGGTACTTGGCGTAGAGGGCGGCGTGGTCGGACGTGCCCCGCGCCGCGAGCAGGACGAAGCGCGGGCTGCGTGCGCGGATCGCCTCGGCCACGGCCCGCACGTGGGCCAGCTGCTCCGGGGCGAGCAGCCGGGCCAGCGCCTCGGGCTGCTCGGCGATCTCGGCGGCCATCAGCGCGCCGCGGGTCTCGGGCATGGGAGTCCTCACCGGTGGGGTCGCTCCATGCTAGCCACGCTCGGGGGCTCCCGGCGATGACGACATGGGCGCCCACGTCGTGCGCCGAGCGGGTCAGAGGCGAGCGAGGAAGGCGGCCCGGTCGACGACCGCACGCACCACGCGTGCGGTGGCGATGACCGGCCCGACCGGCCCGGCGCTCAGGTCCGCACCGTCGCCGCCGTCGGCATCGCCGGCCCCGACCGCCACCTCCCGGGCCACCACCGCGAACGCCAGCCCACGGTCCTGCTCGGCCACCTCGGTCACCTCGACCTCGACCAGGGCGCCGACCGCCGACGCCCGTCGGTGCCGCATGGCGACCTCGATCCCGACGCTGGTGCTGCTCGGGTCCAGCCGGCTCGCGGCGGCGGCGACCGTGGCCGCCTCCATCCACGCGACCAGTCGGGGGGTCGCCAGCACGGGCACGTCACCGCTGCCCAGGGCGATCGCGGTGTCGGCATCGGTCACGGGGAAGCGCATGGTGGTCACGTGGGGAGGGTACGGCCCGAGGACCCGCCGGTCAGGAGACCAGGCCGAGCCGGCGCAGCTCGACCATCAGGTCGTGCGGGTTGCTCGAGGCGGCCAGGGCGGCGTCCAGGCTGACGATCCCGTCGCGGTAGAGCGCGGTCAGGTGCTGGTCGAAGGTCTGCATGCCGTAGTACCCGCCCTCGGCCACGAGGGTCGCCAGCATCGAGGTCTTCGACGGGTCGGCGACCGCGTCGGCCACCCGGCCGGTGTTGACGCACACCTCCATCACCACGGCCCGGCCGCGGCCGTCGGCCCGTGGCACGAGCCGCTGGCAGAGGATCCCGCGCAGCGCACCGGCCAGCGACAGGCGCACCTGCATCTGCTCGTGCGGGGGGAAGAAGTCGATGATCCGCGAGACCGTCTCCTGTGCGTCCACGGTGTGCAGCGTGGACATGACCAGGTGGCCGGTCTCGGCCGCGGTGATCGCCGCCTTCACGGTCTCGATGTCGCGCATCTCGCCCACCATGATCACGTCCGGGTCCTGCCGCATGGCGGCCCGCATGGCCGTCGCGAAGGTGTCGGTGTCCACGTGCACCTCGCGCTGGCTGATCATGCCCAGCTTGTCGAAGTGGATGATCTCGATCGGGTCCTCGATGGTGACGATGTTGACCTCGCGGTGGCTGTTCACGTGGTCGACCATCCCGGCCAGCGTCGTGGACTTGCCGGAGCCGGTGGGGCCGGTCACCAGCACCAGCCCGCGCGGCTCGGTGGCCAGCGCGGCCACCACCGCCGGCAGGCCGAGGCGCTCGAGCGGCTCGGCGCCGATGGCGACCCGCCGGAACACCAGGCCGGCCGAGGCCCGTTGCCGGAACGCGTTCACCCGGAACCGCCCGAGGCCCTCGATCGCGTACGCGAAGTCAGCCTCGCAGGTGCGCTCGAAGTGGTCGACGAGGTCCGAGCGCAGCACCTGCCGGACCATGTGCTCGGTGTCCTCCGGCGTGATCTCCGGGGCCTGCAGCTTGCGCAGCCGGCCGTCGATGCGCACGCGGGGCGGCGACCCGACCTTGATGTGCAGGTCGGACCCGCCGGACTCCACCAGGGCGCGCAGGTACGGCTCGACGGAGCGGACGGTCGTCGCGCGCGACGACCGCTCCGGCATCCCGAACGGGACCGAACCCACCGAGGAGAGGCTCACGACGCCTGCTTCGACACCGGGGCGGACCGCCTTGAGCCCTCGCACGGATGCGGCCGACGCGATGGGCCGGTTGGGCGACGGTCCGCGTCGGCCCCGCACCCCGTCCTGCGTCCCTCCCCGCGGCCCTGCCCCACGGCGGCCACGGGCACTGCGGGCACGGCCAGTGGCGCCCCCGGAGCCGGCCGGTCGCGATTTCCGGGTGGTCTGCGCCATGTGGGACCATGGCCGCCGATCCACGACCGGAGGGAACCGCCATGAGCAAGCGCGCCCGCAAGCGCCGCGCCCGCAAGGGCAAGGGGGCCAACCACGGCCGCCGCCCCAACGCCTGAACCGCGTCGCAGGCCCCGGACCGGCCGGCCTGCCCATGGGGTCGCCACCGGGGCCTCGTCATGCCCGGGCACGGCCGGGGCTGGACGCGCAGCCGGCGCGTGCCGGAGGAGTGACGCGTGACCGATCGCGTGCCCGGGCTCGAGTGGGCCCTGGACGATCCGGCCGCGATGCCTGCGATCCGCGCCTTCTTCGCCGGGGCCCCCGTGGCGGCGGCGACCTTCGGCTGGACGTGCGGGGTGCTGGCTGGCCTCGGCCCGGCGACGGTCCGGCAGACCGCCTCGCAGGTGGCGTTCCGACGGCGCATCGGCTTCGCCTGGCTGTGGCGCCCGCCCGAGCTGCTGGGCGGGCGCGCCGCCCCGGTGGTGCTGTCGATCGGCCTGCGTGCCCACGTGCGCAGCCCGCGGTGGAAGCAGGTCGTCGAGCCGTACCCGGGGCGCTGGATGCACCACCTCGAGGTGCGTGACCCGGCCGAGCTCGACGACGAGGTCGCCGGATGGCTCGCCGCCGCCTACGACGCCGCCGGCTGAGCGTCCTGGCCGGTGCCCGGGCGCGGGGAGCCCGCCCCGGCGCCCTGGTCCCCGGCCGTCCGGCCCTCCACGACCGGGGCGTGGGCCTCGATGAGCCCGGCGATGCCGGGCGCAGCAGCCCCGACGTACTGCTTGGCCGTGCCGCGCACCCGCCGGTAGGCCGCCCGCAGCGTCCGGTTGCCGGTGCGCTGGGCCCGGTCGTCGGTGATGGCGAGCAGCGCGTCGGCCATGCCCGCCCGCTGGGCCGAGAGCACGTCGGCGAGCGGCACGCCCGTGGCCAGGTGCTCCTGGTAGAAGGGATCGAGCCGGTCGGCGAACGGGTCGAGCAGCCGGTCCACGGCCGAGGCCACCATCCCCGGGCGCACCCCCGCGAGCACGCGATAGGCCGACCGGACGGCCAAGCCCGACACGCCGGAGGCGCGGCCCACCTCCTGGTCGAGCAGCGCGCAGGCGTCGGTGACGACGGCCGGCCGTGCGTCCGGGACGGTCAGGTGGGTCGCGAGGTGCGCCATGGGCGCCATCATGCCGGGCAGCGCCGCTGGGATGGGGTGTCCGACCCGGTGGGGGCTACGGGGCGGACGGCGGCGAGACCGTCCCCGAGACGCGCACCGTGACGATCTGGGCCAGCACCTTCGCGCGCAGCTCGCTCGGTGCCACCTGGCAGCAGGTGCGGGCGACCAGCGCCTTCACGATGCGCTCGACGTCGAACTCCTGCAAGCACGGCCCGCACTCGTCGAGGTGCTCGGCGATGCGCGCATGGTCGTCCGGCGCGACCTCACCGTCGAGGTACTCGTAGAGGTGGGCCAGCGCCTCGCGACAGTCCAGCGCGTGGGGCCTCCCGCAGCTCATGACGGCTCCCCCGGGGTTCCCGCCGCGGGGATCAGCCCCCGCTCGGCGGCGTAGTCGGCCAGCAGGGCGCGCAGCTGCTTGCGGCCCCGGTGCAGCCGCGACATCACCGTCCCCACGGGCGTGCCCATGATCTCGGCGATCTCCTTGTACGCGAAGCCCTCCACATCGGCGTAGTAGACGGCCATCCGGAACTCCTCGGGGAGCGCGGCCAGGGCGTCGATGACGTCGCCGTCCGGCAGCCGGTCGAGTGCCTCGGCCTCGGCCGAGCGCAGGCCGCCGGACGTGTGGCCCTCCGCCCGGGCCATCTGCCAGTCCTCGACGTCGTCGGTGTTCGCCTGCTGCGGCTCGCGCTGCCGCTTGCGGTAGGCGTTGATGAAGGTGTTGGTGAGGATCCGGTGCAGCCAGGCACGCAGGTTGGTGCCGTGGGTGTACTGGTGGAACGACGAGAACGCCTTGAGGAAGGTCTCCTGGACCAGGTCCTCGGCCTCGGCCGGGCTGCGGGTCAGCTTGAGCGCCGCGCTGTAGAGGGCGTCGAGGTGCGGCAGGGCGTCCCGCTCGAAGCGGGCGATCCGCTCGGCCTCGGACTCCTCGGCGTCGACCTCCCCGGCGTCGGTCTGCTCGGCCTCCCCGGCGACCTTGCCGGCCCCCGCGCCCGTGCCGGTGCCACGGCCGGCGCCCGGGGGACCATCGACGTCCGGCCCGTCGGCCCCATCCGTCGCGGCCGGCTCGGGCACCGGCGGGCTGGCGGACATGGGACCAGAGGGTACCCGGATGTCGTGGGCGGCCGCGGCGAGCGGCTCGAGGTCGACCTGCAGCAGCACGCGCGCCTCCCCGGCGTCGACAGCGTTGGACCTCATCCCAACGCCCGCCGGGGCGCCGGCATTCCCGGCCACGCGCCGCGGGCCCTGTCACGCCGCCGGTCAGTACTGGCCGCTGATGATCCGCAGGGCGGTCGCCCGGGCGGCCCGCACGACGACGTCGAGCGCGTCCGCCTGGGACAACGGCGCCCTCGCGGGGACCCGGAACGCGTGGTCGGCGGCCGGGATCGGCACGACCCGGGCGGTCACGGCCGCCTCGCTCAGCGCCACCGCAACCTCGTCCGGGGCGCCCATGCGATCCCGCTCGCCCTGCACCACGACGGTCGGCACCAGCCGGGCCGCGTCGAGCAGCTCGGGCAGCCGTGTCTCGGCCGGGCGGCCCACCGGCGGGCGCAGGGCGCGCACCGGGAACGCGAGCAGCAGCAGGGCGTCGGGTCCCACCGTCCCCACGGTCCTGCAGGCCACCCGGGCCCCGGCGCTGCGCCCGCCCACGACCAGGCGCCGTCGGCCGATGCCGCGCGAGCGCAGGTCGGCCAGCACCGCCACCCATGCGGCGTCGAGGGTGGCGGGCGCCCCGGCCACCCTGCGCCCGGCGACCCGCCAGGGCTGCTCGACCAGGGCCACCTCGATGCCATCGGCGGGCAGGGCGTCGGCGATGGCGACCAGGTCCTGGGCCTGCACACCGCCGCCGGCACCGTGCCCGAGGACCAGCGTCGCCCGCGGCTGCCCGTGCGGGGCCGCCCGCAGGTGCACGCGGGCCGGCCCGCCGGGGGTCGACACCTCCCAGGTCCCCGTGACGCCACCGGGGACGACCCGCGGGCTCACGGCTTCGACTCGTCGCGCAGCTCGGCGGGCACGTCGGCGACCTCCTCGGCCGGCAGGGGCAGCACCAGCTCGGGGCCGTCGTTGCGGACCGCGTTCACGGCCGTGCTGACCGGGTGCGCCGCGAGCGCCGCCGGGGCCAGGGTGCCGGCGAAGTCCGCCCCGAGTGCCACCCCGGGATCGAGCCACGCGGCGTACGCCTCGGGGTCGACCACCACCGGCATCCGATCGTGCAGCGCGGCGAGCGGGCCGGCCGAGGCGGTGGTGAGCACCGTGACGGTCACCAGCCACTCGTCCTGCGGCGTCGGGCGCCAGAACTCGTAGAGCCCGGCCAGGCCGAGGCTGCGGCCGTCGCCGCGGTGGATGTAGAAGGGTTGCTTGCGCGGCCGGCCCCCCGCACCCGGCTGGCTGGTCGCGTACCACTCGAAGTAGCCGTCGGCAGGGATGAGGCAGCGCCGCTTGGCGAACGCCCGACGGAACGCGGGCTTCTCGGCCGCCTGCTCCCAGCGGGCGTTGATCATCCGGGCGCCGATGGCGGGGTCCTTGGCCCACGAGGGCACGAGGCCCCACCTGGCCCGGCGCAGCTGGCGCTGCACCGTCGCCTCGTCCTCCCCCGGCCGGTCGACCACGAAGGCGACGCTGTCGGTCGGGGCCACGTTCCAGCTCGGCTCGGGGGCGGGCTCGACGACCTGCTCGACGCGGAACTCCTCGATGATCGCCGCCGTGTCCCTGCTCGCCGCGTACCGTCCGCACACGCGGGCAAGCCTCGCACAGTCCGGTACGCTGCCGGGCGTGCCTGCTGAGGAACCGTGGCCTGCACCGACGGCCGCCGGTCCGGTGCAGGCGCGCGTGGCCCTTCCGGGCAGCAAGTCGCTGACCAACCGTGCCCTGGTGCTGGCCGCCCTGGCCGACGGGCCGAGTCGGATCACCGGGCCGCTCAAGGCCCGCGACACCAAGTTGATGGTGGCCGGCCTGCGCGCGCTCGGCGCGGGGATCGACAAGGACGGCACCGGGGGCTGGGCCGTCACCCCCACCCGGTTGCGCGGCCCGGCCCACGTGGACTGCGGGCTGGCCGGCACCGTGATGCGCTTCCTCCCGGTGGTCGCCGGCCTGGCCAGGGGCGACGTGCGGTTCGACGGTGACCCTCGGGCCCGGATGCGCCCGATGGGCGCGATCCTGGCCGCCCTGGAGACCCTCGGCGTCCGCATCGACGACGACGGCCGCAACTGCCTGCCGTTCACGGTCCGCGGCACCGGCAGGGTGCCGGGCGGTGCGGCCACGGTGGACGCCAGCGCCTCGAGCCAGTACGTCAGCGGCCTGCTGCTCGCCGCCGCGCGGTTCGACGACGGCGTGGACCTGCGCCATGTCGGCCGGCCGATCCCGTCGCTGCCGCACGTCGACATGACCGTCGCGATGCTGCGCGAGTCCGGGGTCGAGGTCGACAGCGACGACGCCGACCCCAGCGACGCCCGCTGGCTGGTGCGCCCGGGCACGATCCGCGCCGTGGACCGGGTGATCGAGCCGGACCTGTCCAACGCCGCCCCGTTCCTGGCCGCTGCCATGGTCACCGGGGGCCGGGTGACCATCCCCGGCTGGCCGCTGCGGACCACCCAGGCCGGCGACCAGCTGCGCACGATCCTGGCCGAGATGGGCGCCCGGGTGGCGCTCTCCGACGAGGGACTCACGCTGACCGGGCCGGACGTGATCCACGGCATCGACGTGAACCTGCGCGACGTCGGCGAGCTCGCCCCCGTGGTGGCCGCGGTGGCCGCGCTGGCGGACTCCCCGAGCCGGCTGCGCGGCATCGGCCACCTGCGCGGCCACGAGACCGACCGGCTCGAGGCGCTGTGCACGCAGATCAACCGGCTCGGCGGGCAGGTGGAGGCCCGGCCCAACTCGCTGAGGATCGCGCCCACCCCCCTGCACGGCGGCGACTTCGAGACCTACGACGACCACCGGATGGCCATGGCCGGCGCCGTGCTCGGCCTGCGGGTCCCCGGGCTGCGGATCGTCGACGTGGACACCACGCGCAAGACGCTGCCGGGGTTCGCCGACCTGTGGTCGGCGATGCTGGGACTGCCCGCGGACGGGGCTGCGTGAGGGGCACCACCTGGACCGAGGAGGACGTCCGGGTCCGGCCCGGCCGGCGCAAGTCACGACCACGCAGCAAGGACCGCCCCGCCCACGCCGCCGGTGCACCCGCGCGGGTGGTGGCCGTGGACCGCGGCCGGTTCACCGTGCTCCTCGACGAGGGCGGCCAGCCCGTCTTCGCGGTCAAGGCACGCGAGCTCGGCCGCAAGGCCGTGGTCGTCGGTGACGCGGTCTGGCTGACCGGCGACCTGCGCGGCGGCCGTGACGCGCTGGCCCGGATCGTGCGCATCGAGGAGCGGACCACGGTGCTGCGCCGCTCCGCCGACGACGACGACCCCGACGAGCGGGTGCTCGTGGCCAACGCCGAGCAGCTGGCCATCGTCACCGCGCTGGCGAACCCGGAGCCCAGCCCCGGCCTGATCGACCGGTGCCTGGTCGCCGCCTACGACGCGGGCCTGGCCCCGCTGCTGGTCCTGACCAAGGCCGACCTCGCCGACCCCGCTCCCCTGCTGTCGCTGTACGCCGCGCTCGACGTGCCCGCCATCGTCTGCGGCTTCGACGACGGGTCCACGCCCGAGCCGGCGGACCTGGACGCCCTGCGCGGGCACCTGCTGGGCCGGGTCACCTGCCTCGTCGGCCACTCCGGGGTCGGCAAGTCGACGCTGGTGAACGCCCTGGTGCCCGACGCCGAGCGCGCCACCGGGGAGGTCAACCTGGTCACCGGCCGCGGCCGGCACACCTCCGCCCAGGCGCTGGCCCTGCCGCTGCCCGAGGGCGGCTGGCTCATCGACACCCCGGGCGTGCGCTCGTTCGGCCTGGCCCACGTGGACCCCGACCGCGTGCTGCACGCCTTCGGCGAGTTCGACCCGGCCCTCGAGGAGTGCCCGCGCGGCTGCCCGCACACCGAGGGGGCCGAGGACTGCGCGTTGGACGCGTTCGCGGCTTCGGGGGCTGCCGGCGAGCACGGGACCGCCCGGCTCGCCTCGCTGCGCCGCCTGCTCGCGACCCGCCCACCGGAGCCGGGCGCCTGACCGGGCCGGAGGTGGCTGGGCCCGGAGGAGGCGGGGCCGGAGGTGGCTGGGCCGGAGGTGGTTGGGCCGGGGTGCGCCGCTACTGCGCCCGGCCGTACTCGTCGTACTTGCCGGCCATGGGACCCGGCGCGCGCTGGTAGAGCCCGGTGACGATCTTCAGCTTCGACGCGCAGACCCACGGCTGCCAGCCACGGGCGTCCCAGATCGCCCGTGCCATCCGCACGTTGAGCACCGGGTCGAGCGCCTTCTCGCGGGCCTCGGCGATGTCGGCGTAGGGCACCCGGATCGCCTTCAGGGCCGCCTGGATGGTGCCGCCGTCGTTGATCTGGAACACGCCGAAGTCGCGGGTCCCGTTCGGGTTCTCGCGGCCGACGCGGTTCGCGTGCCCCGACTCGCACCGGGCCACCGCCATCGCGTTGCCGACCTGGTTGGCGGGGAAGGCGGCCCGGACGAGGTCGAGGA
Organism: Candidatus Nanopelagicales bacterium; assembly: GCA_025456065.1. Classification (GTDB taxonomy): domain Bacteria; phylum Actinomycetota; class Actinomycetes; order S36-B12; family CAIYMF01; genus Prado023. The sequence goes on along the minus strand of JALOLH010000001.1, from coordinate 29,750 downwards.
CCTCGTCGGTGCTCGTCGATCGGCCCTCCGCGACGGCCCCAGCCAGGCTCCGACCGCCGAGGCTCTCCTCGATGGCGCTCAGGGCGGTCTGGGCCTGGGCAGCAGCGATCGCGGCGTCGATGGCGGCGTCGACCTCACGGGCAGCCGCGGCCTCCTCCTCGGCGAGGTCCTCGGCGGCTTCCGCCCGCGCCTCCTCGGCCCGCGCGAGCTCCTCCTCGGTCATGGCCAGCTGCGCGGCGGCGGCCTCCTCGGCACGGTTGAGCTCCTCGAGCTGCTCGGCGTACTGCTCCGTGGCAGCCGCCGCACCGGCGACGACGGGGGCGGCGGACTCGGCCGGGTTCGCCTTCGGGCCGGCCGCCTGCTCGGCCAGGCTGGACAGCGAGCGCCCGGCGGCCACGGCCAGCCGATCCGTGGCGATCGCGGCCCGCGCATCCAGCGTCTGCGGGGCGACCACGACGGAGGCCGGCACGGGCTGCAGGGCGACCGCCGGCGGCACCTGGGCGTTGACCCAGGCACCTCCCGCCACGAGCGCACCGCTGAGCACGAGCGTGGTCGCGACGAACCAGCGCGCGCCGGACGATGGGCGCGCGTCAGCGTCGTCAGTGACCCCCACGCCTGCCAGTATGCCCCGCGGTCGGCTCGCTAGCCTAGTCCGTCGTGGCCCACCCTCCCCAGATGCAGCAACCCGCGCGCCCGGGGGGCGACGACCTCGCCCTGGCCCTGGCGCTGGCCGACGCCGCGGACGCGATCGCCCTGGATCGGTACCGCGCAGCCGACCTCGTCGTGGAGACCAAGCCGGACCTCACTCCGGTGACGGAAGCCGATCGCGCGGTCGAGGCCGCGTTGCGCGCGATGCTGGCCGAGGCCCGGCCCGAGGATCCGGTCCTCGGCGAGGAGTTCGGCGGCGCCATGACCGGCGCGACCCGGCAGTGGGTCATCGACCCGATCGACGCGACGAAGAACTACGTCCGTGGTGTCCCGGTCTGGGCCACGCTGATCGGCCTGCTGGTCGAGGGCCGTGCCGAGGTGGGCGTGGTGAGCGCACCTGCCCTGGGCCGGCGCTGGTGGGCGGCCCGGGGCGCCGGGGCGCACACCCGGGGGCCCGACGGGGAACGCACCCTGCACGTCTCCGCGGTGCGCGACCTCGCCGACGCGAGCCTGTCCTTCAGCGACCACGTGGGGTGGCGCCCGGGCGCCCTGGCGGCGCTCACCCACGGGGTCTGGCGGGCCCGGGCCTACGGTGACTTCTGGTCGCACCTGCTGGTCGCCGAGGGCGCGGTCGACGTGGCCGCCGAGCCCGAGCTCAACATCTGGGACGTGGCGGGGCTGGTCGCGATCGTCGAGGAGGCCGGCGGCCGGATCACGGGGGTGGACGGCAGCCCGGCGCTCGGCGCCGGCAGCGGCCTCACCACCAACGGGCTGCTGCACCAGCAGGTGCTGGACGTGCTCGCCGGGTGACGCCGCACGGCCCCGGTGCTCCACGTGCCCGCCGGGCTCACGTGCCCGTTCCGCCCGGCTCCGTGGCGCCCCGCGCGTCCTCGGTCGTGACCTCGCGCAGGCGGGCGAACAGCGGCCAGGCCTCCGCGTCGGGCAGCGACAGCAGGACCTGGTCGTAGGCGTGGTCGCGCAGGCCGATCACCAGCCCCGGCCCCGGGCCGTGCAGGACGCAGAAGTCGCGGCGGTGGCGGGTCCACGCGGTGCCCCAGAGCAGGATCCCCGGGAAGCCCAGGCCCATGAGCCCGATGTCGTGCTGCACCTCGACCCAGATGTCCGGGGCGTGTCGCACCCACGCGAGGTTGGCGCGCGGGACCACGAACTCGCGCATGTGCACGGCCCGGCGCTCCGGCGGCACGAGGGTGATCCGCAGGTTCAGCCCGTCGAAGTTGACGTGGGCCATGCAGCAGTGTCGCACCGGGCGGGGAGCACGCGCAGGGCCTGCCGGCGGCGGTGACAGGACTGCGACGCGGGCCGATCCGCGACCTGCTGGTCACTTCCGCACGCGGTCCACTACCGTGGCACTCCCCAACGGACCCGGGAGGTGCCATGCCGATCAAGCACGTCTTGCAGGCCAAGGGCTCGGACGTGGCCACCATCGCCCCCGACGCCACGCTCACCGAGCTCGTCGATGCCCTGGCCGAGTACCGCATCGGCGCGATGGTCGTCTCCACCGACGGCCGGACCATCGAGGGGATCGTCTCGGAGCGCGACATCGTGCGCGCGCTGTGCAGCGACGCCCTGCCGGCGCTGCGCGAGTCACGGCTGCTCCAGCTGGACCGGGTGCACGTGCGCGACATCATGACCGCCGAGGTGCACACCTGCGAGCCGGGCACCTCGATCGACGAGGTCATGGGCCTGATGACCGCCGGACGCATCCGGCACGTGCCGGTGGTGGCCGACGGCGTGCTCGTCGGCATCGTGAGCATCGGCGACATCGTGAAGGCGCGGATCTCGCACCTCGAGTGGGAGCGCTCCGCGCTGGTCGACTACGTCACCACGGGGCGCTGAGCTGAGCCAGCCCGCCGCACCCCCCGCGCACGACGACCTCGCCGGCCGTCGGCACGGCCGCACCCCCGCGACCGCCCCGGGCCCGACCGGACCGGACATGCTGCGCGGGATGGCGGCCATCCGGGAGGACCCGCTGGCGTTCCTGGCCACGCAGTGGCGCACCCACGGCGACGTCGTGCAGTTCCCGATCCCCTCGCCGCCGACCTACCTGATCAGCCATCCCGACGACGTCCGCCAGGTGCTCGTGGGGCGGGCCCGGACCACCAGCAAGGACACCCTGCAGTACCGCGCCCTGTCCCGGGTGACCGGGCTGGGCCTGCTGACGGCGGACGGCCAGCACTGGCGCGAGCACCGTCGGATCGTGCAGCCCGCGTTCCACCCCAGCACGCTGGGCGGGGTCGCCGCGCACACCGCGGACGCCGCCCAACGGCTCGTCGACGACCTGCTCCGGCAGCCGGACCGGGCGGTCGTGGACATGGACGCCGCTGTGATGTCCCTGGCCCTCGAGGTGGTCGGCGAGTCGCTGTTCGGGCACGCCCTCGGTCCGGTGGCCGACCGGCTCGCCGAGGCGACGCTCACCGCGCTCGGGGAGGTCGTGGCGGTGGCGCGGATGCCCCTGCGGGCCCCGCGCTGGATCCCGACACCCGGCAACCGTCGCATGGCCCACGCACTGGCCGAGCTCGACGCCGCCGTCACCGCGATCCTGTCCGCTCGGGCGGCCTGCGGCCCACGCACGCCGCCCGACCTCGTCGACCTGCTGCTCGCCGGCGGGCTGTCCCACCAGGCCGTGCGGGACGAGATCGTCACGTTCCTGGTGGCCGGGCACGAGACGGTCGCCTCCGCCCTGACCTGGGCGCTGGTGCTGCTGGGCGCCCACCCGTCGGTGGCCGATCGGGTGGCGGCCGAGGCCATGGACGTGCTCGGGCCGGACCCCCGGACCCGCCCCGCGGCGGACCTCGGCGCCCTGGCCAAGCTCACGCTGGCGCGGGCGGTGGTGGACGAGGCGATGCGGCTGCACCCCCCAGCGTGGCTGATCACCCGGCGCACGGACAGCGACCTCGTGCTCGGGGCCCGACCGGTGCCCGCCGGATCGCTGCTGATCATCAGCCCGTGGATCGTCCACCGGCACCCCTGCGCGTGGCCGGACCCGGAGCGGTTCGACCCCGACCGGTTCCTGGACCCGGGGACGGCCGCCGCGGTCCGCACCGCGTTCCTGCCCTTCGGCGCAGGGCCGCGCATGTGCATCGGGCGGGACTTCGCGTACGCCGAGGCGGTGCTCGCACTGGCGATGGTGTGCCGTGCCGTCCGGCTCGCCCCGAGCGGCCCACCGCCCCGGGCCCTCCCGCTGGTCACGATCCGCCCGGACCGGCCCGCGCTCATGCGCCTCACCCGGCGCTGAGGCCCGGATCAGTCCGCCGCCTGACGCGCAGTGCGCCCGTGAGCGCCGTCAGGGGACGAGCAGGTCGTCGAAGTCGGAGGCCGTGATCGGGCGCTTCACCACCCGCAGGTCGGGCAGCGTGACGGGGACCGGGGTCCCGGCCTCGTCGACGACGACGACCCGGGACAGGCCGACCTCGTCCAGGCTGAGCACCACCTGACCGGTGAGCAGCACCTGGTCCAGCGCCGGCAGCGCGCCGAACCCCTCCCCCCGACGCAGCACGACCTCCCCGTAGGGCGAGACCGACTGGACCTGGAAGATCGGCGTCCCCGTGGCGGGGTCGAGGACCAGCGTGCGCAGCTCGGCGCGGTCGACCGGCGGCCCGGTGGCCAGCGCGGCCAGGACCCCGTTCGCCGAGCGGTCGTCCATCGGCTCGACGACGCCCTCGAGTGCGCCGCCGTTCACGAAGTGGACCTTGGTCAGCCGGGCAGGCGGCGGCTCCGAGGCTGCGGGGCCCCCCGCCGGCAGCGCTCCCTCGGGCAACGGCTCGGCAGCGTCCTGGAGCTGCACGCCGCACCCCGTCGCGCCGACGAGCAGCAGTGCGACGGCGCAGATCCGCCACCACCTCGCGGTCACGACCCGCTCCCGGTCCGCCGGCTGGTGGAGGCGTCGACGGGGGGCTGGGCGGCACTCCCGGCGACCGGGCCACCCACGGGTGGGCGCTCCTGCTTCCCGGGATCCGGCACGGGCGCGGCGGGCGCCAGCGCCTGGTCCGGAGGCTCCACGGGGTCCGCCGGGAGGTCCAGCGTGAACCGCGCGCCGCCGAACGGCGAGCGGCGCACCGCGATGCTCGCACCGATCGCGTCGGCCTGGTCCCGGACGATCGCCAGGCCGAGCCCGGCCCCCTCCACGCGGTGCTCCTCGGCGCGCTCCCCGCGGGCGAACGGCTCGAAGAGGCGGTCTGCCCCGTCCGGCTCGACCCCCGGCCCGGCATCGTCGACGTGGATGCGCACCCCGTGGTCCCCCTGGACGACGAGCACCTGGCGCACCCCCTGCCCGTGCCGGGTCGCGTTGTCGACGAGGTTGGCCAGGACCCGCTCGATCCGGCGCGCGTCGGTCACCACGACGGGCCGGTCCCCGCTGACCAGCCGGGGCGGCAGGTTGCGGGCGACGAGCACCTGCTCGGCCAGGGCGGCCACGTCCGTGGCGTCGCGCTGCACGGGGGCGCTGGCCGTCACGCTGGAGATCTCGAGCAGGTCCAGCAGGATCCGGCTCAGCCGGCGGGACTGGCCCGCGAGGCTGGTGACCAGTCGGGCCTCCCGGGGACCGAAGGCGTCCCGGTGCGACTCGAGCAGCTCGGCGGTCGCGACCACCGTCGTCAGGGGCGACCGCAGCTCGTGGCTGACGTTGGCCACGAACCGGCGCTCGCGATCGATCCGGGAGGCGACCGCGACGGCCATCTCGTTGAACGAGTCGGAGATCGGGTCCAGGTCGGGGTCACCGGTGTCGGGCAGTCGGACCGACAGGTCGCCGGAGGCCAGCTGCTGGGCCCCGGCCCCGAGCAGCTCGAGCGGGCGCATCAGGCGCCGGCCGATGAGGGAGCCGACGGCGCCGCCGACCAGGAAGGCCACGATCGCCAGGATGGCCAGGATGACCCGGGCGTCGTCGAGGATCGCCTCCAGCTCCTCGAGCGGGAACAGCTCCACGTACAGGCCGGAGCGGGTGTACACCGAGACGGCGTAGAAGGTCTCGTCGCCGACCGCGATGCGCTGCTGGCCCCCGCCGCTCGACAGTGCCATGTCGATCAGGCTGGTCGGCAGGTCTGCGGGCAGCACGCTGGCGCCACGCGAGAACCACTGGGTGCCCACCCGCATGAGCGCCTGTGACGAGCCCACCACGGGCAGCTGGGCCAGCGCCCTGCCCGGCTGCATCCCCCCGGCGATCGCGGCGTCCACGGAGCGGGCGTCGGTGAGCGCCCGGGACAGGCTGGTGGTCTCGCGTTGGTTGGTCAGGTACGCGCGACTGGCCAGGTAGATGCCGGTGGAGACGACCAGCGCGACGAGCATCGACAGCACGGCGAACACCAGCGCGACGCGCGAGCGCAGGCCGAACCGCATGGGTCAGGCCTTCAGGCGGTAGCCGAAGCCGCGCACCGTGAGCAGGTGCCGCGGCTCGGCCGGGTCGGACTCCATCTTGGCGCGCAGCCGGTAGACCAGGTTGTCGACCACGCGGCCGTCACCGGGGTTGCGGTACCCCCAGACGTTGCGCAGCAGGTCGTCGCGGCTGACCACGCGCTCCCGGGCCCCGATCAGCTCGGCCAGCAGCTTGTACTCCGTGGGCGACAGCGGCACCAGCCGCGTCCCCACCTGCACCTCGGCGGTCTCCGGACGCAGCCGGACCTCCCCGCACTCGAGCAGGCCGTGGTCGGTCACCACGTCGTTGGAGCGCCGGATCTGGGCACGGATGCGCGCCAACAGCTCCTTGGTCACGAAGGGCTTCGTGACGTAGTCGTCGGCGCCGGCCTCCAGGCCGGTCACGACGTCGTGCGAGTCGACCTGGGCGGTGACGATGATGATGGGGACACGACTGGTGGCCCGGACGCTGCGCACCACGTCCAGGCCGTGGATGCCGGGCAGCCGCAGGTCGACGAGCAGCACGTCGGGGTCCTCGTCGTGGCCGAGCACGAGCGCCTGCTCCCCGTTGGCCGCCTCGAGGACCCGGTAGCCCTCGTCCTCCAGCGCGTAGCGCAGGACCAGGCGGATCTCCTCGTCGTCCTCGACCACCATCACGGTCTTCGTCACAGGCCTATTGAACCCTCCCGGGCAAGGGCAGGCCGACGGGATGACCGCGAACCGGGCAGATTGCGACAGACCTGTGACGTACGGTCCGGGCGGGTCACTGCGGCAGCGTCACTCCGGCCGCAGCAGCTGGAGCACCGGGATGCCCCTCGGGTTCCCCGCGTCCATGCGGATCGGCTCGCCCGCCACGTACTGCCGGATGGCGTGGGAAAGCTCGCGCGGGTGCGTGTAGTTGATGGCGTGCGCCGCGCCCTGGAACAGCACGATGTCGACCTGCGGCGGGATCTGGGCCATGAGCTCGGTGATGCGCCGCCACGGCGGGCGGAGCGGATCCTCGCTGCCGATCACCGCCATGACCGGCACGGGCATGGACAGGAATCGCTCGACGGCCGGGAACTGGGTCATGCGCGTGAAGAGCTTGATCGCGCGGACCGGTCCGTACCGCAGGTAGTCCGGGGCCGCGACGATCAGCATGCGCGGCGGCTCCTTGATGCCGTCGCGCGCCATCTGCACCAGGGCCTTGCCCAGCGGCTGGTTGTGCGGGCCGCCGGCCAGGCCGACCATGACCGCCCTCGACACCCGCTCCGGCGCCTGGTCGATGAGCTCGAGGATGATCGCGCAGCCCAGCGAGTTGCCGACCAGGACCGCCTGCTCGATCCCGAGGGCGTCCATGAGCCCGCGCAGCGCGCTCGCCAGGTCGGGGATGCCCAGCGACCCGACGGGCCTGGGGCTGCTGCCGAAGCCCGGCAGGTCCGGGACGTACACCCGGAAGGAGTCGGTGAGCAGCGCCGCGGTCGGGGTGAGGTACGTGCCGGAGATGGCGAAGCCGTGCACGTGGATCATCGGCGGCGCGTCCTCGGGGCCCGCGACCCGGTAGCGGATGACGTTGCCGTCCACCCGGACAGTGCTCCAGGCGAAGGGGTCGGGCGTTGGGGTTGCTGTCACGGCGCGGATCCTGCCACCCCCCGGTGCCGCCCGTCCCTGCGATCGCCCCGGCCCGCCGCGTCGGCGCCGCCGCACGCCGCCCGCCGCCCGCCGCCCGCCGCCCGCCGCCCGCCGGAAGCCGCCCGCCGCCCGCCGGAAGCCGCCCGCCGGAATCGCGTCAAGTCTCGGTCGGGTGCCGGGGACCTGCGTCAAGTCTCGGGCGCCTCAGCGACCCGGGACTTGACGCAAACGCCGATCGTGGTGCGCGCTCAGCCGACGAGGGCGCGCAGCGCCTCGTCCCCCGGCCGGGCACGCAGCACGGCCGGGGTGACCCCGGCCCTCGTGGTGATCGCCTGCACCGCCCGCTGCTGGCGCAGCGTGGCCAGCGAGATCACGGTCCCGGAGGCACCGGCGCGCGCGGTGCGGCCGGAGCGGTGCAGGTACTCCTTCGGCCCGTGCGGCGGATCCACGTGCAGGACGAGGTCGATGTCGTCGACGTGCAGGCCGCGCGCGGCGACGTCGGTCGCGACGAGCACGTCGATGCGGCCCCGGCGGAAGTCCTCCAGGGTCCGGGTGCGGATGCCCTGCTTCATCCCGCCGTGCAGCGCGGCGACGCGCACGCCCTGCTCGTCGAGCTGGCCGGCCAGTCGATCGGCGCCGAGCTGGGTGCGCACGAAGGCGACGGTCCGACCCCGCCGCAGGGCGATGTCGGTGGTGACGGCGTCCTTGTCCTTGGGGTGCACGAGCACCACGTGGTGGGCCATCGTGCCGACGGTCGCGGTGGCCGGGTCGGCGCTGTGCTCGACGGGATCGGTCAGGTGGCTGCGCACCAGGCGGTCGACGTCGGCGTCGAGGGTGGCCGAGAACAGCAGGCCCTGGGCGTCCCCGGGCAGCTGGCCCATGATCGCCTCGAGCTCGGGCATGAAGCCGAGGTCGGCCATGTGGTCGGCCTCGTCGAGGACGACCACCCGGATGGCGCCGAGGTCCACGGCGCCCCGCTCGGTGAGGTCGACCAGCCGGCCCGGGGTCGCGACGACGATGTCGCTGCGCTCCAGCCCGCGGATCTGCCGGTCGTAGGAGGATCCGCCGATCACCAGCTGCGTGCGCATGCCCACGGCGCCGGCGAGCGGCGTGACGACGTCGACGACCTGCATCGCGAGCTCACGGGTCGGGACCAGCACCAGGCCGCGCGGCTGGCGGCGCAGGCCGCGCGGGCCGGCGAGGCGGGCCACCATCGGCAGGGCGAACGACAGGGTCTTGCCCGAGCCGGTCCGACCGCGGCCGAGGACGTCCCGGCCGGACAGCGCGGCCGGGATCGTGAGGGCCTGGATCGGGGTGGGCTCGGTGATCGCGCCGGTCGCGAGGACCGCCGCGAGGACATTCGGCACGCCGAGGTCGACGAAGGCGTTGGGCCCGCTCAGCGCCGGGACGACCGGCCGGCGGTCGGGGCGATCACTGCGGACAGCGCCCTCCGCCCGGCGCTGCGGGCGGCCACCGGTCCGGGTCCGGGGGTCCGTGCGGTCGCGACGGTCGCGAGGGTCCGTGCGGTCGCGAGGGTCCGTGCGGTCGCGACGGTCCGCGCGGTCGCGAGGGTCCGTGCGGTCGCGACGGTCGCGACGGTCCGCGCGAGGGTCCGTGCGGTCGCGACGGTCCGTCCGGAGGTCCCGCGCGTGGCTGGTGCGTCCGGGGCGGTCCGCACGCTCGGGCCGCCCGGCACCCTCGGCGCCAGCAGGGCGCCCCGGGCGGTCCCGGCGATCGGGCGTGCGGCCCCGCGCGACGCGCTCGTCGCGGGTCCAGCGGGGTCGGTCGCGCCGATCACGGCTGCCCGCAGGGCGAGCAGCACGGGTCGTGGTCGGTCGGTCAGCCATGAGGGTTCCTCCACGTGCAGGCGTGTCGTCTTCAACGCGTCTGCATGGCGGTCGTCGCCAGGGAGGGAACGTTGCTCAACGAGGGCGGCACGATGCCGCGCGCCGATGGTAGATGCCCGGACCACTCGTGCGCCAAACCCGCCAGCGAGGCGACGCAGCGAGCGACGCCCCCACACCCGCGCAGCGAGCGACGCCCCCACGCCCGCGCAGGGAGCGACGCCCCCGCAGCGGCGCAGGTAGCGTCGCCCCATGCCCGAGGCGCCCACGCTCGATGCGGCCATGCTCGCGGCGCCGCACCACGACGGCTCCCTGCGGTACGTCTCCACCGACCGTCCACGGCTCGACGAGCGGGTGACGGTCCGCGTACGCGTCCCGGCCGGGCTGGGCGTGGACCTCCTGCACGTGCGGGTGGTCCACGATGCCGAGCCGGCCTGGGTCGTCATGCACGCCGAGGCACCCGGACGCGACGAGACGTGGTGGTCGGCCGAGATCGTGGCACACAACCCCCTCACCAGCTACCGGTTCCTCACCGGAGGCGCCTGCGGCTACGGCTGGCTCACCGCCACGGGATGGCACCGGGGGCGCGACGTCCTGGACAGCGGTGACTTCCGGCTCAGCACCCATCCCGGGCCGCCGGACTGGGTGGCGGACGCGACCGTGCTGCAGGTCTTCCCGGACCGGTTCGCCCGCTCGTCCGGTGCCGACCAGCGGGCCCTGCCGCACTGGGCGCACGCCAGCGCCTGGGACGAGCCGATCAGGCTGGTGCGCGGCCGGTACGGCTTCCAGTGCTACGGCGGCGACCTCGACGGAGTGGTCGAGCGCCTGGACCACCTCGAGCGGCTGGGCGCCGACGTGCTCTACCTGACCCCGTTCTTCCCGGCCGGGTCCACCCATCGCTACGACGCGTCAACGTTCGCCGAGGTCGACCCGCTGCTCGGCGGGGACGAGGCGTTGGCGCGGCTCGTCGCGGCCGCGCACGCCCGTGGCATCCGCGTGATCGGCGACCTCACGACCAACCACACCGGCGACCGGCACGCCTGGTTCCGTGCCGCCATCGCGGACCCGGGTGCGCCCGAGGCGTCCTACTACTGCTTCGAGGAGCACCCGCACCGCTACCACGGCTGGCTGGGCCACCGGACGCTGCCGAAGCTGGACTGGCGCAGCGAGCCGCTGCGCGAGGCGTTCCTGCGCGGGCCGGACTCGATCGTGGGCCGCTGGCTGCGGCCGCCCTTCGGCCTCGACGGCTGGCGGATCGACGTGGGGAACATGACGGGCCGCTACCGCGACGTGGACGAGGCACACGCGGTGGCTCGCGAGATCCGCGCGACGATGCGGGAGGTGCGTCCCGACGGCTGGCTCGTGGCCGAGCACGCGCACGAGGCAGGGCCGGACCTGGCCGGGGACGGCTGGCACGGGACGATGAACTACGCCGGCTTCACCCGGCCGGTGTGGTCGTGGCTGGCCGCCCACGCCCCTGGGGCCCTCGCGCGCAACGACTTCCTCGGCGTGCCCACGGGCACGGGCGTGCCGCGGCTCCCCGGACCCTCGGTGGTCGCCGCGATCCGGGAGGCGAACGCCCTGATGCCCTGGCGCTCGCTCACGGCCAGCATGAACGCCCTGGACACCCACGACACCGCGCGCTTCATGACGGTCGTCGGTGCCGACCGTGGCCGCTACGCCGCCGGGCTGGTGCTGCTGTTCACCGCACCCGGGGTGCCGATGGTCTTCGCCGGTGCGGAGACCGGGATCGGCGGCGCCGATGGCGAGCGCAGCCGCATCCCCATGCCGTGGGACCACCCCGAGGCCTGGGACCGCGACGTGCTGGCCATGCACGAGCAGGTGGCCGCGATCCGTCGTGGCTCGGTGGCGCTGCGCCGCGGTGGGCTGCGCTGGCTGGCGGTGCTGGACGACGCGCTGACCCTCGAACGGGAGTCCCCGGACGGCACCGAGCGCGTGCTGGTGCACGTGGCGCGAGCGGCGCACCCGGCCGTCCGGCTGCCCGGGAGCTGGTTCGAGCGGGCCGAGGTGCTGTTCGGCACCGGTGCCCCCGTCCGGGGGATGGACGGGTCCTGGCTGCTGCCGGCGGGCGGCCCGGCGGCGCACGTGTGGCGCGTGGGGTGAGGGGATCCCTCAGCCGCGGCTGCGCCACAGCCGCCAGGCGCCAGGCGCGACGAGGCCAGCCGCGAGCAGCCCCAGCGCGAGCACCTGGTGACCGGCGCGGTACAGGGCGTTGAGCGCCAGCAGGAGCGCCGCGACGAGCAGCACGGCCCCCACCGTGCGCCACGTCCAGCGCACCCGGCGGGGCGGCGGCTCCGGTGCCGTCATCGGCGTCCCCCTCACGTCTGGGGGGATCATCGCAGAAGCCGCTGGGGCAGGCAGCGGCTGAGGGCGGGAGCTACCCGAGTGCCTCGAACCGCCCGTCGAGGGCGCGGATGACCTCGCGGTTCCCGCTCGCCACCCGCCGGGCCAGCTCGGCCATGCGCCGCCCCGCGATCGGCAGCGTGCGGGTCGCCTCGGCGAGGTCGAACTGGTGCGTCAGCCGGTCGGCCAGGTCGCGCTCGGCCACGGCCACGACGGCGCAGCCCCCCGCGGGGACGAGCACGCCGACGAGCTCGCCGAGCTCGCGCGCCTCGGTCTGCCGGTCGCGGTGGCCGATCAGGGCGCCGGCGATCGCCCCGATCAGGGCAGTGGCCCACATGAGCACCGTCCCGAGGCCTGCCACGAACCCGACCACCATGCCCACGGCCGCCGCACGCAGCACGGTCGACCCGGTGGCCTTCTGCAGGCTGGTCCGGCCGTACGGGTCACGGTGCAGCAGGCCGGGGCCGGCGACCTGGGCCCGGTCCGCGGCACACAGCACCCGCAGCCCGTCGAGGGCCTGGGCATCCGAGCCGTACACGGCCGCGAACAGCACGTACCGGCGGCTCATGCCGGACTCCTGGTCATGCACACCCCTGCGACGCTACCGCCGGTCGCGGCCACCGGCACGCTGCCCCTGCGCTGCGGCGCTGGGGCCCGCTGCGTTCAGCGGCGGGCGCGCCGGGGCGGGCTCGTGGTCGAGCGCAGGACCAGCCGGGTCGGCAGCTGCTGGTCGACGACCTCGGCGCCGGCGATCCGCGCGAGGAGCGCCTGGGCCGCCCGGCGGCCCTGCTCGGCGACCGGCTGGGCGATCGTGGTCAGCTCCACCAGCTCGGCCAGCTCGTGGTCGTCGAAGCCGATGACGCTGATGTCCTCCGGGCAGCGCAGGCCGGCCCGGCGGATGGCGCGCAGGGCTCCCATGGCCATCTCGTCGGACTGCGCGAAGACCGCGGTCGGCGGGTCGGGCAGCGCGAGCAGCCCGGCCATCGCCGCCTCGCCCCCGGCGTAGGTGAAGGCGCCGTCCGCCTCGTACCCCGTCGGCACCGGGAGCCCCGCGTCGGCCATGGCTGTGCGGTAGCCGGCCAGCCGGTCGTTGGGCACCGTGAAGTGGATCGGCTCGCTGGGGCCACCGCCGATGAGTGCGATCCCCGCGTGCCCCAGGTTCACCAGGTGGGTGACCGCCGTGCGGGCGGCTGCCCGGTCGTCGATGCCGATGCAGGAGATCCCGGACCCGGGGACACCGACCGAGCCGACCGGGACGTTGAGTCCCCGGAGGGCGTCGACCTCGGCCTCGTCCACGGGCAGCGTCAGGACCAGGACCCCGTCCACGCGACGCCGCAGCGGCAGCCGTCCGAAGAAGTCCGCGCGCGCGGCGTCGTCGGGCAGCGCGTAGAGCAGGACGTCGTACCCCGCGGCGCGCAGCACCTCCTCGGCGCCGGAGAGGACCTGGCCGAAGAACCACCGTCCCAGGTAGGGCGCGACGACGCCGATCGAGCGCGTCTGGCCACTGGCCAGCCGCGAGGCAGCCGGCGAGGTCACGTAGTCCAGGTCACGGGCGGCGGCCAGCACCCGCGCTCGGGTGGGCTCCGAGACGCTCGGCAGGCCGCGCAGGGCGCGCGAGACGGTCGCCGTCGAGACTCCGGCGCGCCTGGCGACCGCGGCGATGTCGGCCGCCTCGCTCCCTGTGCCCCTGGCCCCCGGGACGCTCATGAGCTCCTCCCGACATCATCCCCGCACTGCTCATGACAACGCTATCACCGCCGACCCGGCATGCGGGATCCCACAGGGGGTCACGATGACCAATGTCGTGTTCAGGACCAAGGTCACCAGTTGCGAAGGAGATGATGTAAACGCTTGCATCTTTGGTTGATCCCTGCCATAGTGGTGACGTCGACAGGGGCCCTGGGTGCCAAGCCAGCCAGAGCAGACGCCCAGGTCGGCTCCACACCGCCAGGAGGCATTGCATGGACTACAAGGGGATCGCCGAACAGATCCTGCAGGACGTGGGTGGGCCGGAGAACATCGCCAGCTACGCCCATTGCGCCACCCGCCTGCGGCTCGTCCTCGTCGACGAGACGAAGGCCGACAAGAAGGCCGTCGAGAAGATCGAGGCCGTCGCCGGGTCGTTCACGGCCGGCGGCCAGTACCAGATCATCCTGGGGCCGGGCACCGTCAACAAGGTGCACGACGAGCTGGCCAAGCTCACCCACATCCAGGAAGCCTCCATGGAGGAGGTGAAGAAGGCCGCCGCCGCGCACATGAACCCGGCCCAGCGCTTCGTCAAGACGCTGTCGGACATCTTCGTCCCGCTGATCCCGGCGCTGGTGGCCTCCGGCCTGATGATGGGCCTGTACAACCTGCTCGCCCAGCCGGGGCTGTGGCCGTGGCTCGGCGACGAGGAGAACCTCATCGGCCAGTGGCCGGCCGTGGCCGACCTGGCCTCGATGATCATCATCTTCGCGAACGCCGCCTTCGTGTTCCTGCCGATCCTGATCGGCTTCAGCGCGGCCAAGGTGTTCGGCGCCAACCAGTACCTCGGCGCAGTCATCGGCATGCTCATGGTGCACCCGGACATGCTCAACGCCTGGGCCCAGGGCCAGGCCGTGCTCGAGGGCGCGGTCCCGACCTGGACCCTGTTCGGCTGGGAGATCGCCAAGATCGGGTACCAAGGCACCGTCCTGCCGGTCCTCGTGGCCGTGTGGTTCCTGGCGATCGTCGAGAAGTGGCTGCGCAAGCGCATGCCGACCGTGCTCGACATGCTGTTCACGCCGCTGCTGGCCGTGATCGCCACCGGCTTCGCGACGATCCTGGTCATCGGCCCGATCATGCGCTGGACCGGCGAGCTGATCTCCGACTTCTTCATCACGCTGCTGGACTTCGGCGGACCCGTCGCCGGGTTCATCATGGGCGGCACCTACTCGCTGCTGGTGATCACCGGGGTGCACCACTCGTTCCACGCCGTGGAGCTCGGCCTGATCGCCGATCCCGCCGTCGGGGCCAACCCGCTGCTGCCGATCTGGTCGATGTCCAACGTCGCGCAGGGCGCAGCCGCGCTGGCCGCCTGGATGCTCATCCGGCACCGGGCGACGAAGATCAAGGACATCGCGATCCCGTCGTCGGTGTCGGCCTTCCTGGGCATCACCGAGCCGGCCCTCTTCGGCGTGAACCTGCGCCTGCTCACCCCGTTCCTCGGGGCACTGATCGGTGGGGCGTTCGCCGGGGCCTTCGTGGTGGCCACCGACGTGACCATGACCAGCATCGGCGCCACCGGCCTGCCCGGCACCGCGCTGGTCACCCCGGACAAGATCCCGATGTACTTCGTCGGGATGGCCATCTCGATCAGCATCGCGATGCTGGCGACCTTCGCGATCACCAAGGCCCGGGGCTTCGCCAAGGAGGCCGAGCAGGAGATGACCGAGGAGGAGGTCGAGGCCGTGGCCATCCCCAAGGCCAAGGAGCTCGACGCGACGCTGGGCTGATCGCAGCCTGAGCACCTGACCGGTGCACCCCCGCCGCTTGCCGGGGCGGGGGTGCACCACCGGCGGGCCTCCGTCCGCACTGGAGGACTTGGATGGGTGCACGGCACCCTGGCAGGAGGGACAGCACATGGAGCCATTGATCGGGTCGGTCGAGGCGGGCGGCACCAAGATGGTGTGCGCGGTGGGGACCGGCCCCGACGACATCCGCGACGAAGTGCGGTTCCCCACGACCGCCCCGGGCGAGACCCTCCCCAGGGTGATCGACTACTTCCGCACGTGGCAGGCCGAGCACGGCGAGGCGATCGCGGCGATCGGGTACGGCACGTTCGGCCCGTGCGACCCGCACCCCGACTCACCGACCTACGGGTGGGTGACCAAGACCCCGAAGCCCGGCTGGTCGGACACCGACGTGGTCGGTCCCCTGCGCGAGGCCTTCGGGATCCCCATCGGCTTCGACACCGACGTCAACGGCGCGGCCCTGGGCGAGCACCGCTGGGGCGCCGCCCAGGACGTCGCGACGTTCGCCTACCTGACGATCGGCACCGGGATCGGCGGCGGGATCATCATCGACGGGCAGATCCTCCACGGGCTGATCCATCCCGAGGTCGGGCACATCCCCATGCCGCGCGACCCCGCGATCGACCCCTTCGCAGGCACGTGCCCGTTCCACGGCGACTGCCTCGAGGGCCTGGCGGCCGGCCCGGCCATCGGGGCGCGCTGGCAGGTGCCGGCCACCGAGCTGACCCCGGAGCACCCCGCCTGGGACCTCGAGGCGCACTACCTCGCGCTGGCCTGCCGCAGCCTGGTCTGCACGCTCTCGCCGCAGCGCATCGTCCTCGGCGGCGGGGTCATGGAGCAGCTGCACCTGTTCCCGAAGGTGCGCGCGCGGACCCTGGAGCTGCTGAACGGCTACGTGCAGGCCCCGCAGGTCCTCGAGCGCATCGAGGAGTACATCGTCCCGCCGGGCCTGGGCAACCGGGCGGGCGCAGCCGGCTGCATCGCGCTGGGCCAGCTGGCGCTGGCGGGTGCCCCGTGACCGCCGCCGCACCCGGCCCTGGGGTTCCCGAGGCCTGGCCCGGCGCCGCCGGACCGCCGGGCAGCGACCCGGACGCCCTGGACGCCGAGCTGCGCGAGCGCGTCGCCCGCACCCTCGCCGAGCGGGCCGGTGCCGTGGCCGCGGACCCGTGGCGCCAGGCGTTCCACGTCCAGCCGCCGGTCGGCCTGCTCAACGATCCGAACGGCCTGGTCCAGCACGAGGGGACCTACCACCTGTGCTACCAGTGGCACCCGTTCGCCCCGGCCCACGCGCTGAAGCACTGGGCACACCTGACGAGCCGGGACCTGGTCCACTGGGAGGCGCAGCCGATGGCGCTGGCCCCGAGCCAGCCCTACGAGACCCACGGCTGCTACTCCGGCAGCGGCGTGGTCCACGACGGCGCCGTGCACTTCCTCTACACGGGCAACGTGCGCACACCCGACGGCGGGCGCACGCCCTTCCAGAACCTCGCCACCCTCGCCCCGAGCCGCGGGGAGGTCGTGAAGCACCCGGCGAACCCGCTGGTCGGCGCCCTGCCCGGCTGCGGGCCGCACGTCCGCGACCCGAAGGCCTGGGTGGACGACGGGGGCTGCTGGATGGTGCTCGGCGCCCAGACCGAGGACCTGCACGGGACCGTCCTGCTGCTGCACAGCCCGGACCTCGTGACCTGGGAGTTCCTGGGGCAGATCGCCGGCGGCGCTGGCGACCCCTTCGGCTACATGTGGGAGTGCCCGGACCTGCTGCGGTTCGGCGACCGGGACGTGCTGGTGATCTCGCCGCAGTTCGACCATGGCGAGGCAGCCGGGCCGAACCGGTACGAGGACGTCGCGATGTACGCCACAGGGAGGCTGGCCGGGGACCCGCCCCGGTTCGCCCGCGACTCGCCCTTCCGCCGGCTCGACGCCGGACCGGACTTCTACGCGCCGCAGTCGTTCGTCGCCGAGGACGGCCGCACGATCATGATCGGCTGGATGGGCATGCCAGACCACCCGGGCCAGCCGTCACTGGCCGAGAAGCACCCGAGCGCCGGGAACGGCTGGGTGCACTGCCTGACCGTGCCGCGCGAGGTGCACCTGGACGGCGACGCCCTGGTGCAGGTGCCCGTGCGGGAGCTGGCCGCCCTGCGCGGGGCTCCTGTCGCCGTGCCGGGCGCGACGATCGGCACCGGCGAGCGGGCCTCGGTGCCCGGTCTCGAGGGGACCGCGCTCGACCTCGAGCTGACGGTGGCCTGCCCGGCCGGGGGCCGCCTGGAGGTCCGCCTGCGGGACGGCGACACGGACCGGCCCGCGGTCCTCACGGTGGACCCGGGCGCGGGCGTCGCGACCCTGGACCGCAGCCAGCTGGGCACCGGCGAGGGCGGGGCGACCACCGGCACGTTCCGTGCCGGGCCGCAGGTCGACGCGCGGATCCTGCTGGACCACTCCTCGGTCGAGGTGTTCCTGGACGGGGGGCGGCTCGCGATGAGCGCACGGCTGTACCCCCTCGAGGAGGACACCGATGTCAGCTTCGCCGCCGTGGGTGCCCCGGCGACCCTCGACGGCACCGGGTGGCCGATGGCCCCTGCGTGACCCGGCCCGGGTCGGTGCGGGGGCGCGTGGGGTCGGTGCGGCGTCGCGGGCTGTGGGGTGGTGCGGTGGTCGCGCCGGCCTCGTGCACCCGAGGACGCACCCGACCACGTGCCCGGCCGCTGCCAGCGCACCGGCTACCGTGCCTGCCCGTGCGCGCCGCGGTGGTCGGGACCAACTGGGGACGCGTCCATGTCGCGGCGCTGCGCGACGCGGGCGTGGAGGTGGTCGCGCTCGCCGCTGCGGACCCTCACGAGGTGCGGGGGGCGGCCGACGAGCTCGGCGTCCCGCTGGCCGTGGCCGACCTCGCCGCGCTCGGTGGCCTCGGCCTGGACCTGGCCTGCGTGGCCACCCCTGCGGCGACGCACGCCGACGTGATCGACGCCCTGCCCGACGTGCCGGTGCTCTGCGAGAAGCCCGCCGTGGGGCTCGCGCCGGTCCGGGCGCTCGCGCCCCGACGCGCACCGGTCTGGGTGAACCTCGCGTTCGCCTTCCTGGACGTCGCCGTGCGTGCGGCCGGGTCGCTGCATCGGATAGGACGGGTGCGGGCCGCATCGGTCACGTCCGGGCACGACCTGCCCGAGCTGCGGCTGGGCCCCGAGGCGATGCTCTTCGAGCTCGTGCCGCACCCCTGGTCGTGGCTGGTGACACTGCTCGGCCCGCCCGCGCCCCCCTCGGCTGCTGGCAGCGGGGACACCCTCGTGCCGACCACGTCGACCGTGGTCCGGGTCCGCTGCGGCGACGTCCCGGTCACCGTGGCCTGCCGTCGCGAACGCGGGCTCGCAGGGCTGCGGCACGCGGTGGTCCTGGACGGCGAGTGCGGCCGGCTGACCCTGTCCGGTCGGTACCGGCGGGGCCACGCCTGGTGGTTCGACCCGCCCGAGCTCGCGCTGGTCGGGCACGTTCCCGAACCGCTCGGGGACCCCGAGGGCGGTCCCGGCGACCCGTGGTACCGCGCGAACGCCCGGTCGATCGGCGCGGTCGTGGCGACGCTGGGCGGTGCGCCACCCACGCCGCAGCTGTTCGACTGGGACCGGGCGGTGGCGATGGACGTCGCCCTGCAGGCGGAGCTGGTGGGGGCTGCGGAGGCCCGGCACGGGCCGGGCCTCACGCGACGTCGACGTGGACGTGGTCCAGGTGCCGGTTGATCGGGTTGTCCGGATCCGGCCCGGCGAACCGGTAGTCGCGCCAGCCCTGGGCGGAGCGCCATGCGGTCCAGATGCGGTCGCGGTAGATGACCGTGCGGATCCCGAGGCGCTCGGCGTTCGCCACCGACCAGTTCGCCAGCTGCCAGCCCGCGGCCGCCTGGTCGGGGTCGTCGATCGGGCGGAAGAAGAAGTCGATCGCCCGCCCCGCGGAGTGGGCACCGCCCGGTCGGCGACCCGGCAGCACCTCCTGGGGACCGAATCCCCCGTCCGGCACGTCACCGAACGTCGCACGGACCTCGTCGCGGAACCGCTGGGCGTTCGGCGTCAGGCCCAGCGGTGGCTCCTTCGGGGTGTCGGTGCTCCGGGTCGGGCCGATGCGGCAGGTGAGGGCCGGGCCAGCGGCCAACGCCTGCGCCACGGGCCCGTCCGGCTCGTCGGCCAGCGCCGCGTCCACCCGCGCCCCAACCTCCTCGGGGCTGCCGTCCAGCAGGACCGCGTCGGCCTCGTCGCGCACCTCGCAACCCGCCGACCAGGGCACCATGCCGCCCAGGTCGCCGACGCGCCCGAGCGCGAGCAGCCCGGCCACCACGACCAGGCCGACCACGACCGCCAGCGCGCGCATCCCTCGACGATAGCTGCGGTTCGGTGAGCCGGCTGGCGAGGCGGCGGGCCCGCGCGCGGTCGCGGCAGGCACGAGCGCCGCGGCACCGGCGCGGTTCGCGGGACCGTGGCGGCGCGACCCTAGACTCGGACGGTGACCCGCTCCGACGACGCCCCTGCGGTGCGGGGAGCCGGGATGGCCGGTCGTGCGGGCCGCATGCGACCACCGCGGCCCGAGCCACCGCTCGGCGGCTCGGACGATCCCGACCTCGGTCCCGACCTCGGTCCCGACTCCGGTCCCGACCCCGGTCCCGACTCCGGTCCGGACCTCGGTCCGGATCCGCGGGCACCGGACCCCCGCAGCGTGCCGATGCCCCAGCGCCGGGCACTGGCCGTGCGCCGGGCGGCGCAGTTCGGGCTCGACCTGGCGATCACCGCCGTGCTGTGCCTGCTCCCCCTGTCGGCGATGCTCGCGCTGCCCCGGAACCCCGACGGCACCCTGGACAACCCGCTGGTCGCGGTCCCGGTGCTGCTGCTGGTGCTGCTGGCCTGCGTGCTCGTCGCATGGTGCTACTGGGCGGTCCTGCCGGCGCGGCGTGGGGGGCGCACCCTGGGGATGCGCTGGCTGCGACTGCGGGTGCGCGCCCTGGACGGCGGGGAGGTCAGCGTGGCGGTGATGACCCTGCGGTGGCTGTTCCTCGCCGTGGACGGCCTGCTGCTCGGGGTCGTCGGCGGCGCTGCCATCCTGCTCACCGATCGCGCGCAGCGGCTCGGCGACGTCGTCGGGGGCACCGTGGTCGTCCACGAGCGGCGCCGCGGCTGACCCTCACGGGGACCGCCCGGGCAGCCGGGCGGTGCTGGCCAGGACGAGGGCGCCGGCCAGGTGGGCGGCCAGGGTGCTGCGCGCGGGCGACCCCCCGGCGCTCCGGCGGCCGGTCCAGGCCGCGCCGATCCGGCCCCGACCGTCCCGAGCGGACCAGGCGGCCGCGGCCTGTCGGCGCAGGTCCTCGGCGAGGTCCGGTGCCCCGGCCGGGTCGGCCAGCACGAGGTCGGCCAGGTGCCGGGCCAGGATCCCGCGGAACAGCTGCGGGTCGACGCCCTGCCCGTCGTGCCGCTCGTCGCGCCAGATCCCGTCCGTGTCGGCCCCCAGCACCCGGGTGCCGGCCCGCAGCACCCACGCGGCCCGGTCCAGCCGCCAGCCGCGCTCGGCGTCGTCGCGTGCCTCGTCGGCGAGGACGACGTCGAGTCCCGCGACCGTGCCCACGTTGTAGGACCACAGCGGACCCTCCGCGACCAGTCGCCCCTGGCGGGGTCGGCAGCCGTCGCGCACCACGCCGGAGGGCTCGACCACGTGCGCGTGCAGCCACTCGGCCGTGGCTCGTGCCAGGTCGAGCCGGGTGGGGGCGCCGGCCAGGGCCGCGGTGCGGGCCAGCAGCATCGCGGCCGGTGCCGTGGCCGGCACGTTGTGGTAGTCGTCGCCGAACCGCCAGCGGAACCCGCCGAGCACGGGGTCGTGGCCGGCCAGCACGGCCGCGGCGAGCGCGAGGGCGGGCTCCGGGCCGAGGACCCCCAGCGTGTGCGCCCGCCAGGTGGCCAGGCCGAGCCAGGCCAGGTCGTCGACGAACGCGGTGCGGGTCAGGTCCCCACCCTGCCCGGCCGCGATGCCGTCGACCAGGCGGGGCGCCCGCGCGGAGGCCCCGGGATCGGTGCCGACCCCGTCGAGGAGCACCTCGAGCGCCTGCGCCTGCCACCAGGGGTGCCACGGCGCCCCCGGCAGCAGCACCCCGATCCGCCCGGGCAGCCCGGCTCCGACCCGGAACAGCCCGGACCGTTCGTCCCAGTACCTCGCCACGAGGACCTCGCGCGCCTGCTGGGCGCAGTCCGACCAGTCCATCCCGTTACCGGATGACCGCCACCGTCTGGGTGTTCCAGCTCACCAGCCGTCCGTCCACCGTCCACAGCTCGCGGGTCTCGACCGTGAAGCCCTCACGCGCCGCGATCGTGCGGCCGCGATGGAACAGCGGGGCCAGCAGCCCGTCGCCGTCGCGCGGCAGGGCCGCCGGGTCCAGCGGCAGCTCGAGGCCGAACCCGACGGTGGCCGCCGGTCGGATGGTCGCCAGGCGCACCACCACCACGATCCACCAGGCGTCCGCGAGAGCCGCCACGACCGCGGCGTCCAGGCGGGACACCGGTCCCTTGGGGCGGATCCACCCGGTGGTGACGTCGGTCTCGAGGCCCTGGTACGGGATCCCGATCAGCGGGCGGAACTCCAGCTGCACGGTGAAGTCCGGTGCCAGCGGCGGGCCGACCTCGGCCACGGGCACGCAGTCCGGCCCCGCCGCCAGCTCCGCAGGCGGGACGATCGACTGCCAGGCCGGCCCGTCGGGCATGCCCTCGCCCCGCCGCGCGGCGCCGAGCACGACCACGCCGTGGGCGAGCAGGGCACCCTCACCGTCGCGCATGCGGACGGCCAGGGTGTTCGTGGCCGAGCCGCGCCGCAGCTGCTCGACCTCGAGGTGGGCGCGCCCCACCATGACCGGGGCGACGAGCTGCGCGTTGAGCGTCCGGACGGCCATCTCCGGGCGCGGGTCGACCTGCTGGGCGGCCGAGACCATGGCTCCCGTGGCCAGGCCGCCCCATGCGCCGCGGCCCTGCTGCAGGCCGTCGGGGACGTCGAGCGTGAAGTGATGCGGCGCACCGGCGGGGGTCGGCGTGATCAGGTCGGCGAGGTCGAGGACGTCCACGCCTCCAGCCAACCACCGGAGGCGGCCACCAGCGCCGGCGGGGATCCTCCGCATCGCACACCCGGGCCGCCGGGGCCGGTCCCGCCGTGACCAGTCGCGCCAGGGCCGGTCCCGCCGTGACCGGAGGTCCCCGCCGCGGCCGGAGGTCCCCGCCGCTCAGGTGCGCGTGCGGAGCAGGCGGCGGCCCCACCACGAGATCGCCACCGAGGAGCCCGACAGCACGTATGCCAGGGCGTCGTCCTCGCCGAGGGTGGCGTCCCACCCGCGTTGGGCACCGGGGCCTCCGGCCATGAGCAGCTCGTCGCCCACCGCCAGCGGGGTCTCCTCGTCGGGGACGAGCACGCGATCCTCGCCGCGGACCAGCATCAGCGCGGTCAGCGGCAGGGGGTCCTGCCTACCGAACGGGCTGGCCATGAGGGCACCGAGCCGGACCGGCTCGACGGCCAGCCGATGGACCAGCGCCGGTGCGGACCGGGCGTCCAGACGCACCTGCCAGACCGTCGGCGAGCCCGGGCCACAACGCGCGACGAGCCACGCGAGGGCGTCGGCCGCCCACGGGTCCCCCTGACCCTTCGCCGCCTGCAGGAGGTCCCAGAGGGCGGGGTTCGCCAAGCGCTCGAGGACCTCGCGAGCCACCACCTCGGCGGGCACGAGCAGCAGGTCGGGGTGCAGCGCGGCGAACAGCGGGGCGTTGCCCGGGGACTCCTGGCGGGCGACGACGAACACGTCGGGCTCGGCACGCTGGGCGGCCTCCACGTAGGACAGGTTCTGCGTGTCCCGGTCGCTCGCCGCGACCACCCCGACCGCGCCGGCCACCAGGTCGACGAACGCGCCGTCCTCGGGGCCGGCCTCGCGGGCCGGGTCGAGCTCGACCACCTCCGCACCGGCGACCCGCAGGTCGGCGCTGACCTCGGCGACCGTCCGGCTGTGGCCCACCACCACCCACCGCCCCTGGCCCGGAGGGTCGGGGCGGGGCGGCACCGGCGCGCCCGGGGGGCTCACCAGCCAGTCGAACAGCTGCGCCAGCGCGGGCGTGCGCAGGATCAGCCGCAGCCGGTCGCCGAACGCGTCGAAGGGGTCCACCACCGTGGGCTGGCCGAAGGCCGCCATGCGGGCCGCGGTCGCCGGCGTCTCGGCTCGCGCGATGACCGGCACGCCGGGGCGCAGCAGGTGCGCGGCCTGGACCACGGCCAGGTTCGCCTCGTCGTCGTCGGTGAGCGCCAGCACGCCCTCGCAGCGCGGGTGCGTCAGCCCGGCGGCGACGAGCGTCCCGGGGACCCGCGGGTTGGCCGCGAGCGCCGGCACGTCGGCACGCAGCTGGGCCAGCTCGAGCGCGTCGATCCGCTCCTGCGAGCGGTCCAGCACGACCAGGCGCCGGCCGCGCCGGTCCAGGGCATGGGCGACCCGGGCGCCGGCCTCGCCGTACCCGATCACCACCAGGAAGGGCTCCGGCATCCTGCGCACCTGTCGGGCGAACCGCTGGGCGACGATCTCCCGGCGGAAGCTGCGATCCTGCAGCATCGCGAGCAGGGAGCCGATCGCGTAGGCCCACCCGATCACCGCGATGTAGATCGAGAACGTGACCCACATGCGCTGGGCGGTGGTGAACTCGTACGGGATCTCGCCGAACCCGATCGTGGTGGCGGTGTAGGTCATGAAGTAGAAGGCCTCGAAGAAGCCCATCGGCTCGGTGCCGCCGTCCGGCTGGGCCCCCGGGATGAGGGTGAGCCCGAGGACGCTGATCGAGAACACCAGCAGCAGCAGGATCAGCGGCACCCGCATGCGGCGCAGGACCAGGAACACGGCCCCCGAGGTCGCCGAGGCCGTGGGGGGCGCGACCGTGCCGGGGCGTGGGATCTCGCTGCCCGGCACGATCCGCCATGGTCCCTGCTCGTCGACCGCCTCGTCCTCGCCCGGGCGCGGGACGAAGATCCAGTGCCAGAGGACGAGCAGCGGGTTGCCCATGGCGCTACCGGCGCTGGAACGAGATCGTCTCGGCGATCAGCAGCACCACCGAGACGACGTTGGCCAGCAGCGCGCCCGCGGCCAGCGACACGACGCTGGACATCTCGCCCGCCGTGATGCCACCCCCCTGGACCAGCGCCCAGACGATGCCAGCGGCGATGAGCTGCAGCGAGGCCACCAACGAGGTCGCGAGGTGGACCGCGCCCAGCTGGGTGCGATCGCCGAACTTCAGCACGGTCGCGATGAGGTTCACCACGATCGCCGCGAAGAGCTCGTAGGGGTGGTGCAGCTCGGGGTCGGCGATGTCACCGATGACGAAGCCGAAGTTGAGCGTGGCCGCGAGCACGACGAAGAAGCCGAAGATGACCTTCTCGAGGTTCATGGCGCCTCCCAGGTCAGGCTAGTCCGCGGCACCCGCCGGGCACGCGCCGGCGGGCACGGGCGTCAGGCCGGATCGAGCAGCTCGACCACGACCGCCAGCACCCGGTCCGGGACGGCGGCCAGGACCGACGCGTCCGGGGTCCCGACCGCGAGGTGGTCCACCACCGGGAGCCCGGCCACGGCAGGGACGAGCAGGGCCCGCGCGGCGGCGAGCAGCGGCCGATCGCCACCGGTCACCAGGAACGCCGGCGACAGTCCGCCGGTCGGGCCGGGGGCGGGGCTTCGGCCGGGGGCGGGGCTTCGGCCGGGGGCGGGGCTTCGGCCGGGGGCGGGGCTTCGGCCGGGGGCGGGGCTTCGGCCGGGGGCGGGGGCGCTGCCTCGGCCCGGGGCGGGGGCGGGGCCCGGGCCGGATCCGAGGATCCGGTTGGCCGCGGCCGCGGCGGCAGCGGCCACCTCGTCGGCCTGGTTCGCGCGGCGGCGCGCGTAGCGCTGCTGCGACCACCCGCCCGCAGCCGTGCGGCCGTGCACATGGCGGGAGCCGACCTTGCGCTCGCGCACGACCTCCGCGTCGAAGCAGGCGACCGCGTACCCGGCGCGGCGCACGAGGAGCACCCCGAAGGTGGGGCGCAGGGCGGGGAGCGCGGCCGGGTCCGCACGCGGGTCGACGACCGGGGCCCAAGCGGGCAGTCGCACGACCGCCTGGGCACCATCGGCTGCAGTGATCGACCAGTCGGCACCGGCCGTGGCGGCCGCGCCGCCCGGCCCGGCGGCCGCGCCGCTCGACCACACGATCGTGCCGTGCCGCTCGGCGAACCGTTCCAGCCATCCCGGCAGCCGACGCAACGGGACCGTCACGCGGCGCGGCTCGGGCCCGGGCTCGCGGGCGGCCCGGTCCGGGGCACCGCGTTCAGGCACCGGCGGCGGCCGGTTCGGGCATGGGCTCCCCGGCCAGCCGCGCAGCCCGCTGGAGGTCGTCGAGGAGGCCCTCGACCAGCAGGTCGACGGCCGCCGCGCGGGGCACGCCCGAGGCCGCCACCGTGAGCGCCACCTCCTCGAGCGCCCCGAGCCAGCCGCGCACCGCCAACCGGGTCAGCTCGTCACGCCTGGGCCACTCGGCGGCGTCGAGCCACAGCTCGACCAGCGCGATGCGGACCTCGTCGAGGATGTCCAGGACGAGCGGCTCCCCCCCGGACGCCCCGCGCACGAGCGTCACGTAGGCGCCGCGGTGCAGGCGCACGAACTTCAGGAAGCCGGCCACCATCGCGCGCAGCCGGGTGGGCACGTCCGCGGCGGGGTCACCGGGCGCGTCGCTGAGCAGGCGCTGGCCGAGGGTGGCCACGACGGCGGCGAAGTACTCCCCCTTCGAGGGGAAGTAGTGGAAGACCAGCGTCCGGGAGACCCCCGCCGCGGTCGCCACCTCGTCGAGGGCGAGCTCGTGGATCGGCCGGGTCTGGAGCAGGTCCAGGCCGATCGCGACGAGCTGGGCACGCCGGTCCTCCGCCGACATGCGGGGCGGCCCCGGCACCGCCCCCGAGGGGGAGGCGCCGGGGCCGCCGTTGCGACTCACTGGTAGGTGCCGCCAGCCTCGGCCATGGCCACCAGCGACGCCGGCGGGGTGAACCGCTCGCCGTACTTCTCGGCCAGCTCGCGGGCCCGCGCGACGAAGGCCTTCGGGCCCACGCCGTCGTAGGTGTTCACGATCTGGAACACCCCACCGCTCCACGCCGGGAACCCGATGCCGAAGATCGAGCCGATGTTGGCGTCCGGCACGGTGCGCAGGACGTTCTCGTCGAGGCACTTGATGCTCTCGATGACCTCGATGAAGAGCATGCGGTCCTGGAGGTCCTTGAACGGGATCTCCATGTTGTCCCCGCCGAAGACCTCCTTGAGGCCGGGCCACAGGCCCAGCTTCTTGCCCTCGGCGTAGTCGTAGAAGCCAGCCCCCGCGGCGCGGCCACCGCGGTTGTGCTCAGTCACCAGCTTCTCGATCACCGGGTACCCCGGGTGGTCCGCCAGCGTCAGCCCGCCGGCCGCGGCCTCCGCCTCGGCAGCCTTCTTGATCTTCAGGGCGAGGGTGAGGCTCACCTCGTCGGTCAGCGCGAGCTGGCCGACCGGGTATCCCGCCTGCAGCGCGGCCTGCTCGACGCTGTTGGCCGGCACGCCCTCACCGACCAGCGCGGCAGCCTCGGTGACCACCGTGCCGATCACACGGCTGGTGAAGAAGCCCCGGCTGTCGTTGACCACGATCGGCAGCTTGCGGATCTGCACCGCGACGTCGATCGCCTTGGCCAGCGCCTCGTCGGAGGTCTTCTTGCCCACGACGATCTCGAGGAGCTTCATCTTGTCCACCGGCGAGAAGAAGTGCAGGCCGATGAAGTCCTCGGGCCGGTCGACGCCCTCGGCGAGGCCGGTGACCGGCAGTGACGAGGTGTTCGAGCCCAGCAGGGCGTCCGGGGTCAGCAGCGGCACGACCTCGGCGTACACGGCCTTCTTCAGCGCCGGATCCTCGAACACGGCCTCGATCATGAGGTCCGCGCCCTTGGCGTCGAGCATGTTCTCGGTCGGCAGGATGCGGGCGAGGATCTCGTCACGCGCCTCGGCCGTCATCTTGCCGCGGGACACGGCCTTGTCCAGGATGCCCTGCGAGTAGGCCTTGCCCTTCTCGGCCGAGGCCAGTGAGACGTCCTTGAGGACGACCTCCATGCCGGCCCGGGCGCACTCGTAGGCGATGCCCGCACCCATCATGCCGGCGCCGAGCACCACGACCTTCTTGGCCGTGTACTTGGGCACGTCCTTGGGCCGGTCGCCGCCCTTGCTGATGTGCTGCATGTCGAAGAAGAAGGCCTGGATCATGTTCTTGCTGACCGGGCCGGTGGCGAGGCCGACGAAGTACTCCGTCTCGATCCGCTCGGCGTTCGCGAAGTCGACCTGGGCGCCCTCGACGGCCGCGGCCATGATGGCCAGCGGCGCCGGCATGGGGGCTCCCTTGATCTGCTTGCGCAGGTTGGCCGGGAACGCCGGCAGGTTGGCGGCGAACGACGGGGTCGTCGGGGTCCCGCCGGGGATCTTGTAGCCCTTCACGTCCCACGGCTGCGCGGCGTCGAGGTTGGACAGCGCCCACGTCTTGGCCGCGTGCATCATCTCCTCGGGGGTGCTGACGACCTCGTCGACGACGCCTGCGGCCAGCGCGTCCTTGGGCTTGCGCTGCTGGCCCTGGAGCAGGTGGTTCATGATCGCGGTCTGGATCCCGAACATCCGGACGGTGCGCACGATGCCGCCGCCGCCCGGGAGCAGCCCGAGGTTGACCTCCGGCAGGCCGATCGTCGAGCCCTTGACGTCGAGGGCGACGCGGTGGTGGCAGGCCAGCGCGAGCTCGAGTCCCGCACCGAGCGCGGCCCCGTTGATCGCTGCGACCACCGGACGGCCCAGGGTCTCCAGCCGCCGGAACAACGCCTTCATGTCGTTGGTCATCGCAGTCCACTGCGCGGCGTCCTCCGGCGTGGCCTTCAGCACGAGATCGAGGTTGGCGCCGGCGAAGAACGTCTTCTTCGCCGAGGTCAGGACGACGCCGTTGATCTTGTCCTTCTCCGCCTCCAGCCGATCCAGGGTGGCCGGCAGCGAGGTCAGGAACAACTCGTTCATCGTGTTCACCGACGCGGTCGGGTCGTCCATCGTCAAGGTGACGATGCCCGCCTCGTCCATCTCCCAGCCGAACATGTTGATGTCAGTCATGTGTGATGCCTTCCTTGTCCGGTCCGGGCCTACACCCGCTCGATGATGGTTGCCACGCCCATGCCGCCGCCGATGCACAGCGTGATGAGTCCGTAGCGGCCGCCCGTGCGCTCCAGCTCGTCCAGGCAGGTGCCCACGATCATGGCGCCGGTCGCCCCCAGCGGGTGGCCCATGGCGATGGCGCCGCCGTTGACGTTGACCTTCTCGTCGGGGATGTTCAGGTCCTTCATCCACTTGAGCACCACGGCCGCGAACGCCTCGTTGAGCTCGAAGACGTCGATGTCGTCGACCGTCAGGCCCGCGGTCGCCAGGACCTTCTCCGTGGCCGGGGTGGGGCCGGTCAGCATGATGGTGGGATCGGAGCCGACGACGGCCGAGGCCACGATGCGAGCGCGCGGCGTGAGGTCGGCCAGCTCGGCCGCCTTCTCGTTGCCGATCAGCAGCAGTGCGGCGCCGTCGACGATGCCCGAGGAGTTGCCGCCGGTGTGGACGTGGTTGATCTTCTCGACCCAGTGGTACTTCTGCAGGGCCACGGCGTCGAAGCCGCCCATCTCGCCCATCATCGCGAACGAGGGCTTGAGCTTGGCCAGGTCGTCCATGGTGGTGCCGGGACGCATGTGCTCGTCGTGGTCGAGCAGGACGATGCCGTTGCGATCCTTGACCGGGATCACCGACTTGGCGAAGTAGCCGCCGCTCCAGGCCTTGGCGGCGCGCTCCTGGGAGCGGACCGCGTAGGCGTCGACGTCCTCGCGGGAGAACCCCTCGATGGTGGCGATCAGGTCGGCGCTGATGCCCTGCGGGATGAAGTAGGTGTCGTACGAGGTCTCCGGATCCATGGCCCACGCGCCGCCGTCGAAGCCCATGGGCACGCGGCTCATGCACTCGACGCCACCGGCGATGCCCAGCTGCTCCCAGCCGGAGCGCACCTTCGCTGCGGTCAGGTTGACCGCCTCCAGCGCGGAGGCGCAGAACCGGTTGATCGTGGTGCCGGCGCCCGCCTCGTTCGGCAGGCCCGAGGCGACGGCCGCGGTGCGGGCGATGTTCGCCCCCTGGTCGCCGACGGGCGTCACGCACCCGAGGACGATGTCCTCGATCAGGGCGTGGTCCATGTGGCTGTGCCGATCCATGATCTCGTGGATCAGGTCCGTCACCATCGTGACCGGCTTGACCCCGTGCAGCGAGCCGTTCTTCCCCTTGCCTCGGGGGGTGCGGATCGCGTCGAAGATGTACGCCTCGTTGCTCACGCCTGCATCGTCTCCTCGTTGCTGT
>JALOLH010000080.1 GCA_025456065.1 Candidatus Nanopelagicales bacterium | reverse complement strand
GTCGAGGATGAAGCGGGCCATGTCCTCGGTCTCCTCGGCGTTCATGCCCGCGACGGGCTCGTCGAGGAGGAGCAGGACCGGGTCCATCGCGAGCGCGCGGCCCAGCTCGATCCGCTTCTTGATGCCGTAGGGCAGGATCCCGACGGGCATCCGGCGGACGGCGGTGAGGTCGAGGAACTCGATGATGTTCTCGACGTCGCGGCGGGCCTGGAGCTCGGCCCTGCGCGCGGGCGGCAGCCACGCCATCGCCTGCCACCAGCTGCCGCCCATCTGCTGGTGCCGGCCGAGGAGGAGGTTCTCCAGGACGGTCAGGTTGTCGAAGAGCTCGATGTTCTGGAACGTGCGCGCCACGCCCTTGCCGGCGACGACATCGGGGCGCAGCCCGAGCAGCTGCTCGCCACGCAGCGTGATCGACCCCTGCTGCGGGCGGTAGACGCCACTGATGCAGTTGAACGACGACGTCTTGCCGGCCCCGTTGGGGCCGATGATCGCGAAGAGCTCGCGCTCGAGGACGTCGAAGGAGATCCCGTTGAGGGCGACGTTGCCGCCGAACCTCAGGGTGAGGTCCTCGGCGAGGAGGAGGGGTGTGGAGTCGCTCACGGGGGGTGCTCCTGGTGTGGCATGGTCGCGGGTGGGGTCATGACAGCCACCGCTTGCGGCGCTTGTAGTGCTTGACGTCGCGCAGGGAGCGCTGCTCGCCCGTGCCGCCGAGGTAGAACTCCTGGATGTCGGCGTCGTGGCGGAGGGTCTCCGCCGGGGCGTCCATCACCGTGAGCCCGTTCTCCATGACGTACCCGTGGTCGGCGATCGAGAGCGCCATCGCGGCGTTCTGCTCGATGAGCAGGATGCCGGTGCCGGCCTTGTTGATGCTGACGATGAGGTCACGGATCTGCTCGACGATCTTCGGTGCGAGGCCGAGGCTCGGCTCGTCGAGGAGCAGGTACTCGGGGTCGGCCATCAACGCGCGGCCGATGGCCAGCATCTGCTGCTCGCCCCCCGAGAGGTAGCCGGCGCGCGCGTTCCTGCGGTCGGCCAGGACCGGGAACATCGTGTAGACCCGGTCGAACTTGTCCTGCAGCCCCGCCCGGCCCTGGGTGTGCGCGCCGACCCGCAGGTTCTCCTCGACGGTGAACTCGGTGAAGACGCGACGACCCTCCATGACCTGGCCGACGCCCGAGGCGACGACCTTGGCCGCCTTGCGGGTGTCGAGCGTCGTGTCGTCGAGGCTGACGTAGCCTCGGGTGATCTTGCCGCGGTGGATGTCGAGCAGGCCGGTCATCGCCCGCAACAGGGTCGTCTTGCCGGCGCCGTTCGCGCCGAGGACCGCCACGATCCTGTCCCTGGGCACGCTGAGGCTGGCGCCGCGCAGCGCGAGCATGACGTCCTCGTACACGACCTCGAGATTGTGGACCGCGAGAGTCATCCTGCTCCTCGGCCTGGTGGGGGGTCGGGGGGAGGCGCGCGCCCACTGTGGCATGACGTGCGCTGCGGAGGCGCGGGGAGACGAACGTGCGACGAAACTGTTATCTCGCGCGGCTGCCGCGGCTGCTGTCCGGGGCCGCGCTGGTGCGCGCGCCCACCGGTCCTGCCCGGCCCTACCGTGGGGTGATGGTCCCCATCACGCCCGAGCTCGCCACCCAGTTCGTCCACCAGTCCGTTCCGGCGATCGGGCGCCTCGGCGTCGTCGTGGCTGCGATCTCCCCTGGGTCGGTCGACCTGCGCGTCCCCCTGGCGGGCAACGCCAACCACATGGGCACCATGTACGCAGGTGCGCTGTTCGCGCTCGCCGAGCTTCCGGGCGGGCTCATCCCGCTGGCGACCCTCGAACCGGGTCGCTACACGCCGATCGTGACCTCGATGGAGGTGCAGTTCGTGGCCGCGGCACGCACCGACGTGATGCTGTCGGCCCGGATGGACCCCGACGAGCTGGCGGAGCTGGGCGCCCGCGCCGACGCGCAGGGCGAGGCGTCGTTCACCCTCGAGCTGCGGGCCGAGGACGCCTCCGGCCGCACGGTGCTCACCAGCCGGGCGCGGTACCTGCTGCGGCCGGCGCGGCGCTGACGCCCTGCGCCCACGACGCCCGCGAGCGAGGTCACGGCGGGGCGTTCCCCGGGAGGACGCCGTCGTCGGGGAGTCCCCGAGCTGCTGGGAGGCATCACGCCGTCCCGGTGGGCTGTGCGGGGACGGGCGCCAGCGTGATCAGCTGGGGCAGGACGGCCGCGGCGATGGCCAGCTCGCCGGCGGCATTGGGATGGAAGGGGTACGGCTCGGCCATGCCCTGGACCCAGGGCTGCGGGCTGCACAGGCCGTGGCCCTCGAAGGAGGGCGTGACGCTGGCGAACCCGAACGCCGCGGCGCCCTGCACGAGCACGGCATTCAGCTGCGCCAGCATCGAGCGCATGGGTTCGACCTTCTGGCCCACGATCGTCGCCTGGTCCGGACCGTCGGGCTGGGCTGCGAAGCCGTACCCGGGCGCGGGTTCCCGGGGGGCCTGCGGATCGCGCAGCTGGGGACAGTCGAAGGTGGTGCCGAACGGGTCGTAGTAGCCCACCACGATGACGGCGGGTCGGGTGGGGAGCTCGCTCAGCTGCACGAGCAGCTGGGCGTACTGGACACGGAACCGGTCGAGCCTGCTGAGCATCAGTCGCTGGGTCACCTGGTCGTCGCAGCGGCTCACCCGGGAGCAGTAGCCGAGCAGCTCGGCCCAGCCGATGTCGTTGGCGCCGATGCTCACGACGACGGCGCGCAGCGAGGTGAGCGACTGCAGGACGCCCACCTGGGGCGGCGGCACGACGGGGCGGCGGTCGGCCTGCCTGCCCAGCAGGCCCCGGTCGATCGTCGCGGAGGCGCAGGCGAGGTTCTCGACACCCCAGCCCGTGGCCGACGCCAGCACCTGGGCGTAGGCGTCGGACGTGCGCTCGCACGCGATGTCGGAGTCCGTGGGCTCGGGCAGGGGCGTGTTCCCCACGCCCGCCGCCGTCGAGTCGCCGATGACGGCGACCTCGATGTCCCCGCGTGGCGGGCCGGCAGGCTGTGGTGGTGGGACCAGGGCAGCCGTGCCGGTGAGGTCAGCCAGGGAGGAGACGTCGGCGAGCTCCGCGCGCGCGGAGGCCACCGTGAGCGCGGCTGCACCAGCGGTCACGGCCATGGCGACCAGCGCGCTGGCCAGGAGTGGGCGCACCGGTCGCTCCGCGTGCCGCTGGCGCCACCGGGCGCCCAGGACGACGCCCACCAGCGTGGCGCCGACCAGGTACGCGAGCGCCCCCACGATCCCCGCCACGCCGACCAGCCGGCCCAGGAAGGCCAGCCACCCGCGTGCGAGGGTGTCACCGATCATGCTCGTCTGCATGGTGGTCGCGGCCCGCTCGCCCGGTGCTGCTTCGATGAAGGCCGCCGCCACCGCATCCCGGTTGAACTCCTGCCACACGATCCGGGGCCGGATCGGGCCGGCGAAGCGCTGCACGGTCTCGACGGGTCCCTGGCCGAACAGCTCGGCGACCCCGGGGCCGGTCAGCCCTGCGGACGCGCCGGGGGCGACGGCGCCGACGGCGACGACCTGGCCGACGACGGTCACCGGGACGGGCGGGGTGATCGCGATGGCCACCAGGGTCGCCAGCAGGCCGAGTGCCAGCAGCCCGGCGAGCTGCGCGCCGCGGCGGGCCGCCGAGCGCTGCCCCGGCCGACGCGTGGCGCGCTCCTCGGATCCCATGGTCGCCAGGACCTCCTCCCCTCCCGCCACGGTAGCGGCGCCCGCGACTTCGGGCGGGCGCGCACAGGGCCGGGAGTGCCGCCGAGGGCCGGATCAGCCGGATCCTGGGCCTGGGGCCTGCGCCGGCGGGGCAGGCGGCGCCAGGAGCCGCCGGTGGTGGGCCACGTGGTGCTCGTCGGCCAGCCAGCCCCGCGCCCCGGCTGCCGTGCACGAGTCCGCCGCGACCCGTGCCGACCAGGCGATCCCGTCGAGCAGGCCGTCGGTCCCGCGCATCGCCAACCAGGCGGTCAGTGCGCCGTGCAGGACGTCCCCGGCCCCCAGGGTGTCGACGACCTGGACCGGCGGCACCGGGACCTCGTGCCGGCCGGCGCCGGTGAGGACCTCGATCGGCAGCGGACCGCGGGATCGTGCGACCGCGGGTGGACCCAGCGCCACGACGTCGGCCAGCACGTCGTCGTCCCGGCCCCCACCGCGGCCCAGCTCGGCGGGGACCCGCAGGACGGCGGAGAGCAGGGCGACGTCGACCAGCGCCAGCAGCCGCTCGAGGCCCGGCTTCCACGACCCGCCGTCGAGCAGCACCGGCCTGCCGGAGGCCCGGGCCGCGGCGGCCAGGGGGATCGCGAGGTCCAGGTGGTGCCCGTCGACGAGGAGCGCGTCGACGCCCTCGAGGAGTGCGCCCGCCCACTCCGCCCGGCCCGACCCGGGACCGGGTTGCCTCGCCTGCTGCGACGCGTTGACCGAGACGACCGCGCGCTGCCCGGTGCCGCGCGTCACCAGCACGGTGGAGACGGCCGGCTGGTCCCGTGGCCCGGCGCGGTCGATCACCTCGACGCCGTGCGCGGCAAGGTCGGCACGGATCAGGGTGCCCAGGGGTGATGCGCCGATCCTGGTGACCAGCCGCGCCCCGACCCCGAGCGCGGCAGCGGTCACCGCGGCGTTGGCCGCCGGCCCGCCCGACGCGACCAGCAGGTCGTGGGCCACCAGCTTCTCGTCGGGGCCGGGGAGGCGGTCGACCGTCTGCTGCACGTCGAGCACCGCGACGCCACAGGCCAGCACGGTGGACACGCGGCGAGGCTAGCCGAGCCGCGTGGGGCCGACGACCGCGCGCGGGAGGTCGGCCGCTCGCCCGGCGTTTCGTCGCCGTTGGATCCCAGGTGCGTCGCAGCTGCGTCCCATCGCCGCTGGGTGGGCCGAAGGACCATCTCCGGCTGCCGCGCCGCCGTCTACGGTGGGCATGTCCCGATCCTCGAGGGGGTCGCCCCGCACGCCCGGGACAGGGGTGATGATCATGCCGCCGACCGCTGGACCGATGGCCGAGCCCCGCTCGCAGCAGTGGCACGCGATGCCGGCCGACGCCGTGCTGGCCGACCTCCGGACGGACCCCGATCAGGGCCTGACGGCCCCGGAGGCCCAGGAGCGGCTCGAGCGGTACGGCCAGAACCGGCTCCCCGAGGCGCACCGCCGTGGCCCACTGGCCCGGCTGGCCACCCAGTTCAACAACCCACTGATCGTGGTCCTGATCGTCGCCGGCGTCGTGACGAGCCTGCTGCAGCACTACCTGGACGCCGCGGTGATCTTCGGGGTCGTCATCATCAACGCCGTCATCGGCTTCGTGCAGGAGGGCAAGGCTGAGGGTGCCCTCGCGGCAGTGCGGGCCATGCTCGCCACACGAGCGACCGTCCTGCGCGAGGGCCAGCGCCTCGAGATCGAGGCCAGCGGGCTGGTGCCGGGTGACGTCGTCCTGCTGGAGTCCGGCGACCGCGTCCCGGCCGACCTGCGCCTGATCCGGGTGCACAACCTGCGGGTGGAGGAGTCGGCGCTGACGGGGGAGTCGGTGCCGGCCGACAAGTCCGTGGCGGCGGTGCTCGAGGACGCCGGGGTCGGCGACCGGAGCTGCGTCGCGTTCTCCGGCACGCTGGTCGTGTACGGGCAGGCCCGCGGCGTGGTGGTGGCGACCGGGGCGCAGACCGAGGTCGGCCGGATCGGGGCGATGGTCGGGGAGGCCCCGGCGCTGTCCACGCCGCTGACCAGGCGGTTGGACCAGTTCGCCAAGCAGATCACCGCCTTCATCCTCGTCGTGGGCCTCGCCGCGTTCCTGTACGCCTCGCTCCTGGGCGGTATGGACGTCCTGGAGGCGTTCCTGGCGGTCGTGGGCCTGGCCGTTGCCGCCATCCCCGAGGGCCTGCCGGCGATCATCACGATCGTGCTCGCGATCGGCACCCGGGCGATGGCCGCCGACCGCGCGATCGTGCGCCGCCTGCCCGCGGTCGAGACGCTCGGCTCCGTCACGGTGATCTGCTCGGACAAGACCGGCACCCTGACCCGCAACGAGATGACGGCCGTGCGGATCCTGCTGACCGACACCGAGCTGGCCGTCAGTGGGGTCGGCTACGCCCCGGTCGGCGGCTTCACCGAGGGCGCAGCGGCGGTCGACGTCGCCGATCAGCCCGCCGTCCAGCAGCTGGCCACCGCCGCCCTGCTGTGCAACGACGCCGCGCTGACGCGCGACGACGCCGGGGCCTGGTCGGTGGTCGGTGACCCGACCGAGGGTGCCCTGATCACCCTGGCCCTCAAGGCGGGGCTGGATCGGGCCGAGGTGCTCGCCCAGATGCCACGGCTCGACGAGATCCCCTTCGAATCCGAGAACCGCTACATGGTCACCCTGCACCACGACCACCACGGGCGGACGTTCGCCATCCTCAAGGGTGCCCCGGAGCGCGTGCTCGCCCTCTGCGACCGCAGCGCGGATCCGGGGTGGGCGGCCAGGATCGAGCGCGCCGCGACCGCCGGGGAACGCGTGCTCGCCCTCGCGCGCGCAGAGGTGCCCACCGGCACCGATGCGCTGGACGCCGATGACCTCCCCACGTTCACCCCGCTGGGCATGGTCGGCCTGCTCGACCCTCCGCGCGAGGAGGCGATCGCCGCGGTCGACCAGTGCCGGAGCGCCGGCATCCGCGTGGTCATGATCACCGGGGACCACGCGGCCACCGCCCTGGCGATCGGGCACGACCTGGGACTGGGAGGCGATGCGGCCCTGGCCGGAGAGGCCATCGAGGGGCTCGACGACGAGCGGCTGCAGGTCGCCGCCGGGAGCCACGATGTGATCGCCAGGGCCAGCCCGGAGCACAAGATGCGGTTGGTCGCGGCGCTGCAGGCAGGCGGCAACTACGTGGCGATGACCGGTGACGGGGTCAACGACGCACCCGCGCTGAAGGCCGCGGACATCGGCGTGGCGATGGGCGGGCGGGGGACCGACGCCGCCCGCGAGGCCTCCGACCTGGTCCTGACCGACGACAACTTCGCCACCATCGCCAACGCGGTCCTGCGCGGTCGGGTCGTGTTCGACAACATCAAGAAGTCCCTGCTCTTCATCCTCCCCACGAACGGCGGGGAGGCAGGCCTGATCCTCATCGCCCTCCTGGTCGGGCTGACGATGCCCGTCACGGTCGGGCAGATCCTCTGGGTCAACATGGTGACGGCGGTGACCCTGGCGCTGGCCCTGGCCTTCGAGCCGGCGGAGCAGGGAGTGATGTCCCAGCCGCCGCGCCCGCCCGATCAGCCGCTGATCACCCGCCCGCTGGGCATCCGGATCGCCTACGTGAGCCTGCTCATGACGGTGATCACCCTGGCGGCGTTCGAGTGGGAGCTCGCCAGGGGCAGCGGCGTGGACGAGGCACGGACGACGGCCGTGAACGTCCTGGTGGTTGCCGAGCTGCTGTACCTGTTCAACGTGCGGCACTTCACCCAGTCGGCGCTGAACCTCTCGGCGTTCACGGGCAACCGCGTCGCCCTGGGGGTCAGTGCCCTGCTGGTCGTGCTCCAGCTGGCCTTCACCTACGCGCCCGTGATGCAGCAGGTCTTCCACACCGCCGCACTCGACTGGGCCTCGTGGGCGGTCATCATCGGCCTCTCCGTGGCCAAGTTCCTCGCAGTCGAGGCGGAGAAGGCGTTCTGGCGATCCAGAGGGGTCCAGCGGTTGTGAGTGCCATCCGGGAGCGCAGTGCGCTGCCGTGACGCATGGACGTCGCCGGGACGGGCAGTGGCCGGGGTCCGGAGCGGCCACGACGTGCGAAGGGTCGGACGCGATGCTTCCTGAACTGGACGGACCCGAGTTCGTCACCTCGACCGACGGCACGTCGATCGCCTACTGGAGCGGCGGCACGGGACCCCCGCTGCTGCTGGTGCACGGGGCGATGTCGGATCACCAGCGCTGGCGCATCACCGGTCTGCTGGCGCCCCACCGCACCGTCTGTGCGATGGATCGTCGTGGCCGGGGCAGGAGCGGTGACGCCGTCGACTGGTCGCTGGACCGCGAGGTGGACGACGTGGTCGCCGTCATCGATGCGATCGCCGCGCGGGAGGACCACGCCGTCGACGTGCTCGGCCACTCGCTCGGTGGGCTGCTGTCGCTGCGCGCTGCCGCCGTCACCCCGCACGTGCATCGCCTCGTGCTGTACGAGCCCGCGATCAACGAGGCCGCCCAGCCCGCCGACCTGCTCGACCGGATGCGCCAGGCGCTCGCCGGGGGCCGTCCGGCCGACGTCGTCGAGATGATGATGCGCGAGGTGGTCGGCATGCCCGAGCACGAGGTCGCTGCCCTGCAGTCCCTGCCGAGCTGGCCCAGCCGTGTCGCCACCGCCCACACCCTGCCCCGCGAGATGGGCGTGGCACTGACGTGGGATCCGGCGGAGGGTGGGCGGGTCACCGCGCCGACCCTGCTCATCCTCGGCTCGGACAGCCCGCGGTTCGTGCACGACGCCACCGGGCTGGTCGAGCGGGCGCTGCCCGACAGCAGGGTCGTCGTGCTCGAGGGCCAGCAGCACGTCGCCGACCAGCTGATCCCCGACGAGTTCGCGCGGGTCGTCCTCGAGTTCCTCCAGCGATGAGCGCGACCACGCCGGACCCGCTCCCGTTCGCAGCCGCCCCGTCGGCGCAGCCCGGAGCACCGAGGTCCGAGCGATGGTGACCTCGCTGGAGGCGGACTACCTGGTCGTCGGAGCCGGCGCGGCGGGCATGGCGTTCACCGACGCGCTCGTCGACCACGCCGACGTGCGGGTCGTGCTGGTGGACCGACGGCACGGCGTGGGCGGGCACTGGCTGGCGGCCTACCCGTTCGTCCGGCTGCACCAGGCGTCCTCGTTCTACGGCGTGGCCTCGACCCCGCTCGGCGATGGGCAGCGCCAGCCGCACGGGCCGGAGCAGGGCCTGCACGAGCGGGCGTCGGCGCCCGAGATCTGCGCCTACTACGGCCGGGTGCTCCAGCGGCTGCTGCGCTCCGGCAGGGTGTCGTTCCATCCCGGCTGCGAGTACGTGGGTTCGGGGCGCTTCGTCTCCCGCGTGTCCGGCCAGGCCTTCGAGGTGGACGTGCGCCGGCGGGTGGTGGACGCCGCCTACCTCGCGCCGCGGATCCCTGCCGAGACCCCGGCACCGTTCGAGGTCGCCGACGACGCCCACGTGATCCCGGCGAACGACCTCGTGCACCTGGCGCAGGCGCCGTCCGAGTTCGTCGTCGTCGGATCGGGGAAGACCGCCACCGACACGTGCATCTGGCTGCTGGGCAACGGCGTCGACCCCGAGGCGATCCGCTGGGTGCGCCCCCGCGACCCCTGGATGATCGACCGCGCGGTCGTGCAGCCCGATCCGGCGGTCTTCCTCGGCATGGCCGCCGACGTCGAGCGGGCTGCCGTGGGTGCCGCGTCGGTCGACGAGATGTTCCTGCGCCTCGAGGAGGCCGGGGTGATGCTGCGCCTCGACCCCCGCGTGACACCGACCATGGCCAAGGTGCCCACCCTCGCCCGGTGGGAGCTCGATCGGCTGCGCACCATCACCGACGTGGTGCGGCGCGGCCACCTGCGCCGGGTCGAGCGCGGCCGGCTGGTGCTGGCGGAGGGCACCGTCCCCGTCGCCGACGACGCGGTCGTCGTGCACGCGGCAGCGCCGGGGCTCCGACGGCGGCCGCTGGTGCCGATCTGGGGTCCCGGGAGCATCACCGTGCAGCCGGTGCGCGCGGGCTTCCCCTGCTTCGGCGCCGCGCTGGTCGGCTACGTCGAGGCCACCGTCGACGGCGACGAGGAGAAGAACCGGCTCTGCCCACCCTCGCCCTACTCCGACACCCCCACCGAATGGGCCCGGATGCAGGTGCTCGGCTACTGGGCGACGCGCGCGTTCCTGTCGGACGCCGCCATCCGCGCCTGGGCCGCGGAGGTCCCGCTCAACCCCGCCCGGATCCCCGCGCGCGCCCCCCACACCCCCGCGCTCGGCGCCGCCCTGGAACGCGTCCGCCGCCACGAGGTGCCTGGCATGACCCGGATGGCCGAGCTCGCGGGTCTGGCCCCGCCCGAGCCGTCGCGGCGATAGCCCGCCGCGGCGCGATCGCGCCGGCCGATCCCCCGGAACGCTGCGCGCTCCCGGTGCCGCCAGGCCAGCCCATGGACAGGCGCGGACGGCAGTCGCGATCATCCGAGTCCGACCACGGGGAGGCGCCATGGCGACTGGCAGCGGGCGCGCGCAGTCCGAGCCGCGCGAGGAGCTGGCTGAGGCCCTGGAGCAGCTGCGGGCCACGCGCGAGGTGCTGCGCACGCTGGGCAGGTCGGGGTCGACCGTCGACGAGGTCTTCCGGACGGTGGTGGAGAGCGCCAAGCGACTGTGCCGCGGCGACGTCGCCCAGATGCACCTGACCGCCGGGGCGACCTACCGCCTCGCCCGGGAGTCCGGGCTCAGCGAGGAGTA
This sequence comes from Candidatus Nanopelagicales bacterium, assembly GCA_025456065.1. Taxonomy (GTDB): domain Bacteria; phylum Actinomycetota; class Actinomycetes; order S36-B12; family CAIYMF01; genus Prado023. Next base: position 251 of record JALOLH010000080.1, on the reverse strand, counting down.
CATGGCGTTCATGGCCGAGCACCCGATCGCCGCGGACCGCAGGACCCTCGTCGGCCGGGTGGGGATCGACCGGCGGGCCCAGCAGATAGCGGACGTCCTGGCCGACCCCGACTACGGGGCCATCGACGCCCAGCGCCTCGGTCGGTTCCGCTCGATCATCGGGGCGCCCATGCTGGTCGACGACGAGGTGATCGGCGTCCTCTCGGCCTGGCGCGTCCGCGTGGACCCGTTCAGCGCCCGCGACGCCGAGC
>JALOLH010000079.1 GCA_025456065.1 Candidatus Nanopelagicales bacterium | reverse complement strand
GGACCTGCGCGAGTTCGACGAGCGGATCGCGACCGTGCGCCGCGAGAAGGAGTCCGCGATCGACGCGCAGGACTTCGAGAAGGCCGCCAGCCTGCGCGACCGCGAGAAGCAGCTGCAGGCCGAGAAGGCCCAGCGGGAGAAGGAGTGGAAGGCCGGCGACATGGACGTCGTGGCCGAGGTCGACGACAAGCTCGTCGCCGAGGTCCTCGCGCTCATGACCGGCATCCCAGTGACCGACCTGTCCGAGGACGACGCCGCGCGCCTGCTGCGCATGGAGGACGAGCTGCACAAGCGCGTCATCGGCCAGCAGGACGCCATCCACGCGCTGTCCCAGGCCATCCGGCGCACCCGGGCCGGCCTGAAGGACCCGAAGCGTCCGGGCGGGTCGTTCATCTTCGCCGGCCCGTCGGGCGTGGGCAAGACCGAGTTGAGCAAGACGCTCGCGGAATTCCTGTTCGGCGACGAGGACGCCCTGATCGCCCTGGACATGAGCGAGTTCTCGGAGAAGCACACCGCCTCTCGGCTGTTCGGCTCCCCCCCGGGGTATGTCGGGTACGAGGAGGGCGGTCAGCTCACCGAGAAGGTGCGTCGCCGGCCATTCTCGGTCGTGCTTTTCGACGAGGTGGAGAAGGCCCACCCCGACATCTTCAATTCGCTGCTGCAGGTGCTCGAGGAGGGCCGCCTCACCGACGCCCAGGGCCGGGTCGTCGATTTCAAGAACACCGTCATCATCATGACCACGAACCTCGGCTCCCGGGACGTGAGCAAGGGCGTCATGCTCGGCTTCGCCGGCGGGGACGAGGGCAACGAGTACGAGCGGATGAAGTCCAAGGTGCAGCAGGAGCTCAAGGCGCACTTCCGGCCGGAGTTCCTCAACCGCATCGATGACATCGTGGTGTTCCACCAGCTCACCCGCGGCGAGATCGTCCAGATCGTCGACCTCATGGCCAGCCACCTCGATGACCGCTTGAAGGAGCGCGACATGGGCATCGAGCTGACGCAGGCGGCCAAGGAGCTGCTGGCCGAGCGCGGGTACGACCCCGCGCTGGGCGCGCGTCCGCTGCGCCGGACGATCCAGCGTGAGGTGGAGGACGCCCTGAGCGAGAAGATCCTGTTCGGCGAGCTGCGCCCCGGCCAGATCGTGCTGGTCGACGTCGAGGGTTCCGCGCCGGACGCCACCTTCACCCTCACCGGCACGGACAAGGGCGGCGTCCCCGACGTCCCGCCGGTCGAGGCGGCCGGTACCGGTGGCGCCGCTGAGGCGACCGAGGGCTGACCACGGCCCCCTGCCCTGACGACGGCCCCGCCCGGTCCTCCGGCGCGGGGCCGTCGCAGGTCGAGGGCGCGGCCGGTGCCGGGGTGGGTCCGGCTACGGTGTCCCCGTGAGTTCGGTCATCAACCCGGTGGGCCCGGAGGAGCCGAGCGTCTACTGGCGGCGCCGCGCCGTCGTCGTCGTCGCGCTGCTCCTCGTGCTCTGGCTGGCCTGGATGCTGCTGCGGGCCGCGTTCGGCGGCGGGGGGGACGAGCCGGCGGCTGCGCCCAGCGACCAGCCCTCGCCGGGGATCAGCGCCTCGGCGCCGCCGTCGCTGCTCCCGACGCCGGACGCCAGCCCCGAGCCCGCTGGGTCCCCGAGCGCCAGCCCGGGGGTGGCCGCCTGCGCTGACGCCGTAGTCGGCGTGATCGCCACCACTGAACGGAGCAGCACCACCGTGGGGTCGGGCATGCGCCTGAGCATGACCGTGACGAACACGTCGCAGACCCCCTGCTCGCGCGACGTCGGGGCGGGCGCGAACGAGCTGCGGGTGATCTCGGGTCCGGCGCTCGTGTGGTCCTCGGACTTCTGCAACGCCGCGCAGGACGACGACGTGCAGGTGCTCGAGCCCGGTCAGCCGTGGACGACGACGGTCACGTGGCCCGGCACGATCACGCCCGAGGGTTGCCCGTCCGACCAGCGGCAGGCCCAGCCCGGCAGCTACCAGGTGATCGGCCGCAACGGCGGAGTGGAGTCCGAGCCCGTGACGTTCACGGTCGAGTAGGCCCGCCGGGATCGGGGGCCGCCGTCCCGGGCCGGCTGCGCACGCGGTACCCGCGCCCTCGGGCCAGCCGGGGGCTACTCAGACGTAGCGCTCGAGGATCGAGGACTCGGCCAGCCGGGACAGGCCCTCGCGGATGTAGCGGGCGCGGTTCTCGCCGATGCCCTCGACCTGCTGCAGGTCGTCGACCGAGGCCCCGAGCAGCGCCTGCAGCGAGCCGAAGTGCTCGACGAGCCGCTCGCGCACGACCTCCGGCACGCGGGGCACGCGGGCGAGCATGCGGTGCCCCCGCGGGCTGACGTTGTCCTCGAGGGTGTCCGCGCTCGCCGGGTAGCCGATGGCGCGGGAGACGGAGGTGAGCTCGAGCAGGTCGGTCGGACCGATCAGGTCGAGCGCCTCCAGGGAGCCCTCGACCGTGCGCTGCTTGCGGGTCGACTTCTTCGAGCCCGGCAGGTAGTCCCGGACCACGAGCTCGCGGTCGGACTCGACGCCGGCGACCAGCTCGGCGAGCTGCAGGGCGACCAGCCGCCCCTCGGTGCCGAGCTCGAGCAGGTAGGCGCGGATCTCGCTGGCGATGTGGCGCACCATCTCCAGGCGCTGCAGGGTGGCGCAGACCTCCCGGACCGTGACGAGGTCCTCGATCTCCAGCGCCGACAGGCTGCGCGAGACCTCGTCGAGTCGCTGCTTGTAGCGCTCGAGCGTGGCCAGCGCCTGGTTGGCCCGGGACAGGATCGCCGCCGGGTCCTCCAGCACGTAGCGGCGGCCCTTGAGGTACAGCGCGATGATGTGCATCGACTTGCTGACGCTGATCACCGGGTAGCCGGTCTGCCTCGCCACGCGGTCGGCGGTGCGGTGGCGGGTGCCGGTCTCACCGGTGCTGATCGTCGGGTCGGGCACCAGCTGGGTGGCCGCGCGCACGATCCGCGAGGACGTGGAGTCGATGATGACCGCCCCGTCCATCTTGGCCAGCTCCCGCAGGCGGGTCGCCGTGAAGTCGATGTCGAGCGGGAAGCCGCCGGTGCAGATCCCCTCGACCGTGCGGTCGTGCCCCAGCACGATCAGAGCCCCGGTGCGCCCGCGCAGGATGCGCTCGAGCCCGTCGCGCAGCTCGGTGCCCGGCGCGACGCGGGCGAGCGCGACCGCCAGTTCGGGATCGACTGCAGCCATGCGTCCCTCCGCCTCGCGACGTGGGGAGTCTAGGCGACGGGGGGACGCGGGCGGGGGACCCGGCGACCCGCCGTGGGCCGGCTCCGGACCACGGCGACGTGGTTCGGCCCCGCGATGTCGGAGACCGCCACTACCGTGCCCGCATGGCAGGTGGGAGTGCAGCGCGTTCGGTCTTCCGGTGCGCGGAGTGCGGGTGGCAGGCGGCGAAGTGGGTCGGCCGCTGCGGGGAGTGCCAGGCCTGGGGGACGGTGTCGGAGGTCGGTGCCGGCGCCGGCCGGGTGCCGGTCGCCGGTGCGGTCTCCGAGCGGGCGCTGCCGATGACGGGCGTGGACCTGGCCCGCGCGGTCGCCGACCCGACCGGGGTCGCGGAGCTCGACCGCGTGCTCGGCGGCGGGCTGGTACCGGGCGGCGTGGTGCTGCTGGCCGGCGAGCCGGGCGTGGGGAAGTCCACCCTGCTGCTGCAGGCGGTGGCGGCGGTGGCAGCCCGCGGTGGCCGCGCGCTCTACGTGACCGGGGAGGAGAGCGTCGAGCAGGTGCGGGCACGCGCCGAGCGGGTCGGTGCCGTGCACGAGCGGGTCTTCCTCGCCGCCGAGGTCGACGTCGCCGCCGTGGTCGCCCATGCCGAGGAGGTGGGCCCGGACGTCCTCGTCGTCGACTCGATCCAGACGATGACCAGCGCGGGCGTGGACGGCGTGGTCTCAGGGGTCACGCAGGTGCGCGAGGCCACCGCTGCGCTCATCCGCCTGGCCAAGCAGCGGCGCATGGCCTGCGTGCTGGTCGGGCACGTGACGAAGGACGGCGGGATCGCGGGGCCACGGACCCTCGAGCACCTCGTCGACGTCGTGCTGTCGTTCGAGGGCGACCGGCACGCGCGGCTGCGCATGGTGCGCGCGGTGAAGAACCGGTTCGGCCCGACCGACGAGGTTGGCTGCTTCGACCTCGGCGAGGCGGGGCTCGTCGGGCTGCCCGACCCCAGCGGCCTGTTCCTGTCCGAGCGTCGGGTCGCTGTCCCCGGCTCCTGCGTGACGGTGGCGCTGGAGGGCCGCCGCCCCCTGCTCACCGAGGTGCAGGCGCTCGTCGTGCGCACCGAGGCCCCCACCCCGCGGCGGACCATCACCGGGCTGGACCACGGCCGCATGGCGATGGTGCTGGCCGTGCTCGAGCGGCGCCAGTCGCTGCTGCTCGGCCGGTGCGACGTGTACCTCGCGCCGGTCGGCGGGGCGCGCCTGACCGAGCCGGCCGCCGACCTGGCCGCGGCCCTGGCCGCCTACGGCTCGCTGCTGGACGTCGCCGTCCCCGTGGGCTGGGTGGCGTTCGGGGAGATCGGCCTGGCCGGGGAGGTGCGCCGGATTCCCGGGGCGCGGCAGCGGGTGGCCGAGGCGGCGCGGCTGGGGATGACCGACGTGGTCCTGCCCCGCGCTGACGCCGTCTCGGTGCCCGCGCACCCGAGCGTCCGCGTGCACGCGGTCGATGATCTCGCCGACGCGCTGCTGGCCACCCCGTGGCAGGAGCCCGACTCGCCGATGGCTCCACCCGCGCCCCTCTCCGGACCACGGATGCTCGGGCTGCGCCTCGAGCCGTGAGGGCGTCTGGGGGCGCCGAGGATCGGCGGGGCGCTGCCAGGTCGGGTGCGTCGCGCCACCTCAGCGCGGGCCGCCGGCCGGGTGCGGCGCGAGTCCGGCCAGCGGCAGCTGGCGGGCGCTCAGGGCGTCCATCGCCGCCTCCCGAGCCCGGCAGTGCTCCACGAGGACCGTGTACGCCTGCTCCCCCATGAGGGCCACGAGCTCGTCGCGGCAGGAGACGTAGACGGGTCGGGAGCCGACGTGGGCCGCGGGAGCCGTGGTGCAGTACCAGTCCAGGTCGTGGCCCCCCTCACCCCACCCACGCCGGTCGTACTCGGCGATCTCGACGAGCTGGTAGCGGGTCCCGTCGGGCCGCTCGACGTCGTGGTAGGCGCGGCGGATCGGCAGCTGCCAGCAGACCTCGGGCTTCGTCTCGGTGATGGGCACGCCACGCTCGAGCGCCAGTGCGTGCAGCGCGCATCCCGCCCCCGCGGGGAAGCCCGGCCGGTTGAGGAAGATGCACGCACCGTCCACGACGCGGGTCTTCGGCTCGCCGTCGCCGTCGACCTCGCTCACACCCCCATCCCGCCCCTCGCCCCGGTGCTGCCACTGCCGCGCCGTCAGGCGGCGGGCCAGGCGCTCGACGCGGGCGCGGTCCTCGGCGTCGGCGAAGTGCGCACCGAGCGTGCAGCAGCCGTCGTCGGGCCGGTCGGCATAGATGCCGCGGCACCCCGTCCCGAAGATGCAGGTCCACCGCGAGGTCAGCCACGTGAGGTCCGCTCGGTAGACCACCGCGGGGTCCTGGGCCGGCTGGCCCGGATCCGCGAACTCCACCCAGTGCCGGGCACCGCCGAGCGGCAGCTCCTCCATGGGTGCCCAGCGTAGGTGCCCCCGCGCGGTGCCGCGCAGGTCCGGCCGGCATCGCCGGCAGCCCGTAGGCTTGCACCGTGGACGTGCGGCCCGAGGACGCACCGGCGGCGGGGGAGGAGCCCGACCAGCCCGGTGCGGCGGACGCATCCCCCCGTCGCACCCCGTCCCGGCCCCGACGGGCCCGCCGGACGGCGGCGGCCCCCTCCGATCCGCCGGCGGACCCAGGGGGCGGCGCCTCCCGTGGGATCGACGGGGATCCCGGGGACCCGGGGAAGCTCGGCGCCCCCGATCCGACCGACGCCGCCGACCCCGCCACCGCCGCGGACACGGAGGGGACGACCTCCCCCGATCCGGCCGCCGGGAGGTCCCCGGAGGCCGACGCCGGACCGACCTCCCCCGAGCCCGCCGCCGGGCCGTCGCCGGGGGCCGACGCGGCCGGCGCACCGGCAGGCAGGACGCCCACCACGCGCAAGCCGCGAGCCCCGCGCAAGCCCCGGGCGCCCCGAGCGACCCCGCCAGCGGAGGCGGCCCTCGAGGAGCCGTCGGTGGAGCCACCCGCCGACCTGACGGAGACGGCCGCGGCTGCTCCCGCCGACGCCGCCGAACCGCCCCCGGCCACCACCGTCGAGGCCGCCGAACCCCCGGCCACCGACGCCGACGCTGCCGCCGCGGCCGTCAGGTCGCTCCGGCGCCGGAGCCCGCGCAGAGCCCGCAGCAAGGACGCCGCGCCGGTCCTGACCGTCACCGACCGGGTCGTCCCGGCCCCGATCTCCGTGCCCGCCGCGAAGGTGGCGCTGTCGACCTCGTCGGTCTACCCGGAGTCGGTGGCGGCGGCCTTCGAGATCGCCCGACGCCTGGGGTACGACGGGGTCGAGCTGATGGTGTTCACCGACCCGGTCAGCCAGGACCCGGACGCCATCCGTGCCCTGTCGGACTACCACGGCATCCCGGTGCTCTCGGTGCACGCACCCTGCCTGCTGGTCACCCAGCGGGTCTGGTCCACCGACCCCTGGGAGAAGCTGCGCCGGTCGCAGGCGGCGGCCGAGCGGCTGGGCGCCTCGACCGTGGTCGTGCACCCGCCGTTCCGCTGGCAGCGCGACTACGGCCGGGACTTCGAGCGCGGGCTGGCCCGCATGCGCGACGAGACCGACATCGTCTTCGCCGTGGAGAACATGTATCCGTGGCGGGCGCGCAACCGTGAGTGGGCGGCCTACCTGCCCGACTGGGACCCGCGCAACCAGGACTACCCGCAGGTCACTCTCGACCTGTCGCACACCGCGGTGTCCGGCAGCGACGCGCTGGTGATGGCCGACGACCTCGGGGAGCGCCTCGCGCACGTCCACCTGGCCGACGGGACCGGCCTGCCGCGCGACGAGCACCTCGTGCCGGGTCGCGGCACCCAGCAGTGCGACGCCCTGCTCGAGGGGCTGGCGGTCGGCGGGTTCGCCGGGACGATCGCCGTCGAGGTGAGCACCCGCAAGGCCGCCAACCGTGCCGAGCGGGAGGCCGATCTCGCCGAGGCGCTGGCGTTCGCCCGGCTGCACCTGGCCGCCCCGCTGGCCAGCGCCGTGGCCGCGCCGGTGGCACCGCTGCGGCCCTAGGCTGGCGTCCCGTGAGCGACGATCCGCGCGAGGCCCTGCTCACGGTCGCCCGCGACATCATCGCCAAGCGCGGCTACGTGGGCCTCACGATGAAGACCGCGTCGGCGGCTGCGGGGGTCACCCCCGACGTCGCGCGCCGGTACTACCGCAACCGCGAGGCCCTGTTCGCCGCGGCGATGCGCCTGCCGGTCCACCCGGCTGCGGCGATCCCCGCCCTGGTGGCCCCCGGCCTCGAGGGGCTCGGCGAGCGCCTCGTCCGGTACACCCTCGACGTGCTCAAGGACGCGGACACCAGGGCCGAGCTGATCTCCCTGGCCCGCACCGGCGTGAACGCCGGGCACGCCGTCGCCGGGCTGCAGGACTTCCTCGAGCAGGCCGTGGTCGACCGCATCGCCACGATGATCGGCGTGCCGGACGCCCGCATGCGCTCGTCGCTCATCACCAGCTACCTGCTGGGCGTGGCCATGACGCGCTACGCGATCCGGCTGGAGCCGCTGGCCTCGGCGAGCGAGGACGAGGTCATCCTCATGGTCGCGCCGGTGATCCAGGACCTGCTCGACCCGCGCAAGCCCCTGCCCGGCCGCGCGCGCAGCGCCCGCACCGCGCCGGCGCCGAAGCCGTCCGCCGCCCCGGCACCGCCACCAGTGCCCGACGCCACCCCCGTGCCGCCACCGCCGCGTCGGCGCACGTTCGACCCCGACCCGAAGGCCACCGCGGCCCGCCGGGCCGCCGAGGCCGCCGCAGCCGAGGCCGCCGCAGCCTCCACCGGTGCGCCCCGGCACGCCAGGGGGACCGACGACGGCGGCTCCGAACCGACCTGACCCCACGCCCCGCGCAGGTGCGGCGCAGGCACGCGCAGCGGCTCAGTCCGAGCGGCGTCCCTCGATGGCAGCGGCGACCTCCGCGGTTCCCGCGTCGTCGATGAGCCCGAGCTGCCAGGCGGCGGTCGCCGCCTCGGCCGCGTCCTGGACGTAGTACATCGGGATGTCCTCCTCCTCGCGCAGCCGCGAGGCCCGGGCCGCCACCTCGGTGGTCCGATCGGTGAGGTGCGACCCGACGTAGAGCAGGATGATCGCCCGGATCCTGCCCGGGAACTCCCGGGCCATCAGCTCGTAGGTCTCCGGGTCGCCCTGGCCGATGTCGCCGACCAGGACGAACTCGTGGTTGGGGTTCGCGGTCAGCAGCCCACGCAGCACGGTGCGCTTGTGCTCGCGCCCGTCGCGCATGACGCGCTCGGCGTTCGGGCCCCAGTCGGTGAGGAACAGCGGCCCGCGCGGGTAGCGGTGCAGGTTGAGGAAGGCCACCAGGTAGTCGTAGAAGTTCCACGAGCCCGTGGACACGTAGAAGAAGGGCACCGGCCGACGGGGCCCCACGCCACGGGCCAGCGCGGCGTAGAAGGCGGCCATGCCCGGGACCGGCTTGCGGTCGGCGACGTCGCGCAGCGTCGAGCGCACGAGCGGCACGCTCCAGTTCTGGGTCAGGCCGGTCTTGAGGATGGTGTCGTCGATGTCGGAGACCACCGCGATGCCGCCCGCCGGGTCGGGCACGAGCACCCGGCCGGTCGTGTGCGGCACGTCCCAGCCGGGCACCGGGTCGATGTCGACCACGTGCCAGCCCGGGGAGAGCTCCCCGACGGGCAGGGCGATGTGCAGGTAGCCGCTGCGGTCGCTGGTGAACTCCCCCGACACCTCCCCCATCGAGGCCCGGACGGTGACCTCCCCGATGCTGAGCACCAGGAAGCGCCGCAGGTTCGCCTTGAGGACCTGCCCGGTGCCGACCGTGGCCTCCCCGGCGCCCGGCACCGGCTTCTCGATCGTGCGCGCCACCATGTGCGCCACGCCGTCGGCGTACCAGCCGCGGTAGGTGACCACCACGGTCGGCCGCAGTGACTCGCGGCGCCGCTTCATCTCGACACGGCCAGCCTTGACCGCCCGGTCGACGCCGTCGGCGACCCGCACGACGTCGATGCCCTCGATCCGTCGGCTCACCGACGACCATCCGGGCAGCCTGGAGCGATCCACCACGCACCTCCTCGGGTCCACGGTCAGGCTAGCGGCGGGCAGCCGCCGGGTCGACCGTGCGGGGTCATGGACAGGGCAGCGCGGCATGCGCGACGGCCGGGCGCGGCGCCGCGTAGCCTTCGCCCCGAGGAGGTCCCATGGTCGACATCGGCGCGCTGCAAGCCCGCGCCCCCCACCTGCACGGGCCGGCGGGGCCGAGGGGTGCCACATGAGCGGCTTCGAGGACGGCAGCGCCGAGCACCCCCGGGTCGCCCTGCTCGGGGCTGGCCGGATGGGCCAGGCGATCCTCGCCGGCCTGCTGCAGGCGGGCTGGCCGCCGGAGCGGCTGGTGGCGGCCGATGCGCACGCGCCGACCGCAGCCCGGGTGCGCGACAGCCACGGCATCCGCGTGGTGGAAGGCATCGCGGAGGCCGTGACGGGGGCGGACCTCGTGCTGGTGGCGGTGAAGCCGGACGACGTCCCCGGCGCGCTGGCCGAGGCCGCGGCCGCCATGCCGGCGGGCACGACCGTCCTCTCGATCGCCGCCGGCGTCCCCACCCGGGCCCTCGCGGCCCACCTCCCGTCCGGCACGCCGGTCGTGCGGGCCATGCCGAACACGCCGGCCCTGATCGGCCTGGGCATGTCGGTGGTCTCGGCCGGCAGTGACTGCCCGACGTCCTCGGTGGCGCTGGCCGAGCGGGTGCTCGGCGCGGTCGGCGAGGTGCGCGAGGTGCCCGAGTGGCAGCAGGACGCCGTCACGGCGGTCAGTGGCTCCGGTCCGGCCTACGTGTTCGCGGTCGCCGAGGCGATGATCGACGCCGGGGTGCACCTGGGCCTGCCCCGACCGCTCGCACGGGACCTCACGGTGCACACGCTGATCGGGGCAGCGACCATGCTGCGCGACTCCGGCGAGCACCCCGCCGTGCTGCGCGAGAACGTCACCTCGCCGGGCGGGACCACCGCGGCGGCGCTGCACGTGCTCGAGGAGCTCGCCGTCAAGGCCGCCTTCACCCGGGCGATGCGGGCCGCACGCGACCGCTCCGAGGAGCTCGCCGGCGACTGACCGCACGGCCCTCGCCTGGGAGCGGACGGCGCTCAGGCCAGCAGCGGTGTCAGCTCGTCCTCCGGCCCGCACACCACCAGCACGTCCCGGGCGCCGAGCACGACCTCCGGGGTGGCGAGCTCGGGCAGCCCCAGCCCGTTGCGGCTCACGGCCAGGACGAGGATGCCCCGCTCGTTCAGCGTGGTGATGTCGGTGAGCCGGCGGCCCACCCAGGAGCGCTGCACCGGCAGGCCTGCGTAGGCGAACCCGTCGACCGTCGGGATGTACTCGGTGCGAGATGACCTCGGTGACGCCGATCTTGCGCAGGATCTTGGCCTGCTGGGCGTTGATCGCCTTGGCCCAGATCTCCGGGATCTTGAAGTCCTCCTTGAGGATCAGCGCGCAGACCAGCGAGGACTCGACGTTGTCCCCGATCGCCACCACGGCCCGGGTGTACTCGGCGACGCCGAGCTGGGCCAGCGCATCCTTGCTCGTCACGTCGGCCTGCACGGCCATCGTGACCTGCGAGCTGATCTGGCGGACCAGCTCGGGGTCCCGGTCGACGGCCAGCACCTCGCAGCCCTCCCGGGTCAGCGCCCCGGCGACGCTGCGGCCGAACCGGCCCAGCCCCAGCACGACCACCGGTTCCACGGCCCTGGCCTCCATGCGCGCTCCTCTCAGCCGATCATCGGGCGGCCCTCGGGCAGCCGGTAGTGGGGCACGGTCGCGCGCAGCGTCAGCGACGAGGCCAACGTGAGCGGGCCGACCCTTCCCAGGAACATGAGCAGGACCACGAGCAGCTGCGCGGGCTCCGGGAGCGTCGGGGTGACGTTGGCCGACAGGCCGACGGTGGCCAGTGCCGAGACCGTCTCGAAGAGGGCGTAGTCCAGTCCCAGGTTCGTCAGCGTCTCGAGGGCCATCGTGCCCGCCACCACCACGAGGGCGCTCACCATCGTGACCGCGATGGCGACGCGCACCGTGGCGTCGGGGATGCGCCGGTCGAGCACCGTGACGTCCGGTTGGCCGCGGATCTCCGCCACGGCCGCCAGCACGAGGATCACGAGCGTGGTCACCTTGATGCCACCCGAGGTGCTGCCGCTGCCGGCGCCGATGAACATGAGCACGTCGGTGAGCAGCCGCGTCTCGGGCAGCACCTGCGTGTAGTCGACCGCGGAGAAGCCTGCCGTGCGCGGGGAGATGCCCCCCGAGAAGATGCCGACGTTGAGCTTCTCCCAGATCGGCATGGGCCCCAAGGTGCCCGCGTTGGTCCACTCGAACAGCAGGAACAGCGCCGAGCCGGCGGTGATGAGCACGGCAGTCCCGGCCAGCATGAGCCGCGTGTGCAGCGACATCGGGATCGGGTTGCCGAAGCCGAATCGCTCGGGGTGGAAGCCGCCGAGGCGGTACCGCGAGCGCCGGCCCAGCTCCCGCCCGCGCGCCGTGATCGCCTCGAGCGTGCTCGGTGGGGGCGGCAGGCGCCAGGGACGCAGCGGCCGGGCGCCGGTGGTGCGGGTGAAGACCTCGACGACGACCAGGAAGCCCAGGCCGCCGATCACCACGGCCAGGCCGATCGGGCCCAGGATCAGCGGGTCCGGGTCGAACGCGACGAGGATGTCGAAGCCGGCGTTGTTGAACGCCGTGATGCTGTGGAAGATGCCGAACCAGGCGGCCCTGGCCCAGGAGTGGTCATAGCCGATCGCGAACCGCAGCGTCAGCGCGACGGCCACGAGCGACTCGACCACCAGCGTGATGATGGCCAGGGCCCGCAGCACCCGACGCACGTCGCCCGGGGTCAGCGCGCCGGTCTCGGCCTGGGTGGCCAGGCGCGAGGCGGCGCCGAGCTTGCGGTTCAGCATGAGGATCCACAGCGTGCCCAGCGCCTGGATGCCGAAGCCGCCCACCTGGACCAGCAGCAGGATCGCCACCTGGCCCAGCGGACTCCAGTAGGTCTCGGTCTCCACCACGGTCAGCCCGGTCACCGTGACCGCGCTCACGGCGGTGAACAGGGCGGTGCTGGGACTGGCGAGACCACCACCGGCATGCATGCCGGGGAGCATGAGCAGCGCCGTGCCCACCAGGCACAGCACGGCGAACGACAGCACGACCGTCCGGGTGGGCGAGCTGCGCGCGATCCTGGCCTGCCGGTGCTGGGTCCGTGCCGCCACCTGCGAGCTTCCCGCGACCGCCGCGCCCTGCGCCGTGCGGTTGGCCTCGGGGATCCGTGCGCTCGCCCGTCGCATTCGCCGCCACGGCTCGTTGCGGGGTCGGCGCGGCGGCATGCCGTCGAGGCTATGCATCCGCCCGAGGCGATGCGCGCCGTGGTCCCCGCGGCCGTGCGGTGCCGCTGGTCGAACCCGCGCTGCCGTCCGGCGCGCGGCGAGCGGCCCCCCCAGCCCCGTGGCGCATGGGTCGACGACCCGGGACTACCTTGGGCCGCGTGAGCGAGCGGGTAGCGATCATCGCCGACCCGGCCCTGGCCGCGTACAACTTCGGCCAGGGCCATCCGATGGCTCCCATCCGGGTCCAGCTCGCGCTGCGCCTGGCCGAGGACTTCGGCCTCTTCGCGCACGACGACGTCGAGATCGTCCGCGAGGTGCTCCCCGCCGGGGTGCACGACCTGGTGAAGGTGCACACCCCCGACTTCCTCACCGCGGTGCGCACCGCCGGCCACACCGGGGACCCGGGCGAGGCGAAGTGGGGCATGGGCACCGACGACGTCCCGGTCTTCCCGCGCATGCACGAGGCGGCCGCGCACCTGTGCGGCGCGACCGTGGCCGCCGTCGAGGCCGTGCACTCCGGGCGCACCGACCACGCCGTCAACCTCTTCGGCGGCATGCACCACGCGATGCCCGACCGGGCCGCCGGCTTCTGCGTCTACAACGACGTCTCGGTCGCGATCCGATGGCTGCTCGACCGCGGCGTCCAGCGGGTGGCGTACCTCGACGTGGACGCCCACCACGGCGACGGCGTCGAGACGGCGTTCTACGACGACCCCCGGGTCCTCACGATGAGCCTGCACGAGAGCGGGCGGACCCTGTTCCCCGGCACCGGCTGGCCCTGGGACACCGGTGGCCCGAACGCGCCCGGCACCGCGGTGAACGTGGCCCTGCCGGCCGGCACCTCGGACAACCAGTGGCTGCGGGCGTTCAACGCGGTGGTGCCCCCCGTGCTCGAGGAGTTCCAGCCCGAGTTCCTGCTCAGCCAGCACGGCTGCGACTCGCACTTCGAGGACATGATGGCCCACCTGCTGCTCAGCGTGGACGGCCAGCGGACGTCCTACGCGTCGGTGCACCGCCTGGCCCACCGGTTGGCCGGGGGGCGCTGGGTGGCCGTCGGCGGCGGCGGGTACGAGTGGATCGACGTGGTGCCACGCGCGTGGACGCACCTGATCGCCGAGGCCAGCCACAGGCCGATCCCCCCCGAGACACCCACGCCCGAGGCGTTCCGGGTGTTCGTCCAGGACCTGCTGGGCCGCAACGGCCCCGGTCGCATGACCGACGGCCGGGACCCGTGGGGCCAGCCGTTCGAGCGCAGCTACCACCCGGAGGACCCCCTCGACAAGGCGATCATGGACACCCGCCGGGCCGTCTTCCCGCACTGGGGCCTGGTCGCCGACCCGTTCGGAGCCTTCTGACCGGTCCTGCAGGATGCCCGGAGGCTGCTGGAGCGCGGGCATTCCCCCGTCGCCGCTTGGGGCGTACGATCGCGCCGAGGACCCACGGTGGAGGTGATCGCGGATGTCCGCCTACGACCGCCCGCTGGGTGAGGTGAAGCTGCTGACCGTCGCGGAGGTCGCGGCGATCATGCGGCTGTCGAAGATGACGGTCTACCGGATGGTGAACTCCGGGGCCCTGCCCGCGCTCAAGGTGGGCCGCAGCGTCCGGATCCCCGAGCACGTCGTCGACGAGTACCTGCGCCGGTCCTTCGTCGACAGCGCCTGACGGGCGTCCGGGACCGCGCGTGGCGCCCGGTAGCATTGGGCCACTTGTCGCCAGTCGAGTAATGAGGTCCGTTCCGTGGGTTCCGTCATCAAGAAGCGTCGCAAGCGCATGGCCAAGAAGAAGCACCGCAAGCTGCTCAAGCGCACCCGCGTCCAGCGGCGCAACCAGAAGTAGGCCATGGCGCGCGTCGTCCTGGTGACCGGCGTCTCCCGCTACCTCGGCGGGCGGATGGCTCGGATCCTCACCGACGACCCCGCGATCGAGCGGGTCATCGGCGTGGACGTGGTCGCCCCGACGGGGGACATCGGCGGCGCGGACTTCGTGCGTGCCGACATCCGCAACCCCATCATCGGCAAGGTGCTGGCCACCGCCGAGGTGGACACCGTCGTGCACATGGGCGTGATCGCCACCCCGCGCCAGGCCGGCGGGCGCACCCCGATGAAGGAGATCAACGTCATCGGGACGATGCAGCTGCTGGCCGCCTGCCAGAAGGCCGCCTCGGTGACCAAGCTCGTGGTCAAGTCGAGCACGTCGGTGTACGGGGCCGGCCCCGGGGACCCCGCCCTGTTCACCGAGGACATGGAGCCCCGGCACCCGCCGACCGGGGGCTGGGCCAAGGACTCGGTCGAGGTCGAGTCCTACGTGCGCGGGCTGGCCAGGCGGCGCCCGGACCTCACCGTCTCCACCCTGCGCTTCGCCAACTTCCTCGGTCCGACCGCGAACACGCCCATGGCGCAGTACTTCTCGCTGCCGGTCATCCCGACGGTCTGGGGCTACGACGCCCGGCTGCAGTTCGTGCACGAGGACGACGGGCTCGAGGTGATCCGTCGGGCCACCGTCGAGGCCCATCCGGGCATCTACAACGTGGCCGGCGAGGGCGTGCTGTCGTTGTCGCAGGCGATCCGGCGGGCCGGGCGGGTCGAGGTCCCGATCTGGTCCCCGCTGGTCGGCGTGGCCGGGCGCTGGGTCCGCCGGGGCGGGTTCGCCGACTTCAGCCCCGAGCAGATCCGGCTGCTCACGCACGGCCGGGCCGTGGACATCACCCGGCTGACGACGCGGTTCGGGTTCACCCCGCGGTTCACCACCGAGCAGGCGTTCGACGACTTCGTGCACGCCCGCCGGCTCAACAACGTGCTCTCCCCCGACCTGGTCAGCGGTGCCGAGACGGTCGCCGGGCGGATCCTCTCGGGATGGTCGGCGTGAGCGACGCGCAGATCCTGCAGATGCCGGGGGCTGAGGACAGCCAGACGGGGGAGGTGGCGGTGCCGGGCGACGGGCCGAGCTGGTCGGACCAGGTGGGCCTCGCGCTGGAGTTCCTGCGCCACCGGGCCCTCGGGGAGTACCGGGTCGACGCGTTCGGCTTCGACCCGGAGCTGAACGACTCGGTCCTCATGGCCGCCCTGCGGCCGCTCTACCGACACTGGTTCCGGGTCGAGGTGCGCGGCATCGAGCACATCCCGGCCGAGGGTGGGGCGCTCGTGGTGGGCAACCACGCGGGGACGATCGGCCTGGACACCGCCATGGTGCAGCTGGCGATCCTCGACGAGCACCCCGCCCACCGGCACCTGCGGACCCTCGGCGGGGAGTTCCTGTTCAGCCTGCCGTTCGTCGGCATGCTCGCCCGCAAGGCGGGGGCCACCCTGGCCTGCACGCCCGACGCGGAGCGCCTGCTGCGCGCCGGCGAGCTCGTGGCGGTCTGGCCCGAGGGCTACAAGGGCACCGGCAAGCGCTTCTCCGAGCGGTACCGGCTGCAGCGGTTCGGCCGGGGCGGCTTCGTCTCCGCGGCCCTGTCCACCGGCGTGCCGATCGTGCCGTGCTCGGTGGTGGGCTCCGAGGAGATCTACCCGATGATCGGCAACGCCCGGCTGCTCGCCCGGCTGTTCGGCCTGCCCTACTTCCCCATCACGCCCACGTTCCCCTGGCTCGGCCCGCTCGGCGTGGTCCCGCTGCCCAGCAAGTGGGTCATCGAGTTCGGCGAGCCGATCGACACCGCCGCCTTCGGCTCGGCTGCCGCCGATGACCCCATGCTCGTCTTCGAGATCACCGACCAGGTGCGCGAGACGATCCAGCACAACCTCTACCGGATGCTCGTCCGGCGCCGCGGCCTGTTCCGCTGACCCCGGCGGGTCCGGTCAGGTCGTGCCGCCCTCGCGCATCGCCCGCGCCACCTTGGCCACGCCCACGGCGACCCCGACCGCGGCGCCCGCGGCCGCGGCTGCCGGCACCCCCTTGCGGACCGACTCCCGGCCGCGCAGCCGGTAGTCGCGGATCGGCCACCCCTGGGCCCTCGCCTGCGCCCGCAGCTGGCCGTCGGGGTTCACCGCCACCGGGTACCCGACGCTGGAGAGCATCGGGATGTCGTTGGAGGAGTCCGAGTAGGCCGCGCAGCGAGCCAGGTCCAGGCCCCGCTCCTCGGCGAGCCGGCGGATCATCTCGACCTTCGCCGTGCCGTGCAGGGGGGGCCCGTCGAGCCGTCCCGTGTACGCCCCGTCGACCACCTCGGCGACGGTGCCCAGCCCGCCGGTCAACCCCAGGCGCCGGGCGATCTCCTCGGCGACCTCGATCGGGGTGGCGCTCACCAGCCAGACCTCGTGGCCCAGCGCCTGATGGGCCTCGGCCAGCTCGACGCTGCCGGCCCAGAGCCGCTGGACCATCGTCTCGTCGTAGACCTCGTTGGCCAGGGCCCGGATCTCGTCGGGCGAACGCCCCTTGACGAACGCCAGCCCGCTCTCCGTGGCCCGTGCGATGTCGCCCATGTGCTCCTTGCCGGAGACCATGTACTTCATCTGCTTCCACGTGAACTCGAGGATCTCGGCCGTGGTGAAGAAGTCCCGGTCGGCCATCCCCTTGGCCAGGGCGCCGAAGCTCGAGCCGCGGATCATGGTGTTGTCGACGTCGAAGAAGGCCGCGGCGCCCGGGCCCGCATTGCTCTCCTCGAGGGCGCCGATGCCCTCGGTGATGCTGTGGTGGGCGGGCTCCTCGGACTCGCCGTCCGCGCCCCCGCCCTCCGCTGCGACCTCGACCACCTCCACGACCGCGGGGGGGTACGTGTCCTGGACCACCTCGACGACCTGGGCGGCCGGCTGCTCGGCGGTGGCCTCCGGCTCCGGGGCCGGCCCGTCGGCGTGGGCAGGAGCGTCGTCGGCGGGGTGGGGAGCGCCTTGTTCGCCGGGAGTGCCGGGTGTCGACATGAGGCGAGCCTAGGGGATCGTCCGCGTGCCAGACTGCCGGTGTGACGAACCTGGCCGACCTCGTGGGGGACGCTGCGAGTGCGCGTCCGACGCACCCGGCGCTGGTCACCCGCACCGAGCAGCTGTCCTGGGCCGACGTGGACGCGCGGGTGGATCGGGCCGCTCGCGCGCTGCACGAGCGGGGGCTGGCCCGGGGGGCCCGCGTCGCGCTCATGCTGGGCAACCGTCCCGAGTTCCCCATCGCCTACTTCGCCATCCTGCGCGCGGGCATGGTGGCCGTGCCCCTGAACACCACCTCGACGGCGCACGAGGTCGTGCGGCTCTGCGCCGACGCCGGGGCCGAGCTGCTGCTCCACGACGCGGGCACGGCCCGGGTCGCTGCCGCCGTGGCCCGGCGCTCCTCGGCCCTCACGGTGGTCGGGGTGCAGGACGAGGCGGGGCAGGCGCTCGTCGGGGCCGCACCCACCGGGCGCGGGGCCTTCAGCGTGCCGCGCACGGCCGCCCGGGACCTGGCCGTGCTGCTCTACACCTCGGGCAGCGAGGGGCAGCCGAAGGGCGTGATGCTCAGCCACGGCGCCCTGCGGGCCAACGTCGACGCCCTGGCCAAGCTGCGCCATCCGCGGGCGATGACGCCCGACGACCGCCTGCTGATCGTCCTGCCGCTGTTCCACGTGTACGGGCTGAACGCCGCGCTGGGCCTGGCGGCCCGGGTCGGCGCGACCTCGGTGCTGCTGGAGCGCTTCGATCCCCGCGGCTCCCTCGCCGCGATCCGCGAGCTCGGGGTCACCAACATCGCCGGCGCCCCGCCCATGTACGTCTCCTGGAGCGCCGAGGGGTCGCTGCGCGAGTCGATGGACGGCGTCCGGCTGCTGGTCAGCGGCGCCTCCGCCCTGCCCCCGGCCGTCTTCCAGCAGTTCCGGACCATCACCGGACTCACCATCTGGGAGGGGTACGGCCTGACCGAGTGCGCCCCGGTGGTCACCTCGACCCTCGTGGCCAAGCGCGCCAAGCCGGGCTCGGTCGGCCGACCGCTGCCCGGGGTGCAGGTGAGCCTGCGCGACGCCGACGGCAACGAGGTGGACGAGGGCGACCCGGGGGAGCTGTGGGTGCGCGGCCGGTCGCTGCTGGCCGGCTACTGGCCCGGCACGCGGGCCGTCGACGAGGACGGCTGGTTCCACACCGGCGACGTCGCGATCGTGGACGACGACGGGGACTACCGCCTGGTCGACCGACGGCGCGACCTGATCATCGTCTCCGGGTTCAACGTGTACCCCCGGGAGGTCGAGGCGGTGCTCGGGACGCACCCGGCGGTGCGCGAGGTCGCCGTGGTCGGCGTGCCCCATCCCCTCACGGGCGAGACGGTGAAGGCCGTCGTGGTGCTGCACCCCGGCGTCCCGGAGCCCGACGACCTGCGGGCCTTCTGCGAGGCCCGCCTGGCGCGCTTCAAGTGCCCGTCGATCATCGAGTTCGCCACCCGGCTGCCGCGGGCGAGCACCGGCAAGGTGACCAAGGCCAGGCTGCGGGACGCCCGGCCGTGAGCCCGCCCGAGGCTCGGGTCCGGTTGGTCGGCAAGCCGGGCTGCCACCTGTGCGACGTCGCGCGCGACGTGGTGGTGCGGGTGTGCGGCGAGCTCGGCGTCGGGTGGGACGAGGTGAGCATCCTCGACGACCCCGGGCTGGCCGACCGGTACTGGGAGCTGATCCCGGTCGTGCTGGTCGACGGGGCGGAGCTGAGCCACTGGCACGTGGCGGACGGCGAGCTGCGGGCGGCGCTGCGGCCCGGTCACCCGTCCGGGTGAACGGCCGCCGGGGCCCGCGAGGGGCCGATCGCCCGCGTCGTTGGTGCGCGGGGACTGCCCTAGGCTGATGATCATGCCGGTCCGCGTCGCCCTCGTCCAGGTGGGCATCACCGACGAGGAGCCGGTGGCCGCGCGGGTGGACCGGGTCCTGGCGACGACCGCCGAGGTGGCGACCGACCACGACCTGCTCGTGCTCCCCGAGCTGTGGCCGATCGGTGCCTTCGCCGTCGACCTGGTGGCCCCCCACGCCCAGCCGGCCGACGGGCCGCTCGTGCGGGCCCTGGCCGGCGTGGCGGCCGACGCGGGGGCCTGGCTGTTCGGTGGCTCGTTCCCCGAATGCGTGACCGGCCCGGACGGTGTCCTGCGGCACTACAACACCCAGGTCGTGCTCGCGCCCGACGGCTCCGTCGCCGCCACCTACCGCAAGGTGCACCTGTTCGGGTTCAACGGCGGCGAGACGACCGTCATGAGCAGTGGCGAGGCGCTCGCCGTCATCGATTCACCGCTCGGCCGGACCGGCCTGGCGACCTGCTACGACCTGCGCTTCCCCGAGCTGTTCCGGCAGCTGGTCGACGCCGGGGCCGAGGCCTTCGTGCTGCCGGCGGGGTGGCCCGAGCGCCGTCAGGTCCACTGGCAGGTGCTCGCCCGGGCGCGGGCGGTCGAGGACCAGGCGTACGTGCTGGCCTGCAACGAGGCGGGGACGCACGCCGGCGTTCCGATGGCCGGGCTGTCGATGGTGGTGGACCCGCAGGGTGAGGTGCTCGCCGAGGCCGGTCCCGGGGAGGAGGTCCTCTCCGTCGAGGTCGACCCCACCCGGGTGGCCGCCTGGCGGGGGGCCTTCCCAGCGCTGGACGACCGGCGGATGGGCTGACCCCGGCCCGTCCGGCCCACGCAGCGCCGACGCCTACCCTGTGCGGGTGGAGATCCGCCCTGCCACCCCCGCCGACTGGCCCGCCGTCTGGGCGTTCCTCCAGCCGGTGCTGGCCGCCGGCGAGACCTACACCTACCCCCAGGACATCGGCGAGGCCGAGGCGCGCGCCGCCTGGCTCGTGCCGCTGCCGTGGCGCGCCGTGGTGGCCCTGGACGCCGAGCGCCCGGTGGGCATCGCCAAGTACGGGCCGAACCATCCCGGGCGCGGGTCGCATGTGGCGAACGCCAGCTTCGTCGTCGACCCGGCCGCCGGCGGGCGCGGCGTCGGGCGGGCGCTCGCCGAGCACGTGCTGTCCGCCGCGCGGACCGAGGGGTTCCGGGCCATGCAGTTCAACGCCGTGGTCGTGACGAACCCGGCCGTGCGCCTGTGGCAGTCACTCGGGTTCACCATCCTGGCGACCATCCCCGAGGCGTTCGAGCACCCGACCCTCGGCCGGGTCGGGATGCACGTGATGCACCGGTTCCTCTGACGCGGCCGCACGCTCGCGGACGGAACGGACCACGGGCGGCGCGCAGGAGACGGGCCCCGCCGGGGGGTGCAACCACTCCGGCGGGGCCCGTCCGGCCCTGCGTGGCGCCGCCCCGCGGCGGCGCCTCATCCGATCAGAAGTCCGCCTCCGGCAGCTCCATCACGTCGTTGGTCGTCGTCTCGAGCACGACCCGCTCGGCGGCGAGCAGCGGCAGCCGGTTGGCGGCGAACCACTTGGCCGCGGCGACCTTGCCCTCGTAGAACGGGACGTCCTTGGCCGACGCCGTGGGCAGTGCGGCCTGGGCCACCTCCGCCTGGCGCAGCAGCAGCCAGCCGATGACCAGGTCGCCCATCATCATGAGCAGGCGGGTCGTGTTCAGGCCGACCTTGTAGATCTCCGACGGGTTCTGCTGCGAGGCCATCGCCCAGCCGCCGAGGACGCCGATCGCGGCCTGGACGTCCTCCAGGGCCTTGCCCAGCAGCTCGCGCTCGTGGGTCAGCGAGCCACCCGGGTCGCCCTTGGCGAACTCGGCGATCTGCCCGCCGAGGTACATCACGGCCTTGAACTGGTCACGGACCATCTTCCGGAAGAAGAAGTCCAGGCCCTGGATCGCGGTCGTGCCCTCGTACAGGGTGTCGATCTTGGCGTCGCGGATGTACTGCTCGATCGGGTAGTCCTGCAGG
>JALOLH010000125.1 GCA_025456065.1 Candidatus Nanopelagicales bacterium | reverse complement strand
CGGTGCGCCCCGGGGGCGCGGTTCCGGCCGAGCGTCCCGGCCGCGTGCTGCCCTACGGTGGCCCGCGACGGCGGGAGGGCGCCATGAGTGACCTTGTCGAGCAGGACCGTGCCGCGGGCCCCGGGTTCGTCGAGCGCGCGCTCGAGACGATCGAGCGCGTGGGCAACAAGGTGCCGCACCCGGCGCTGCTGTTCCTCGCGCTGTGCGTCGGCGTGATCGTGCTCTCGCAGCTCATGGCCTGGATCGGCGTCAGCGCCACCTACGAGGTGGTCCGGCCGCCCGCGCAGTCGATCGAGGTGATCGACCTCGACGGTGCGCTGCCGGGGGAGGTGATGCCGTCGCAGCCGCCCGACGCCAGCGAGTACGAGGTGGTCACCGAGACCGTCGCGATCCGGGGGCTGCTGGACGCCGACGGGATCCGTTACCTCTTCACGTCCTTCGTGCCCAACTTCATGGGCTTCACGGCGATGGGGATCATCCTGATCGTGATGATCGGCGTCGGGGTCGCCGAGCGGTCCGGGCTCATCGGCGCGCTCATCCGAAGGCTCGTCGCCGCCTCGTCGGCCGGCTCGCTCACCTTCATCATCGTGTTCCTCGGCATCCTGTCCAGCATCGCCTCCGACGCCGGCTACCTGGTGCTCATCCCGCTCGGGGCGGCGGCGTTCGCCAGCGTCGGGCGCCACCCGCTGGCGGGGATGGCCGCGGCGTTCGCGGGGGTGGCCGGCGGGTTCGGCGTGAACCTGCTGGTGACCCCCACCGACGCGGTGCTCACCGAGATCACCAACGAGTCGATCCAGCTGGTCGACGCCACCGGCTCGGTCGACCTCACGGCGAACCTCTGGTTCGGCATCGCCTCGACGCTGCTGCTGACCGTCGTGCTCGCCCTGGTCACCACGCGCGCCGTCGAGCGGCGCCTGGGCACCTACGATCCCGCGGTGGCGCCCGAGCCGGGAAGCGGGGAGATCCAGGCCGCGGACGAGGGGGCCGAGGTCGAGCCCGGCGCCGAGCAGCGCGGCCTGCGGGCCTCCGGCATCTGGTTCCTCGCCGCCCTGGCCGTGATCGTGCTGCTGACCGCCCCGCCGGGGGCACCCCTGCGCGACCCCGAGACCGGCAGCATCATCGGCACCTCCCCGTTCATGAACAGCCTGATCGTGATCATCTCGCTGCTGTTCCTGGCCGCGGGGCTGGGCTTCGGCCGGGGCGCGGGGACGATCCGCACGAGCACCCAGGCCATCGACGCGGTGACGAGGTCGTGGGCCGGCCTGGCCGGGCTGCTGCTGCTGTTCCTGCTGATCGCGCAGTTCATCGCGTACTTCAACTATTCGAAGATGCCCCAGGTCGCCGCGGTGAAGCTGGGGGAGGTCATCGAGCAGGTGGACATCGGCTCGGGCTGGCTGCTGCTGATCGCGATCCTGATCACCCTGGTCGTCGGCATCATCCTGCCGCAGGCGATCGCGAAGTGGGCGCTGCTCGCCCCCATCTTCATCCCGGTGTTCATGCGCCTGGGCGTGGACCCCGCGGCCGTCCTCGCGGCCTACCGCGTGGGCGACAGCCCGATGAACATCGTCACGCCGATCATGGCCTACTTCCCCCTGATCGTGGTGTTCGCCGCCCGCTACGACCGCCGCTCGGGCATCGGCACGGTCATCGCGCTGATGCTGCCCTACTTCGTCGCGCTCACCATCGCGTGGACGGCGTTCTTCCTGCTCTGGTACGTCCTCGGGCTGCCCTGGGGGATCTGACCCCGTCGGTCAGCTGCCGAGCCAGGGGACCAGCTCGCTGGTCGTCGCCGCGATGGGGAGGTCGATCAGCCGCACCGCGGCCAGCGCGATGCAGATCGCCGAGCCGAGCAGCAGCGCGAGCCGCAGGGACGGGAAGCGGAACGACGAGGTGACGCCGGCGAAGAACAGGGCGACCGCGAGCAGGACGGTCGTCACGATGTAGGAGTCGCCGATCCCGCCGGCTCGGTTCGCCTCGGCCGCCAGCGCGTCGCCCCGGGCGGTCGCCTCGTCGTACCCAGCGCTGAGGCTCGCCACGTACTCCTCGTCCTCGAGGATGTTGGGGGTGGCTGTGCCCGACTCGAGCTCGGCCTGCCAACGCTCGAGGAAGGGCAGCAGGGCGGGACGCATGAGGCTCTCCTGAAGGAAGGCCTGCATCCGCTCGTCACCTTCGCGGACTGCGAGGGCGTACTCGGCGATGAGGTTCCCGTCGTAGGCCAGCTGCTGGATTCCGGTGCCGTAGGCGCGGTTCGCCTCGAGCCGGGCCTCCGCGGTGGCCGCGATCAGCTCGTCCTGCTCGCCGTTCCAGAGCGCGGACTGCAGGCCGCACCAGGCGGTTCCGACGGTGGCGACACCGAGCAGGACCACGGCGAGCACCTCGAGGAACCGCTCGCCGAAGAAGTCACGCTCCACCCGGGCTCCCCTCAGCCTCCCCAGGCGTCCTCGAGTCCGCCTGGTCGGCATCGGCGGGTGCCGCCGCGCCTGCCAGGCCCGGTCCGAGGATGGTCATGCCCTCGGGCCGGGACGCCAGCTCCCGCCAGACGTCGGTCTGCCGGTAGCGCAGCGCGGTGTCGCCGATGCGCGCGAGGTGCGGGGCCAGCTCGGCGTCATGGGTCACCCGGGCCAGGCGCGTGTCGGCCTCGGCCTCCTCCTTGGCCAGCTCCAGACGCGCCCGGACGACGGCCTGGATGAGCTCACCGGCACGACCGAGGTCGATCGCGCCGAGGGCGAACCCGGTCAGGAGCAGGCCGTCGGCGTCGAGCGCCGCGCCCACGGCCTCGGACAGGCGCCGCTCGAGCGCCACCCGCTCGGTGCCGAAGGCCTGGTCGATCGTGACGGCCGGATCGGCCAGCTCGGCGGCCACCGCCCGGGCTGCGTCGTCACGGACCACCGCCCAGATGCCCTCAGGGCCGAAGCGGTCGTGGACGAGTCGCAGCCGCTCGGGGTCGATGCGGAAGCGCACGGTGACCTCGACCACCGCCTGGGCCCGATCGCCGAGCGTGACGCGCAGGGGCGGCGCGTAGGACTCGGCGGGGGTCGGCTGCCCGGGCGACTCGGTGCAGCGCAGCGACATCTCCAGTGCCGGGTACTCGACGGACTGGCGCTTGCGCAGCGCCGGCACCCAGTGCGGCCCGGGCAGCAGGACCTTGTCCGTCGGCCTGCCCCGGACCACCAGCAGCCCGATCCGCCCGGCGGGGATGGTCACGACCGACTGGCGGAACAGGCTCCAGGCGAACGTGACCAGGATCGGGAGGACGATGATCGCCAGGACGATCCTCGCGCCTGTCGACATGCCTCACCTCCAGCGGCCCGTACCACGGCGCCACGACGTCCTCCCGCCGGCCGCCCTGAGCGGGTCGGCCGCTGCCGGGGTCCCACTCAGCCGAGCAGCTTGGCCTTCGCCGCCTCGAACTCGGCGTCGGAGAGCACGCCGGCGGCCTTCAGGTCGGCCAGCTGCTTGAGCTCGGCGATGAGGTCCGAGCCGCCGGCAGGGGCCGCTGCCTGCGCCGCTGCCGCCTGCTGCGC
>JALOLH010000015.1 GCA_025456065.1 Candidatus Nanopelagicales bacterium | reverse complement strand
TGACGGCTCGCCGCGCCGCCGCGGCTCGCAGCCGCAGGCCCGGCTGACGGCGCTCAGCCGAGCAGGAACCCGATCGGGAAGGGGTCGCTCGGGTCGAGCACGTGCTGGGAGGTGCCGGTGATCCAGGCGCTGCCGGTGATCGTGGGGACGACCGCCGGCACACCGGCGACGTCCTCGGTCCCCACGAGCCGGCCCAGGAACGGGCGCCCGAGCAGTGATTCGTTCACGAACGTCTCGTCGAGCCCGAGCTGGCCGCGAGCGTGCAGCTGGGCCATCCGCGCGCTCGTGCCGGTCCCGCAGGGCGAGCGATCGAAGTACCCGGGCCGGATCACCATGGCGTGCCGGGAGCGCTGCGCGTCCGAGCCGGGTGCCACGAGCTGTGCGTGGTGGCAGCCGTGGATGCCCGGCTCGGCGGGATGGACCGGCGGGCTGGAGGCCGCGATCGCGTCCATGAGCGCCAGGCCGAACGCCATCAGCGCCCTGGCGTGCTCCCGGCCGAACGGGATCCCGGCGGCCGCGAGGTCGGTGATGGCGTAGAAGTTGCCGCCATAGGCCATGTCGTAGCGGACCTCGCCGTGCCCGGGCACCTGCACCGACTGGTCCAGCGCGAGTGCGAAGGAGGCGACGTTGCGGATCGTCACGTGCTGGGCACGCCCCTCCCGCACGGCGACCTCGGCCACGACGAGCCCCGCCGGCGTGTCCAGGCGGATGGTGGTGACCGGCTCGTGCACCTCGACCATCCCGGTCTCGACGAGCACGGTCGCCACGCCGATCGTGCCGTGCCCGCACATCGGCAGGCAGCCGGCCACCTCGATGTAGACCACGCCCCAATCCGCGTCGGGACGCGTGGGCGACTGCAGGATGGCCCCGCTCATGGCGCTGTGCCCCCGCGGCTCGTACATCAGGAACGTGCGCAGGTCGTCGCGCTCGTGGATCACGTGCTGGCGCCGCGCCTCCATCGTGGCACCGGGCAGCTCCCCCACCCCGCCCACCACGACCCTGGTCGGCATGCCCTCGGTGTGGGACTCGACGCAGTGGATCATCCGACGCGCGCGCATGCCGCCCTCCCCACGCTCACCAACGGACCTTCAGCCAGGTCGTCTTCAGCTCGCAGTACTGGTCCAGGCTCTCCAGCCCCTTGTCCCGGCCGCCGAACCCGGACTGCCGCCACCCGCCGAACGGGGTGGTCACGTCACCCTCGGAGTAGCAGTTCACCGAGACCGTGCCGGCCCTGAGCAGGCGTGGGATCCGGTGGGCGGCGTCCACGTCGTCGGTCCACAACGACGCAGCCAGGCCGTACGAGGTCGCGTTCGCCAGGGCGATCGCCTGCTCCTCGGTGTCGAACGGGATCACGACGACCACGGGGCCGAAGATCTCCTCGGTCGCGGCCGGTGACTCGGCCGGCACGTCGTCGAGCACCGTCGGCGCGAAGTACCAGCCCCCGGTGTCCTCCAGGACCCGCGTGCCCCCGCAGACCACCCGGGCCCCGTCGGCCACGGCCCGGGCCACGTACGTCGCACTGCGATCGCAGGCAGCCGGGTCGATGAGCGGACCCACCTCGGTCCGCGGATCGCTCGGGTGGCCGACGCGCAGGTCGGCGGTGGCCCGGGCCAACCGCTCGACGAATGCGCCGTGGATGCTGCGCTCGACGAGGATCCGCGATCCCGCGGAGCAGTTCTCCCCCATGTTCCAGAACGCGGCGCGGACCGCCTCGCGGGCCGCCTCGTCGAGGTCACGGGCGCTGGCCAGGACGATCTGCGGGCTCTTGCCCCCGCACTCCAGGGTGACCCGCTTGAGGTTCGACTCGGCCGCGTACCGCAGGAAGTGCCGGCCCACCTCGGTGGAGCCGGTGAACGTCACCATGTCGACGTCCGGGTGCCGGCCGAGGGCGGCACCGGCCCGCTCCCCGAGCCCCGGCACCACGTTCAGCACGCCCTTGGGCAGGCCGGCGTCCCGGCCCAGCGAGGCCAGCAGCAGGGCCGAGAGGCTGGACTGCTCGGCGGGCTTGACCACGACGGAGTTGCCCATCGCCAGGGCGGGCGCGACCTTCCAGGCGAACATGAGCGCCGGGAAGTTCCAGGGCAGCACCGCGCCCACCACGCCGATCGGCTCGCTGGTGATCCGCGCGACCACCTCCACCCCGGTGGGTGCCACCCGGTCGAACCGCTTGTCGATCGCCTCGGCGAACCAGCGCATGGTCTGGGCGGTCTCCGGCAGGTCGCCGGTCCGGCAGTCGGTGATCGGCTTGCCGGCCTCCAGCGAGTCCAGCCGGGCGAGGTCCTCGGCGTGCCGCTCGATCAGCTTCGCGAAGCGCGTGAGCACGTGCCGCCGGTGCCCCGGATGGGCCCGGGACCAGTCGCCGCGCTCGAACACGTCCCGGGCGGCGCGCACCGCGCGGTCGATGTCCGCCTCGCCGCCGCTGGCGATCCGGGTCACCTCGGCGCCGGTCGACGGGTCCGTCACCGGCATCGTCGCCCCGTCGGCGGCCGCGGCGAACGCCCCGTCGATGTAGGCACCGGTGTGGATCGGCAGCGGCCCGGCGTCGGCCGGCAGGGGCCCGTGGAACCGTCCCGAGGGCAGCTGCGACCCGCCGAGGGCGACCGCCAGGCGCGCGGCCACCTCCACGGCCTCGCCCCCCGTGACCGCCTCGAGCGGAGCGCGCGGCGGCCCGACGTCCAGCCCACGCAGGGCCAGGGCGTGACGCACCTTGGGGATGTAGTGCACCCGCTCGCAGGTGCGGACCATCGGCAGCAGCTGCTTCTGCCAGGCCCAGGCCTCGGCGGTCCGCCCCGCGACGGCGGCCTCCAGCAGGGCCACGTGCTCCGCGGGCAGGGCGTTGGCGACGCCCGCGATCCAGGCGTCGACGCCCTTCTCGAAGTAGCGCATGGCCAAGGTGTCCGAGCCGCACACGATCGACAGGTCCGCCCCGTAGCGGCGGCGCAGGCGACCGACACGGGTCAGGTCCCCGGACGCCTCCTTGATCCCGACCACCCGAGGATCCGCCGCGACCAGGTCCAGGGCGCGCTCGGTGAAAGCCACCCCGGTCCGGTCCGGGTAGTCGTAGAGGACCGCCGGCAGGTCGGCTGCGTCGAGCACCGCGCGGACGTGGCGGCCGAGCTCCTCCGGCGTGGGGAGGACGTACGCCGGTGCCGCGACCATCAGGCCGTCGGCGCCGAGCTCGGCGGCCAGACGCGCCTGCGCGAGGGCGTCCCGGGTGGCCGTCCCGCCGATCCCGACCAGGACGGGCACCCGGCCCGCGACGGCCGCCCGGACCGCCGCGAGGAGCCGGCGCCGCTCGTCGAGGTCCAGCGCGTAGCCCTCGCCCGTGGTGCCGGCCACGACCACGCCTCGCACGCCACCGGCCAGGACGAAGTCCACGAGCGGCGGGACGCCCGCGACGTCGAGCACGCCCTCGGCCGTGAACGGCGTGACGAGCGGGACGACGACTCCGGGGAAGGCCATGCTGCTCCTCTCGATGCGTCGCGGACCGGCAGTCCGGCGGGGGCACGCTACCGGCCCGCACCGCAGTCCGCCCCACCCCACGGCCAGCAGTCGCCGCCGCGTGCCCGTGTCGTCCACCATGCCTCGCGTGGAACCGGGCCCCACTGGCATCATCAGCCGGACGCCACCGACCGTCGCCCCACCAGGAGGAGCCCATGGCCACCAGCGACCTCACGGACGTGCTGGGCTCCGTCGACCTCTTCGCCGGCCTCGAGCCGAAGGTGCTCCGCTCGATCCGGGAGGCCGGCGAGGTCACCGCCTTCCCCGCGGGCACCGCGGTCCTGCAGCAGGGCGAGCCGGTCTCGGGGTTCCGGGAGTTCTCGCGCAAGGGCGTCGCGCTCTACGTGGTCCTCGACGGGTCCGCCGAGGTCCACGTGGGTGACCGGGCGGTCGACGTCCTCCACCCCGGCGCCTACTTCGGGGAGCTGTCCCTGATCGACGGCCTGCCGCGCTCGGCGGACGTCATCGCCGCCGTGGACGGCCTGACGACCTTCGCGCTGCAGAAGTGGTCGTTCGACGACCTGCTGCGCCGGTATCCGGACATTGCGATCCCGATGCTGCGGGTCCTGTGCGCGCGGCTGCGGCGGGCCGAGTCGCACGACTGACAGCCCTCGGTCCGGCCGGCGCACCGGGCCGGGTCGTCCGCCGAGCAGCACGCTGGTCCTCGGTCCGACCCGCGCACCGGGCCGGGGCGCCGGCTGTCCGTCCCTCCCCGGCGGGAACGGTGGCACGCGCCCGACCCGGTGCTGTCGCTATCGTCATCACCACCCCTGACAGAAATGGGGTCGGGACGGGAGGGGCGGCATGGCCGGTCGCCGGGGCCGCAGCGACGCGGCGAAGCTCGGGCGCCTGGGCCGGATCCTCCTGCTGCTGCGCGCACACCCGGCCGGTCTGACCACCGAGCAGCTGCTCGGCCTCGTCGGCTACGGCGAGGCCACGGGGCCCTCCCGCAGGCGCACGCTCAACCGCGACCTGGTTGCCCTGGCCGAGGACGGGTGGCGCATCGAGACCCGGGAGACGGCCAACACCCCAGCCGTGCGCGTCCTGCGCACGGTCGACAACCGGTTCGCCACGCTGTTCACCCCCGGTCAGCGGGCCCAGCTGGCACGAGCCGCCGCATGCGCCGGCCCGGACGTCGCCGAGGCCCTCGCCGGGGACCTCGGACGTAGCCCGGGACCTCCGGCGTTCGTGGCCATGCCCCACGACGGCATGCACCGTCTCGGCGCCTGCCAGGCAGCCGCAGCCGACCGATGCCGCCTGCGGTTCACCTACAACGGCATCGATCGGGTCGCCCACCCCTTCGCGGTCCTGCTGCGCCCGGCAGGCTGGTACCTCGGCGCGGTGGACGTCGGCGATGGGGTGGCGAAGTACTTCGCGATCGACCGGATCCGGGACCTGGTGGTGGACCCTCCCGGCAGCGCCGCCCCACCGCCGAGGGCCGTCCCACCCCCGGTGTGGGACTTCACGGTCCACCCGGTGCACGCCCCGTACCGCGCGATCGTCGACACCCCGCCGCAGCACCTGGCCGAGGTGCTCTCGGCACTGGGCGGCAACGGCCACGAGCTGGTGGAGCACCCCGATCCCCACGCCGCCACCGTGCGCGTCGAGGTCGTCGTGCGCAACACCGAGGCCCTCGTCGACCGACTCGTCGTGCTCGGCACCCGGGCACTGCTCGTGGGGCCCGAGGCGGCCCGGGAGGCGCTGCGCGAGCGGCTGGTCGCCCTGGTGCCGGGCGGTGCCCGGTGAGCACGGACCTGGTGCCTGCCGTGGTGCACGTCCTGGAGCAGCACGGCCCGATCGCCCTGCGCGACCTGGCTGCCCTCGTCGGCGAGGCCCCCCACGAGGTGCGCCGCCAGCTGGCGGCCTTCAACGAGGTCGACCTTCCCGACCTCCAGCTGGACCCCCTCTTCGTGGTCGAGCCCGCGGGTGGGTCGCCCGACGAGGGCCCGGAGCCGGCCCCCGCCGACGACGACGTGGTCCGGTTCTGGTCCACCATGCGCGGCCAGGACCTGGGTCTGACCCACACCGATGCGGCGACGTTGGGCCCGCTGCTCGCCGCGGCCGACCAGCTGCGCTCCCTCGAGCCGGACAACCTCGACCTCGCCGCCGCCGTCGACACCCTTCGGGCGACGCTGATGCGTGCCACGGCCGGGCGCGCGGCCTACCGGTCCCGGCTCGCCGCCGTGCTGCAGCGCGCGGCCCAGCAGCGCCGTGCCGTCCGCATCGCCTACGCCAGCGCGTGGACCCCGCGTGTCGGCGAGCGCGTCATCCACCCGTACCGGGTGGTGTCCACGTCCCGCGGGTACGAGGTGGACGCCGGTCCCCTCGACGAGCAGCGCCGGCCCAGGACGTTCCTGCTCAGCGGCATCAGCCAGCTGCGGGTGCTGGACGAGCACTTCACGGTGCCCGAGGGTGCCGCTGCGGCGATGGAGCGCAACCGGGAGCTCACCCCGGTGTCCGGCGTCGCCCGGCACCGGCGCATGTGGGCGGTCCGGCACTGGGCCGAGCGGGTCGACCAGGGCCCGGCCGATGCCGAGGACGTGACGTTCACCGCCTGGGTCCTGCCGCCCGTGGCCGAGCGGGTCGCGGTCATGTGCCTGGTGGCCGGCGCGGGGACCGACCTCGACGACGCGGCGCTCGACGCTGCGGTGCGCCAGCGCGCCCGCGCGCTGCTCGAGCACCACGGGCTGGGATGACCGGCACGACCCTCCCCCAGCCCCCGGCGCGCCTCCCCCTCCCCGGGCCGGCGGGCGGCCACCATCGTCACCATCAGGAGCACGGGAGGTCAGCATGGGGCACGCCGTGGACCGCGGTGAGGAGTACGTCGTCGACATGGTCGTCGAGGTCGAGTCGAGGGGTCTCGACGTCGACGCCCTGGCCCGCAGCATCGTGCTGCCCGGCGTGGAGGTCCTGCGGACCACCGGCCTCGGCATGATCTGGCTCACCGCCCTGGTCGCCGCGGCGGACGAGCCAGCGGCGATCCGCGAGGTCCAGCAGGCCGTCCTGGGCCAGCTCGGCGGGCCGTCACGCGTGGTCGTGGCGACCGTGGTCACGAGTGCGCCGCTCGGCGACCTGTACGCACGTCTCGAGGCCGCCGGCGACGACGATCTGGACCGCCTGGACCTGATCGACCTCGTCGAGGCGACCATGTGGGGCTCCGGGTCGGGGGCGGCCCGGCTGCGACGGCACGACACCGCCTGAGCCGAGCCGGCTCCCGGGCCTGATCCAGCTGCGGGCGGCGCCGGTCCTGCGGACGGCGCCGGTGCGCCCCCCACGGGCAACCCCCGTGGGCTGCCGGGTTCGGTCATCCCCGCTCGTGTGTGGTGACCAGGAGATGCACGCTGACGGCCAGGACCCACAGGGGGAACACCAGCTGCACCCACGCGGACAGCGGCGGTGAGAGCAGCAGGAGCAGCGCCACCAGGACGCCGACCGCCACCAGCCACCGCGGCAGCAGCCCGCTGCGCACACCCACCGACGTCACCGACAGCGTGAACACGGCCGCCATGCGTGCTCCGAAGGACCCCATGAGCTGACGGGTCAGCACCTGCAGGGTCCCCATCACCTCGGCCTGCACCGCAACCCCCCGCTCCTCCAGCACCAGGATCGTGGCAAGGAACGACGTGGCGACGAACAGCATCGCCACGAAGAGCAGGCCGGAGCCCAGGAAGACGGTGGCGAACAGCTTGTCCTCGCGCTCGGCGAGGCGCGAGCGGATGACGCCGATGAACCACAGGAAGGCGATGCCGGCGAAGGGGACCAGCGCCGTCGCCAGCGCGACCCCGCTGCGTCGGCCCGGGTCGCCGGCCCAGTCGGCCGACTGCGCGCCCGGGGGGACCGACCGGTGCAGCAGCACGAGCACCGCCAGCAGGATCGCCGCGAACACGATGCCGGCGATGGCGGCCGAGCGCGGGGTGCGCAGCTCCGGGGCGAAGGCCAACGGCGCCGCGAGCCGCTCGTTGGGATGGGCTCCGTCGGCGTCAGCATCCACCGCGCTCCTCCCCTCCCATCCGTGGCTCGGGTCATCCGCAATGTCACGCAATTGCACCAATTGCGACAACGCCGACTTCCCCGGCTTCCGTCCCACGGGTCGCCGGTGCCAGACTCCGCGCCGTGGGCACCCTATCGGCAGGGCGAGGCCGCTTCGCGCATCGCAGCGCGTGGCTCGTCGCGTGTCTCGTCGCCCTCTCGTCGCTCGGCCCGGCACCGGCCCTGGCCGACGGGAGTGCCGGTTCGGACCCCACGAGCGCGCCGACCGCGACCAGCGCCCCGACCTCCGCTGGCGGGGGGACGTCGTCCGAGGCGGTCCCGCCCCCGGCCGACCTCGAGGGGGCGGCCAGCGTGGTCGCCCGGCCGGCCACCCGTTCCCGGTTGGCCGTCGGCGACTCGCTCATGGTCGGGGCCTCCCCCCTGATGCGCCGGCACGGGTTCGCGATCCACGCCCAGGTCGGTCGTCAGTTCAGCACTGCCCCGGCGATCGTCCGCGGGTACGGCCGTCGCCTGCCGCGCAACGTCGTCATCGAGCTCGGCACGAACGGCACCGTCTCGTTGGCCGCGTGTCGTGCCGTGGTGAACGCCTCCGGGAAGCAGCGGCGCGTCTTCCTCGTGACGAATCGGGTGCCCCGCTCGTGGCAGGACGGCAACAACGCGACGCTCCGGGCGTGCGACCGCAGCTTCGCCGCGAAGCGGGTCCGCCTCGTGGACTGGTACGCCGCCAGTGCGGGTCGACCGGAGTGGTTCGCCGCGGACGGCGTCCACACCTCCGCGGCGGGCCGCATCGCCTTCGCACGCCTCATCGACCGGGCTGTGGACCGGTACGGCCTGTAGCCGCAGCCGCGACGGCGACCGCCGCCCGCCTTGAGCACCCCCGGGAGCCTGGGCCCGGTCTCCGAACGCGGGCTCGCCGTCCGCCGCCGCCAGCCAGCGACGGCCCACCGACCGCAACTGCCCCCGCCAGCCGGGCTACTCCCCGCCGAGGTCCCGGGCGTAGGCGTCGTAGAGCACGTCGCTGGTGCGCTCCTGGAACCTGCGCACCCGCAGCAGGAGGTCCTGGATGGCGTGGCTGACGGGCGTCACCGCCTGCGGGTCCCCGGCGCAGGTGCCGGCGAGCTGGCGCACGGCGGTGACCTCCGCGTGGAGCTCGTCGCGCTCCGCGGCGATGCGCTGCCACCGGGTGATGAGGTGCGGGGCGTCGGCCCGCAGCTGCTCGGTCATGCCGGGCACGTCGACGTCGACCGCACCGCCGAGCACGGTCTCGGCGAGGTCGTCGAGCTGTCGGGTGATCTCCACCCACCAGCCGGCCCTGGCCCGGCCTTCCCTGGTGAGCTCGCCGAGGCGGCGCTGGACGCGGCTGAGGCTGATCACGCGCAGGGTGGGGACAGCCGGGGCGTCTGGGGCGATTGCGCTCATCGGGGACTCCTGACGCTCGAGTGACGATCCTCGGATGTCCCCAAGCGTCGCGGGTTCGCGCGCTGACGTCCATGGGCGGGACCTCCCAGATGGGTCGCAGTTGTGTCCCGACGGACGGGTCGACCCGGAACGCGTGCGGGACCGTCCGGCCGTCGCGGCGGACGGCGGGCTCGGACGGCGAGCGCGGTCAGCGGACGGCGGCCGCCGTCTGCCGGGCGATCTCGAGCTCCTCGTTCGTCGGCACCACGAGCACGCGGATGGGTGCCCCGCGGAACGACAGGTCGACCGGCTTGGACGGACCGCGGGTGGCGGCGTTCAGCTCGGTGTCGATGGCGATGCCGGCCATCTCCATGCCCGCCACCACCCGTCGCCGGATCTCCGGGTCGTTCTCGCCGACGCCGGCGGTGAAGACGATGGCGTCGGCACGGCCCAGCACCGCCAGGTAGGCGCCCACGTACTTGCGGATCCGGTGCACGTAGACCTGCAGCGCGAGCTCGGCGTCGGCGTCGCCCGCGGCGGCCAGCCTGTGCACCTCGCGCAGGTCGTTCTGGCCGCACAGGCCCACCAGGCCGCTGCGCTTGTTCAGCATGGCGTCGACCTCGGCGGCCGTCATCCCGGCCGTCGTGATCAGGTGGAAGGCGATCGCCGGGTCGAGGTCGCCCGATCGGGTGCCCATGACGAGCCCCTCCAGTGGGGTCAGGCCCATGGAGGTCTCCACGCTGCGCCCGGCCCGGACCGCGCAGGCCGAGGCACCGTTGCCCAGGTGCAGGGTGACCAGGTCCACCTCGCCCACCGGCTTGCCGAGCACCTCGGCGGCCTTCGCCGTGACGTACTTGTGGGACGTCCCGTGGAACCCGTAGCGACGGATCCGGTGCGCGCGCGCGACCGACTGGTCGATGGCGTACGTGTACGCCGCCGGCGGGATCGTCGCGTGGAAGGCCGTGTCGAACACGGCGACGTGCGGGACCTCCGGGTGCGCGGCCATGGCCGACTCGAGTCCCGCCACGCAGGCCGGGTTGTGCAGCGGCGCGAGCGGGTTCAGCGAGCGGACCACCTCGATCACCTCGGGGTCGACCACCGTGGGCTCGACGAACTGGTCCCCGCCCTGGACGACGCGGTGGCCCACGCCCACGAGCTGGCCCACCTCCGCCACCTCGCCGGTGGCGGCGAACAGCGCGTCGACGGCGTCGAACGCCGCAGCATGGTCGGCGATCGCACCCGTCCGCTCGTGCACCTCGAGCGGGGCCCCGGCGCCGACGCGGATGCGGCTGCGGTGCGTGACGGCCGACGTCGCCTCCCCGATCCGCTCGACGAGGCCGACCGCCCACACGATCTCGGACTCGGTGTCCAGCAGCTGGTACTTCAGCGACGACGACCCGGCGTTCACGACGAGGACGAGCATCGGGTCAGGCTCCTGTTCCTGCGGCGGCCACCTGCTGGGCCTGGACCGCGGTGATGACGACGGTGTTGATGATGTCCTCGACGAGCGCGCCCCGGGACAGGTCGTTGACCGGAAGGCGCAGCCCCTGCAGCACGGGCCCGATGGCCACCGCGTTCGCCGAGCGCTGCACCGCCTTGTAGGTGTTGTTGCCGGTGTTGAGGTCGGGGAACACGAACACGGTGGCCCGGCCGGCGACGTCCGAGTCCGGCAGCTTCGACCTGGCCACGGAGGCGTCCACCGCCGCGTCGTACTGGATCGGCCCCTCGATGGCGAGGTCGGGGCGGCGCTGGCGCGCCAGCTCGGTGGCGCGGCGCACCTTCTCGACGTCGGCGCCCTCGCCCGAGGACCCCGTCGAGTAGCTGAGCATGGCCACCCGCGGCTCCACCCCGAACGCGGCCGCGGTCTGCGCGGAGGAGACGGCGATGTCCGCCAGCTGCTCGGCGTTCGGGTCGGGGTTCACCGCGCAGTCGCCGTAGACGAGCACGTGGTCCTCGAGCGCCATGAAGAACACGCTGGACACGATCGAGACGCCCGGCGTGGTCTTGATGATCTGCAGCGCTGGCCGGATGGTGTGGGCGGTGGTGTGCGCCGCGCCGGAGACCATCCCGTCGGCGAGGCCCTTCCAGACCATCATCGTGCCGAAGTAGGAGACGTCGGCGACCAGGTCCCATGCCGCGTCCCGGGCGAGCCCCTTGGATCGGCGGATCTCGACCAGGTCGTCGGCGAACTGCTCCCGCAGCGGGTCCGCCTCGGGGTCGACCACCCGCGCCTCGGCCAGGTCCAGGCCCATGGTCCGGGCGCGCTCGGCGATGTCGTCGGGCCGGCCCAGGATCGTCAGGTCCACCACGTTGCGCCGCAGCAGCCGGTCGGCGGCGGTGAGGATCCGGTCGTCCGCGCCCTCCGGCAGCACGATGTGCTTGCGGTCCGAGCGGGCCCGCTCCACGAGCTGGTGCTCGAACATCATCGGCGTCAGGGTGGTCGAGCGGGTCACCTCGACCCGGGCCTCCAGCTGGGCCTCGTCGACGTGCTCCTCGAACAGGCTCAGCGCATCGGTGATCTTGCGGTCGTCCGCGGGCCCGATCTCGGCCTGCAGCGACGCCACCGACGCCGCGGTGTCGAACGTGTCGAGCTCGGTGAGCAGCACCGGCATCGCGCCGTCGTGGACGCCCTCGGCGAAGCGCAGGACGCTCGGGTCCGGGCGCAGCCCGCCGGTGAGCACCACCCCCGAGACGGCCGGGATGGCGTCGGACTGCCGGGACGAGTACGCGGCCATGAGCACGTCGGAGCGATCGCCGGGGGTGATGAGCAGCGTCCCCTCCGACAGGTGGTCGAGCAGGCGCGGCACGCTCATCGCGGCCACCTTGATGTCCGGCACCGGCCGGGCGAGGTCCTCGGGCGAGCCGAGCAGGAGCTGGGCCCCGGTGGCGTCGGCCACCTCGCGGATGCTCGGCATGGCCAGCGACGGCTGCTCCGGCAGCAGCCAGACGGGCACCAGGGAGTCGGCGACGGCGGCTCGGACCGCGGCCTGGGCCTCGGGGACCACCCGGTTCACGAACGCGGCGACGGTGGGGACGCCACGCTCCCCCAACCCCTCGATCGCCGCGCGCATCGCCCCCCCCACCTGCTCGGCCGTATGGTCGGCGGCGGTGAGCACGACCAGCCCGACGGCCCCGAGGTTGGAGGCGATCTCGGCGTTCAGCGCGAACTCGAAGGCCTTGGAGGCACCGGTGTAGTCGGTGCCCTCGACGACGACGTAGTCGCATCGCGCGGCGAGCCGTTGGAACCGCTCGATCACGCTGCCCACCAGCGCCGGGTCGACGTGGTTGCCGCCGTAGCCGCGGGTCTGGTCGGTGGTGATGCCGTACGACTCGTCGTAGGACTGCTCGAGCCGGTAGCGGCTGCGGAACAGCTCGATCCGCTGGTCGTGCAGGTCGCCGGCCCGGATGACCGGCCGGAAGTAGCCGACCCGCTGCACGGCCCTGGTCAGTGTCTCCATGAGCCCCAGGGCGATGACCGACTTGCCGCTGGACTCCTCGACGGAGGTCAGGTAGAGGGCGCGCACCGGGCCATCCTGTCGCAGCGGGTGCCCGGATGCCCGACCGCGCAGCGCGCTGCCGCGTGCGGCCTAGCCGACACCGTTCAGCTCGTCCACGACGCGGAACAGGTCCCCACGGTCGTACCAGTTCACGGCGATCATCGAGGGGGTCCGCCCGCGCTCCGTCAGGCACTCGTCCACGCGCGCCCTCAGCACGTCGTAGGCGTTGACCGCCTCGGCGTTGGACACCAGTGCGGTGAAGCTGGCCAGCCAGTGGTTGATGCTGAGCAGCGGGCTCTCCGGCGTGCCCCGCTTGAGGGTGCACGTGAAGTCCTCCGCCCGCTTGAACGTGTACTCGGTGTCCTGCACGAGGTCGAAGCCCTGGTGCAGGTAGGGGTACTGCGAGCCGCCGCCCTCGTTCTCCATGAGCACGACGAGGCGCTTGTTGGCGTCGATCATGTCGCGCAGGGTCGGCCACTGGGCGCCCGTCGGGTGGACGTAGGCCTTCGCCGCCAGCCCCGCCTCCTCGAGCACGGCTGCGGTGTCAGCCGGCGTCACCGCGTCCTGGATGAAGAGCACCACGACGTCGCGCGGGTGCTGGTCCAGCCAGGTGTTCAGGCGCTGCATCGTGGGCAGCATGGGGGTCGCGCCGAGCTCGCACACCGTGTGGCAGAAGAACGGCTGCTCCTCGCCGGTGACCTCCGCGCGGCGCACGCGGTCGATCGTGCGCTGCACGGAGTCGGCCACGCTGCGCCCGTACGTCTCGACGAGCTGCTGCTCGGCGGCGGCCAGCGAGGTCTCGCCGGTGATCGCTCGGCCGTCGTCGGTGGCCTGCCCGTACCAGGTGTCGACCAGCAGGCCCCGGATCCCGTCGTCGAGGGACTCGACCATGTCCTTGGGCTGCTCGGCCAGGAACCACGTGCCGTCCGCGATGGACATCGAGTTGTGCGAGGCGGGGATGACCACCTGGTCGAACGGCTTGTCGCACAGCTCCACGTGGCCGTTGCACGCCTCGGTGTCGACGGCCACCGTCTGGAGCTGGTCGTCCTGGGGCAGGTGGTCCGGGATGATCAGCGCAGCGAGCACGACCGCGCCCGCCAGCCCGGCCGCCACCGGGATGAGCCAGCGCGCGTGGGAGGGACGGTCCAGCTCGCCGGGCTCGGCACCCTCGGCCACGAGTGCCGCCCGGGCCGCGGCCGCCGCCTCGTCGTCCGCCCGCGAGCGCTCGGCCACCAGGTCCAGCTCGGTGATGCCCACGATCAGCACGGCGAGGCCTGCCACGATCGCCACGAGCTGCGTGCTCACGCCGGGGAACAGCACGATCAGCACGCCGGCGGCGATGATCGCCAGGGCGCGGACCACGGCCCAGGCTGGGCTCGCCGGGCGGCGGGCGAGCCACCGTGTGGCCCGCTGCACGTGCTCCTCGAGGTCCACCTGCGGCAGCAGGGCACCCGCAGCGGCGACGAGCAGGCCGCCCACGAGCACGGTCGCGATGAAGCGCACGCTCAGCGGCTCGGCGAACTGCTGCAGCGCGGCGGAGCCGAACGCCCCGGCCAGCGTGGCCGAGTCCAGCACCGCCCCGGCCAGCCACATGAGCAGCACGATGAGCCCGAGGAAGCCACCGACGACGATCAGCATCCACCCGATCCGCACCAGCGCGATCCGCCGCCTGGGGGCGAGCCACACGCCCAGGCCGAGCAGCACCAGCGCGAGCAGCGGCAGGACCCAGGCCAGCGTGGAGATCACCGAGATGATCGGGATGATCTGCGCGGCGATGCCGCCCTGCCCGCCGATCTCGGCCAGGGTCAGGTTCAGGGTGTCCGGGATGGCGTCGGCCGCCTGCGGCAGGAAGGTCTCGGCCGCGGTCGTGACCGTCGCGCCGAGGTCGGCCAGCGCGAGCACCGCCTGCCCCCCACCCTCCTGGGTCAGGGCGCCGTGGAACTGCTGGATCGCCGGCTCGAACACGGAGTCCAGCAGCGGGCTGCCCACGACCGCCGCGGCGCCCGCGGCGATGGCCGGTTCCACCGCGATGAGGTCGGGCTTCGCGTCGATCGCTGCCACCGCGACGGCCTCCCCGATCCGCGCCTTGACGTCGTCGTCGGTGCGGATGTCGTTCACGATCCCGGCGAAGTGCTCGCCGTTCACCACGCTGGTGTTGATGAAGCCGACCAGGGCGACGAAGAACATCGTCACCGCCCCGGCGACGAGCAGCACCTTCGACCAGCGTTCGCTGCGTCGCACCGCCATGACGTCCTCCCGCCCTCGCCAAACGGGCGCCATTATGCGCACCCGCAGGCGCGGAGCCCCGATCATCGGGTGACCCGCGCGTCACCCCGGGTCCCGGCGGCGTCAGGCCGGGCGCAGCACGTGCAGGGCGATGGCGCTCGCGGCGGCGACGTTCAGCGAGTCGATCCCGCCGCGCATCGGGATCCGCACCCGGGCATCGCACCGCGCCTGCAGGTCGCTGGCCAGGCCCTCCCCCTCGGTGCCCAGCAGCACGGCCCGCGGACCGTCCGGGAGCCGCAGCGCGTCGATCGGCGTCGCCCCCGGGGCAGGGGTGAGCGCCACCGTG
Source organism: Candidatus Nanopelagicales bacterium (assembly GCA_025456065.1). Lineage (GTDB taxonomy): Bacteria > Actinomycetota > Actinomycetes > S36-B12 > CAIYMF01 > Prado023. The sequence goes on along the minus strand of JALOLH010000015.1, from coordinate 16,712 downwards.
GTCACCCCGCTGAGCCCGTCCAGCGGGTCACCGCCGGTGCGGGTCCAGGGCAGCGCGAGGACCGCCCCCATCGAGACCTTGACCGCCCGCCGGTAGAGCGGGTCGGCACAACCGGGGGTGGCGAGGACGGCGTCCGCGCCGAGCGCGGCGGCGTTGCGGAAGACCGCCCCCACGTTCGTGTGGTCCACGAGGTCGACGAGCACGACCACGAGCCGGGCGCCGGCGAGCACCTCGCCCATCGCAGGCAGCGGACGGCGCTGCATCGCCGCCAGCGCGCCGCGGTGCACCCGGTAGCCGGTGACCTCCCGCAGCAACGCCTCAGGGGCGACCAGGACCTCCACGTCGTGGCCGGAAAGGTCGTCGGCGAGGCCGGGCAGCCACTTCGGCTCGGTGAGGACCACGCGCGGCCGGTAGCCCGCAGCGATGGCGCGCCGGATGACCTTCGCGCCCTCGGCGACGAACAACCCCTCGGCGGGCTCGCGGAGGCTGCGCGCGGCGACGTCGGTCAGGTCGGTGAGGTCGCGGACGCGCGGGTCGCCGGGGTCGGTCAGCTCGGCGACGCGCACCGTCAGGCGGCGGGCGCCCCGGGCGGCTGCTCGTCCACCACGTCGGCGTCGATGACGTCACCGGCCTCGCCCATGGGGCCGAACGGCGCACCGCCAGCCGCAGCGGCCGCGGCTGCTGCGGCCTGCGCACCCTGCGGGCCGAACGCCCGGCTCACGGCGGACAGGGCACCGGAGAGCTCGGCCGGGATCACGAACACCTTGTTGGCGGTGCCCTGGGCCAGCAACGGCAGGGACTGCAGGTACTGGTAGGCCATGACCTGGTCGGTGGCGTTGCCGGTGTTGATCGCGTGGAACACCTTGGCGATCGCCTCGGCCTCACCCTCGGCGCGCAGCACCTGGGCACGCGCCTGTCCCTCGGCCTTGAGGACCGCGGCCGTCTTGGAGCCCTCGGCCTCCAGGATCGCCGCCTGCTTGCTGCCCTCCGCCGAGAGGATCGCCGCGCGCTTGTCGCGGTCGGCCCGCATCTGCTTCTCCATCGACTGCTGCACGCTGGCCGGCGGGTCGATGGCCTTGAGCTCCACCCGGTTCACGCGGATGCCCCACTTGCCCGTCGCCTCGTCGAGGACACCGCGCAGCTGGCCGTTGATCGAGTCGCGGCTGGTCAGGGTCTCCTCGAGGTCCATCGAGCCGATGACGTTGCGCAGGGTGGTCACCGTGAGCTGCTCGATGCCCTGCAGGTAGCTCTGGATCTCGTACGTCGCGGCCTTGGCGTCCGTCACCTGGAAGTAGATGACCGAGTCGATGTTGACCACGAGGTTGTCCGAGGTGATCACCGGCTGCGGCGGGAACGAGACCACCTGCTCGCGCAGGTCGATCAGGGGCCGCAGTCGGTCGACGAACGGGATGATGATGGTGAGGCCGGCGTCGAGCGTGCGGTTGTACCGGCCGAGGCGCTCCACGATGCCGGCCTGCGCCTGCGGCACGATCTTGATGGTGCTGAACACCACGACGATGGCCAGGACGACCAGCACCACGGCGATGATCAGGCTCTCCACGGTTCCCTCTCCGTCGGCGTGGGGCCGACTGCTGCAGGACTAGCCCACGACGGCGGTTGCGCCGTCGATCTCGAAGACCGAGACCTTCTCCCCCGGTTCGAAGCGCGCATCCTCGTCCAGGGTCCGCGCGCTCCAGATCTCGCCGGCCAGCTTGATCCGCCCCGTGCTCCCGTCGACGGCCTCGACGACCACCGCCTGGGTGCCGATGAGCGCAGCCGTGCCGGAGCGGATCTGTGGCGGGGCGTACATGTGCCGCGTGGCGATCGGGCGCACGAACGCGATCAGGGTGACGCTCACGATGGCGAAGACCGCGGCGGACCCGACGGTCCCGGCCCCCAGCGCCGAGGCGAGCGCTGCTGCGAGCGCGCCGCCCGCGAACATGATGAGGAGCAGCCCGGCCGTGGCGACCTCGGCCCCGGCCAGGACCAGTGCGATGACGACCCAGACGAGCCACGCTTCCACGACCACGATCGTAGTGGGGTCGGCGCGCTCCTGCCCGGTTCGTCCCGGTGCGCGTGGCTCCCGGCTAGGGAACGACGTGGGGTGGCTCGGCGAGGCCCTCGCCGGGATCGGTCGACGGCGCCGGGACGGGGCGGGCGTGGCGGCCGCGCAGCTCCTGGCTCGGCGGGACCGCGCGGGCCCAGTACCGGCCGCGGATGTGCCCGGCGCGCAGGCGGGTGCCGAACGCCGCCGTGAGGGTGCGCCCGGTCAGGACCTCGCCGATCGGCCCGGCCGCGACGACCCGCCCGTCCCGGAGCAGCAGGACGTGGGTGAAGCCGCTCGGGATCTCCTCGACGTGGTGCGTGACGAGGACCTGGGCCGGGGCCCAGCGGTCGGCCGCGATGGCGGCCAGCCGCGTCACGAGGTCCTCGCGGGCGCCCAGGTCCAGCCCGGCGGCGGGCTCGTCCAGCAGGAGCAGCTCGGGGTCGGTCATGAGTGCGCGCGCGATCTGGACGCGCTTGCGCTCGCCCTCCGACAGGGTGCCGAACTGCCGCTCGGCCAGCCCGTCGGCGCCCACCATCGCGAGCACGGCGTCGGCGCGGGCGACGTCGGTGTCGTCGTACTGCTCGCGCCAGCGCCCGGTCACGGCCCACGCGGCGGTCACGACCACGTCACGCACCCGTTCGTCGGCTGGGATCCGCTCGGCGAGGGCCGCGCTGGCAACGCCGATGCGGGGCCGCAGGTCGAAGACGTCGACCGCACCGAGGCGCTCGCCGAGGACCTCGACCCGGCCGCCGGTCGGGTGCAGGAGCGCACCGGCCAGCTGCAGCAGGGTGGTCTTCCCCGCGCCGTTCGGCCCGAGGACCACCCATCGCTCGTGGTCGGCCACCACCCAGTCGACGCGATCGAGGATCGGCCGGCCGCCCCGGACCACCGTCGCCGCCTCGAAGCGGAGCACCTCGACCACGGCTCGAAACCCTAGTTGGCCCCGGGCGACCGGGCTCGGATCGCCACGGCGGCCGGACGCGGGAGCGCCGGGCTGCGGCTACCCTCCACACGTGCTCGAGACCATGGGTGCGCGGACCCTCACCGCACCGGGCGCCGCCGCAGTCGCCCTCTGGGTCGACGCCTGGGCCGGGGGGGCCGCCGCGGCGGACGACCTGCTCACGGTGCTCGCCGCTGCCGCCCCGGACACCCCCCTCGTCCTCGCCGGCGCGGACGGGGCGGTGCCGCTCGCGTCCCTGCTCCGCGGGATCCGCGACGCGGACGTCACCGTGGCGTGGCCGCTGCTGCCCCGGGCGGGTCGCGCCGTCGGCTGGCCCCGCGACGTGCCCGGACCGCCCTCCCCCGCCGTCCTGCTCGTGGGCGGTGGCGGTCCCCTGCTCGCGCGGGCGCTGCTGCAGGTCGGGCCGCAGGGCTGGCAGCTCACCCCCACCCACGTCGGGGTGGAGGCCCTGCTCGCCGAGGCCCTGAGCCCCCGGGCCGGGGCCCGTCGGTTCACCGAGCTGCTCGACGCCGCGGCCCGGGACCTGGCCCGCCTGGGCCTGGAGCGTGCCGCCCCGCGCGCGGCGACCCCGCGCTGGGGCCGCGCCCTGATGGACCTGCCGCCCACGACGGACCCCGCCCTCGCCGCGCTGCTGCACCGGATCGCCGCTGTCGTCGACGCCCTCGAGCTCGCCCTGGCCGACGAGGGGGCGGCCGTCACCGCGGGCGAGGCCCGGGCACGTGCCGCCAGCCTGCACCGGCTGCACGGCGACCTCGCCGGCCTCGTCGGCGCCGTCGCCGTCGGGGCGACGATGGTGGCCTAGCCTGCCTCCGTGACCGCGCCGACCACCTTCCACGCGACTGTCGTCGGCGTCGACCGGCCCGGGATCACCGCCCGGATGTTCGCCGCGCTCACCGGTGCCACGGTCCTCGACCTCGAGCAGGTCGTGGTGGCCGGCCAGCTGGTCCTCGGCGCGGTGCTGGCGGCGCCGGAGGGCTCCGGTGCCGACCTCGAGACCCGCCTGCGGATCGCCGTGCCCGACTTCGACGTCCTGGTCCGCGAGCTGCCGGGCGGGGACGTGCCCGGGGGCTCGGTCACCTGCACGGTCACCCTCGTGGGTCGCGCCATCCCGGCTGCCGCGGTGAGCCTGCTGGCCGGCGCCATCGCACGGCACGGCGCGAACATCGTGCGGATCGACCGGGTCGCCGCCTACCCGGTGACCGCGCTCGCGCTCGAGGTGGCCGCGCCCGACGTGGACGGGCTCCGCCGGGCCCTGGCCGCCCGGCCCTCGGACCTCGACGTCGACGTGTCGGTGCGCCCGCACACGCTCTCCCGGCGCGGCGTGCACCTCGTCGTGATGGACGTCGACTCCACCCTGATCCAGGACGAGGTCATCGAGCTGCTGGCCCGCTTCGCCGGGCGCGAGGACGAGGTCCGGGCGGTGACCGAGGCCGCGATGCGCGGCGAGCTGGACTTCGAGGCGTCGCTGCACGCGCGGGTCGCGCAGCTCGCGGGGCTCCCGGTCGACGTGATCGACCGGGCGCGCACCGAGATCCGCCTGACCCCGGGCGCCCGCACGCTGTGCCGCACCCTGCGCCGGCTCGGGTACCGGATCGCCCTGGTGAGCGGCGGGTTCACCGAGGTGATCGCGCCGCTGGCCGCCGAGCTCGGGGTCGACGCGGTCCGGGCCAACGGCCTGGAGGTGGCCGACGGCCGCCTCACGGGCCGGGTCCGCGGCCCGGTGGTCGACCGCGCCGCGAAGGCCGACGCGCTGCGCGAGTTCGCGGCCGCGTTCGGCATCGACCCGGCGAACACGGTCGCCATCGGCGACGGCGCCAACGACCTCGACATGCTCGCCGCCGCCGGCCACGGGATCGCGTTCAACGCCAAGCCGGTCGTGCAGGCCGCCGCCCACACGGCCATCAACGTCCCGTACCTCGACACGGTGCTGTTCCTGCTCGGCATCAGCCGGGAGGAGGTCGAGCAGGCCGACGCGCTGGCGGCGGCCGACGCGCTGGCCGGGACCGACGCCCCTCCCGGGGCCGGCGCCCCTCCCGGGACCGACGCCCCTCCCGGGGCCGACGCCCCTCCCGGCCCGGCCTGACCCCACGCCCGTGCGCCGGCGGTCCCCTCGTCGGCGCCGGCCCGATCCCGCGCGCCGGCCGTCCCCTCGTCGGCGGCCGTCCCCTCGTCGGCGGCCCGTCGGGAGCCCGCGTCAGTCCTTCGGCGTGAGGAACGCCTCCAGCGAGGCGGTGCCGGGCCGCACCTCCGACCACGTCCCGCCCACCCCGAGCACGGCCACCGCGCAGGTCGGGAACTTCAGGTCGATCCGATCGCGCAGCGGGCGGTTGCCGTGGTCGGCCAGGCGCAGCACCAGCTCGGACACCCCCGGCTCGTGGCCGAGCACAAGGGCGGTGGTCGCCGCCGCGGGCAGGTCGTGCACCACGTCGAGGAGCTGCGCCCCCCAGTCCCGGTACACGCGCTGGTCGGTCTGCACGTCGGGAACGGGGTCGAGCGCCTCGGCGAGCAGTGCCCAGGTCTGCTGGGTGCGCTCGGCGGGACTGACGACGGCCACGTCGATCGGTCCGACGAGGTCGCGGATCCGCACGCCCATGCGGGGCGCGTCCGCGACCCCCCGCTCCCCCAATGGCCTGCCGACGTCCGGCACGCCCGGCGGATAGGCCGATTTCGCGTGCCGGACGACCACCAGCTGCCTGCGCCCGTGCTTCACGAGCGACTACCCTGCCACGATGGACGCCGCGATGGACCCCGCGACCGACGCCGCCGGCCCCCGCGTCGCCCCGCATCGTCGGGTCATGCCCATCGGCGGCGCGGAGGACAAGCTGGGCGCCACCCGCATCCTGCGGCGGTTCGTGGCCGAGTCCGGGGGGCCCGAGGCGCGCATCGTCGTCTGCCCGACCGCCTCCGCGCTCGGACCGGAGATCACCGAGCTGTACGAGAAGCTGTTCCGCCGGCTGGGCGCGGCCGAGGTGGTCCCGGTCCGCCCACGCGACCGGCGCGAGGCCGACAAGGAGGCCTTCGCCGAGGCGGTGGAGGGGGCCACCGGCGTCTTCTTCACCGGCGGCAACCAGATGAAGCTGGCCAGCGCCATCCGCGGCACCCGGCTCGGCGACGCGGTGGTCGCCGCCTACGAGCGTGGCGTGATGGTCGGTGGCACGAGCGCCGGCGCCTCGGTGGTCAGCGAGCACATGGTCGGCTACGGCTCCCCCGGCTCCACCCCCAAGTTCCGCATGGTCGGCCAGGCGCAGGGACTCGGCCTGCTGCCCGGCGTCATCGTCGACCAGCACTTCTCGCAGCGCGACCGGTTCGGCCGGCTGCTGAACCTCGTGGCCAGCTCCCCGGACCTGCTCGGCGTCGGCCTGGACGAGGACACCGCGATCCTGGTCACGGACGAGTCCGAGCTCGAGGTGGTCGGCAAGGGGTCGGTGTTCCTCGTGGACATGCGCACCGCCCTGTCCGACGCGGCGACCGCGCGCGGGACGGCGCCGCTGATGATCTCGGGGGCCGTCGTCCACTTCCTGCCCAACGGCGCCCGGTTCGACCTGACCTCGCGGATGCTCGTGTCCTACCGTGACCAGAGCGCGGTGGAGCCCGGCGAACTGCCCGAGCCGACCCACGACCTCGCCCGCATCTCCCGGCGGGTCGCGGCCGAGGGCGTGGACGACGCGGTGGTGGCGCGCAACGCCCGCCGGCGCCGGCGCACGAAGGAGCACAAGGAGACCCCGTGACCGATCGTCCCGTCCCCAGCGGCCCGGCCTGCCCCGACCTGACGATCGTCGAGACCCGCGTCTACCGCGGGCCAAACGTGTGGTCCTACGGACCCGCGATCCACCTCGTGGTCGAGCTCGGCTCCCTCGAGGAGCACCCGACCGACCTGCTGCCCGGGTTCACCGACACCCTGCTGCAGTGGCTGCCCGGCGTCGGCGAGCACTCCTGCTCGCGGGGGCGCAAGGGAGGCTTCGCCGAACGGCTGCGCGAGGGCACGTGGGTGGGCCACGTCGCCGAGCACATCGCCCTGCAGCTGCAGAGCGAGGCCGGTCACGACACCCGGCGCGGGAAGACCCGCTCCACCGGCGTGCCGGGCCAGTACCACGTGGTCTACGGCTACTCCGACGAGAAGGTGGGCCTGGCCGCCGGCCGGTTGGCCGTCCGCATCGTCAACGACCTCGTCGCCCACGACGAGGCGTTCGACTTCGCCGCCCAGTTCGAGGAGTTCCTGCTGGCCGCCGAGCGAACCGCGTTCGGGCCCTCCACGCAGGCGCTGGTCGACGAGGCGGTCTCCCGAGACATCCCCTGGATGCGCCTGAACGACGCGTCGCTGGTGCAGCTCGGCCAGGGGTGCTACGCCAAGCGCATCCGGGCCACCATGACCTCGGACACCTCGGCGCTGGCCACCGACATCGCCAGCGACAAGGACATGACCAACAAGCTGCTGGCCGCCGCGGGGCTGCCGGTGCCGAGGTCCGAGTCCGTGCGCACCCTGCGCGGGGCGCTGTCAGCCGCCCGCTGGATCGGCTACCCCGTGGTGGTCAAGCCGCTGGACGGCAACCACGGACGCGGGGTGGTGCTGAACATCACCGACGACGCCGGCCTGGAGGCGGGCTACGACGTCGCCAAGGCGGAGTCGCGCAGCGGCTACCTGCAGGTCGAGTCCCACATCACCGGCAGCGACTACCGCTTCCTGGTCGTGGGCGGGCGGATCGCGGCCGTGGCCGAGCGCGTGCCCGCGCACGTGATCGGCGACGGGCAGCACACCGTCGCCGAGCTCGTCGAGCTCACCAACGCCGACCCTCGGCGCGGGGTCGGGCACGAGAAGGTGCTGACCCGCATCCGCGTGGACGACGCCGCCGTCGCGCTCGTCGCGGCGCAGGGCCTCGCGATGGACGCCGTGCCCGAGCGGGGAGCGATGGTCAAGCTGGCGCTGACGGCCAACATGTCCACCGGCGGGATCTCGATCGACCGCACGACCGACGCCCACCCGGACAACATCGAGATCGCGGAGGAGGCCGCCCGGGTGGTGGGCCTCGACGTGGCCGGCATCGACTTCATCGCCCCGGACATCACCCAGCCCGTGCGCGAGCGCGGGGGCGCGATCTGCGAGGTGAACGCCGCGCCGGGCTTCCGGATGCACACCCATCCGACCATCGGCGAGCCGCAGTACATCGCCAAGCCCGTGATCGACCTGCTGTTCCCGCCCGGCAGCCCCAGCCGCGTGCCGATCGTGGCGGTCACCGGCACCAACGGCAAGACCACGACCGCACGCATGATCGGCCACGTCCTCAAGGGCATGGGCCGCAAGGTGGGCATGACCTCGACCGACGGCGTGGTGATCGACGAGCGCCTGGTGATCCGTTCGGACGCCTCCGGGCCGAAGAGCGCGCGGATGGTGCTGCAGAACCCACGGGTCGACTTCGCGGTGCTCGAGGTGGCCCGGGGCGGGATCCTGCGGGAGGGCCTTGGCTACGACCGCAACGATGTCGCCGTGGTCCTCAACGTCGCCAGCGACCACCTCGGCATGAAGGGCATCAACACCCTCGAGGACCTCGCCGACGTCAAGAGCGTCGTGGTGGAGGCCGTGCCCCGCGGCGGGCACGCGGTGCTCAACGCGGACGACGCGCACGTGGCGGGGATGGCCCGGCGCTGCCACGGCAGCATCGTCTGGTTCACCATGGCCGAGGACGGCTCGCCCACCCGGGCGATGATCGACCGGCACTGCCGGGACGGCGGCCTGGCCCTCGTGCTGGAGCGTGGCGAGCTGGGCGAGTCCATCGTGCTGCGCCAGGGCAGGCGCTCGATGCAGCTGGCGTTCACGCACCTGCTGCCCGCGACCTTCGGCGGCAAGGCGCGGTTCAACGTCGCGAACGCGATGGCAGCGGCTGGCGCCTGCTTCGCCGCCGGGGCACACCTGCACGACATCCGCGCCGGGCTGCGCACCTTCTCCACCAGCTACCACCTGGCCCCCGGGCGCCTGAACCACATCGACGTCAACGGCGTGAACGTCTTCGTCGACTACGCCCACAACCCCGCCGGGCTCGACGCGCTCGGGTCGTTCGTCGCGGCCTACACCGACGGCCTCGAGGCGGCCGGATCGGACGTCCACAAGCGCCGGCGGATCGGGGTGGTCGGCACGGCCGGCGACCGCCGCGACGAGGACATCGTCGAGCTGGGACGCACCGCGGCGCAGCACTTCGACCTGTGCGTGGTCAAGGAGGACGCCCAGCTGCGCGGCCGGCAGCCCGGCGAGGTCGCAGCGCTGGTCGAGTCCGGGGTGCGCGAGGGCATGGGTGCCGGCGGCCGGGCGAAGGAGGTCCGGGTCGTCGCCGACGAGATCGAGGCCGTCCGGTGGGCCGTGGAGCAGGCGACGGCAGGCGATGTGGTGGCGATCTGCGCCGACCGGACCGACCCGGTGTATGCCGAGCTCGAGGCACTCGGCCACGCCGCGATGCACGAGTAGCGGTCGCCCGTCGCGTGTCGGGCGCCGGTTTCGGCGGCCGGCGCTGGTCGTCGGGGTGCGCCGCGGGGTGCAGCGCGGCCATTGGCGGGCGTCCCATCGGCGCGCTGGGTCGGGTTTCGGCGTCCGCCGGTGGGCCGGGTTTCGGCGTCCGCCAGGGGTCGGGTGTCGGCGTCCGCCAGGGGTCGGCGCCGGGCGACGGGTGTCGTGCCGGATGCCGGATGCCGTGCCTCCGGTCCAGGGTGTCGGGCGTCGAGGCCAGGGGGGTCGGGTGTCACGCCGTCGGTATCGGGTGTCACGCGAATGGCGGCGTCTGGCGCCGTGGTGCGCCCCGGGTGCGGCGCACCGGCTGAGTCGGCGTCCGTTGCCGCGTGCCATCGGGGGCGCCGCGTCGGCTCGGTTTCACCGCGTCCGATCGGGGCACTGGGTGTCGGGCGATGACTTCGGAACGCTCGACGGGGCGGCGTCGGCCACGGTCCTGACGTCGGTGGCGACCAGCGCGGCAGGGCCGTCGTGCGTACGCTCGATCGACACCCCTACCCTCGCCGACGCGATACGTGGGCGCTCAGCGGTGCGCGCTCGCCGCTTTCGCCCGGATCGTGGCCGGGTCGTCCGGGGTCGCGTGCACGCCCTCCAGCAGGCCTACGCAGGCCTCGCGGTCCTGGTGGATCATCATGGCGAGCACGTCGCCGTCCCGGGCCCTGGCGAGCAGCGCCCGCAGCCCGGAGGGCTCGTCGGGCGTCTCCTCGATCGGTGTCTTCCCCACGCTGGCCAGGCCCGCCCGCTGCAGGGCGTCGATCTCGGCCTGCGTCCGGCCGCGCAGGTAGTGCGACTTCGCCGCGAGCTGGACGCTGTCGGCTGCCGCGCCGGCGAGGCGGGCCACCTCCGCGATCCCCTCGTCCGTGCGGTCCCCGGCGTTGCCGATCGAGACGTGCAGCGCGCCGCCCGGCGGTCGCAGGCCCGCCCCGACCCGCAGCAACGCCTCGGCGCCCGCCTCGTTGTGGGCGAAGTCCAGGATCACCGTGGCCGACCCACCGTCGGTCGTGGGGACCGACCAGATGTTCATGCGCCCGGGGCTGGTCGTCGGGTCGGGGGCGAACGACGCCAGCCCGGCCCGGACGGCCTCGACGGGCAGCCCGATGGCCAGGCCAGCACTGGCCGCCGCCAGCGCGTTGGCCACGTTCTCCCGTGACAGCCCCGCGATGGTCACCGGGACGTCGAGGACCGAGCCCAGGTCCACCGGCGAGTCCTGCCATCCGCTCACCACCATCCGGCCGCCGACCACGCTCGCGAGCGGCCCGCCGAGCCGCCGCGCGAGCTCCGCGCCCTCCCCAGCCGGATCCAGGGCGAACCACCACGGCGAGCCTGGACCGGCGTCGTGGTACTGCCGGACCAGCGGATCATCCGCGTTGAGCACCGCCCAGCCTCCGGGTCGAACGACCCGGACGACGGTCGACTTCGCCCACGCGAGCTGCTCCACCGTGTCGATGCCCTGCAGGCCGAGGTGGTCGGGACTGACGTTCGTGAAGACCGCGACGTCCACGGCCGCGACCCCCATCCCCCGCAGCATCAGCCCGCCGCGGGCGGTCTCGAGGACCGCGAAGTCCAGTCCCTGGGTGGCCAGCACACGGCGGGCCCCACCCGGCCCGGACCAGTCACCCGGCTCGACGCAGCGACCCGCGACGAAGACGCCGTCGGTGCTGCTCCAGGCGGCCAGGAGCCCCGCTTCGCCGGCCATGCGCCCCAGCAGGCGGGTGGTCGTGGTCTTGCCGTTCGTGCCGGTCACCGCGACGGTCGGGACGAGGGGGTCGAGCACGTCCGGCGGGTCGCCGGGATCGGCGGCGCGGACGTGCGCCACCGCCGCGGCGATCCGCTCGTCGAGCGGGACGGCGGGATCGGCCTCGACGATGCTCACGAGGGCCTCGGCGACGGCGCGCCCGCTGCCGTCCCGCTGCCAGGGGAAGGCCACCACGACCGTCCCGTCCGGCCCCGGGCGCGTCACGGCCGGGCCCGCGTCGACCCCCGCCTCCTGCGCGATCCGGTCGGTGACCGCGGCCAGGACCGCACCGTCGAGTCCGGGCTGGTCGGGCTGGGCCAGCGTGACCCGGACGGCGGGCGCCGGGATGTCCGGGTTCGGTCCGACCAGGACGCGCAGCTCGACCAGGCCCATGGACGCACACTGTGCCAGCAGTGCCCCGGGTGGCACCCGCCGAACGGCCGCGCGCCCACCGCGCCACCCCCGCCGAGCCACCCCCGCCGAGCCACCCAGGCACGATCGCGATTCGCTCCAAGTCCTGGCCCACCCAGAGGCACTTGATCCAACTCCGAGACCGCCGAGCGGCTCAGGACTTGGATCAAGTCGCTCAGCGCGGTTGCGTGCCGGGGCCCGCGACTAGGGTTGCGCTCCATGACATGGGCCCTCACCGACGCTGCTGCGCGCGCCGTCGTCGAACCCGACTTCCGCGCCCTGCCCCTGGCCAGTAGCGCTGACGCCGCGCTCAGCCGGGCGCGCAGCCTCGGCGCCGAGCACTGCGACGTCCGGATCTCCCGGGAGCGGGTCCGAGCAGCGCGCACCCGTGACGGTCGACCGCTCGGTGTGGGCCTGGACGCGACGACCGGCGTGGGGGTGCGCGTCCTGGTCGACGGCGTCTGGGGGTTCGCGTCCGGGGACCGCGTCGATCCCGAAGCGGCTCGCCGGACCGCCGAGCTCGCCGTGGCGATGGCTCGTGTCGCCGCGCCGGCAGCAGCCGCCCGGGTGTCGCTGGCCGACGAGCCGGTGCACGCCGACCGGGCCTGGACCACCCCGGTCGCGGTGGATCCCTTCTCGGTCCCCGACGACGAGGTCCTCGACCTGCTCGTCGCGCGGAGCGCCCGGCTGCTCGCCAGCGCCGACGTGCACCACGTGGACGCCGAGGCCAGGGCCTTCCGCGACATCACGTACTACGCCGACAGCGCCGGGACGAGCACCTTGCAGCAGCGCACCCGGGTCGACGCCAGCTGCACGGCGTTCCGCGTCGGCGACACGGGTTTCGACGACATGAGCACCTGCGCCCCGCCGACGGCACGGGGGTGGGAGTACGTGACCGGCGCGGACGGGGCCTGGGACTGGGAGGCCGAGCTGGCCCAGCTGCCGGACTGGCTCGCGGAGAAGGCAGCCGCCCCGTCGGTCGAGCCGGGCCGCTACGACCTCGTCATCGATCCCACGAACCTGTGGCTCACGATCCACGAGAGCGTGGGGCACGCCACGGAGCTGGATCGCGCCCTCGGCTACGAGGCCAACTACGCCGGTACCAGCTTCGCCACGCCCGACCAGCTCGGCACGCTGCAGTACGGCTCACCGCTCATGCACGTGACCGGCGACCGGACCGCGGAGTTCGGCCTCGCCACGGTCGGCCACGACCACGAGGGGGTGGCCGCCCAGCGCTGGGACATCGTCCGCGACGGCCTGCTCGTGGGCTACCAGCTGGATCGGCGGATGGCCGCGGAGCACGGGTTCGGTCGGTCCAACGGGTGCGCCTTCGCCGACGCCGCCGCCCACGTCCCCATGCAGCGGATGCCGAACGTGAGCCTCCAGCCCGATCCGCAGGGCGGCGACCTCGAGCGCCTGCTCGCCGGCGTCGAGGACGGGCTGTACATCGTCGGCGACAAGTCCTGGTCGATCGACATGCAGCGCTACAACTTCCAGTTCACGGGCCAGCGGTTCTGGCGGGTGCGCTCGGGCCGGCTCGCCGGGCAGGTCCGCGACGTCGCCTACCAGTCCAGCACCCCAGCGTTCTGGCGATCGCTGCGGGCGCTCGGCGGCCCCTCGACGTACCTGCTCGGCGGCGCGCTGAACTGCGGCAAGGCCCAGCCGGGCCAGGTGGCCCCAGTCAGCCACGGCTGCCCGATCGCCGTCTTCGAGGGCGTCAACGTGCTCAACGCGAGGCAGGAGGGCCGGGCATGACGCCCCAGGAGCTGGTCGAGCGCGGTCTGGCCCTGCTGGGCAGCGACCGGGGCACGATCCGGGTGGAGCAGGTCACGAGCGCGAACCTGCGCTGGGCGAACTCCAGCCTGACGACCAACGGGCTGATGGAGGGCCAGCAGGTGCACGTCGCCGTGCACCCGACGCTGGACGGGGGGCTCGGTGCTGGGTCCGCCGGGGCGGTCGTCGGGACCGTCGACGAGCTCGCCGGGCTCGTCGAGCGGGCGCGGTCGGCCGCGCTCGGCTCGGGGCCGGCACCGGACGCCGCCGACCCGATCCCAGCCCGGCCGGCCAGCCCGGACTGGGACGACCCGCCCGTCGGGACCGACCCGGGCGCCCTCGCCGCAGTGAGCGCACTGCTCGGCGAGGTGCTGGGCGACCCGTCGATCTCCTACTACGGCTACGCCGAGCACTCGGTGGCCACGACCTATCTGGGCACGACGGCCGGACTGCGCCTGCGCCACGTGCAGCCGGCCGCGCGCTTCGAGCTGTGCGGCAAGTCCGCGGGCCGCACCCGCTCGGCCTGGGCCGGCCGCGCCGGTCGCGATCTCGCGGCCGTGGACCTGGCCAGCGCCCCCGACGAGGTCCGTCGCGGCCTGGAGGCCCAGGCGCACCGCGTCGAGGTCGGGCCGGGACGGCAGCGCGTCGTGCTGTCCCCCTCGGCCGCCGCCGACCTGCTCATCTACCTGCTGTGGTCGGCCGGTGCCCGGGATGCCGCCGAGGGCCGCAGCGCCTTCGCCCGGCCCGAGGGCGGCGTCCGGGTGGGCGAGCGGCTGAGCGGCGAGCCGTTCTGGTTGCGCTCCGACCCCGTCGCGCTGGGGCTCGAGTGCCCCGACCACGTGCAGGACACCGCCAGCTCGGCATTGGGCAGCGCCTTCGACGCCGGGATGCCCCTGGCCGCGACCGACTGGATCGCCGAGGGGCACCTGCGCGCCCTGGTCGGCTCGCGGCACGCCGCGAGCCTGGCCGGCCTGCCGCCGACCCCGTTCGTGGACAACCTGCTCGCGGGCGTGGCCGGGCGTTCCGGCTCGCTCGACGACCTCGCCACCCGGGTCGGCGACGGCCTGCTGGTGACCTGCCTGTGGTACATCCGCGAGGTCGACGCGACCTCCCTGCTGCTCACCGGCCTGACCCGCGACGGCGTCTATGTGGTGCGGGACGGGACGATCGTGGGCACCTGCGGCAACTTCCGGTTCAACGAGAGTCCGGTGGCGATGCTGGATCGGATCGTCGACGCCGGCGACCCCGTGCCCTGCCTGCCGCGCGAGTGGGCCGACTGGTTCACGCGGGCCGAGGTCGCCCCGCTGGCCATCGACGGGTTCAACCTGTCGACGCCGAGCGAGGCGGTGTAGCGCTCCGGTGGCGGCCCCGACGGTCGCGCTCGCGGCCTCGCGCTCGCGGCCCGGCGCTCGCGGCCCGGCGTCGCCGCCCGAGCGTCGCGGCCCGGCGGTCGCGGCCCGGCGCTCGCCCGTCGCGCCACCGCATCCGCGGGCAGGCACGGGTCCCCCACGCGGGAACCGGGGCTACTCAGACGTCCTCGAGGCGGAAGCCGATCTTCATCGACACCTGGAAGTGGTCGACCTCGCCGTCGCGGATGTAACCCCGGATCTGCTGCACCTCGAACCAGTCGATGTGGCGGATCGTCTGCGCTGCCCGCGCCACGCCGTTGCGGATGGCCTGGTCGACACCCTCCGGGCTCGTCCCGACGATCTCGGTCAGGCGGTACGTGCGGCTGCTCATGCGGGCTCCTCCGGGCTGCTGGTGACGGTGACACGTGCAGGATGCCGCATCCCGGGGGCAGTCGTACGCTGGGCAGGTGCCACGCCGCGATGAGGTGCACCGGATCACCTCAGCCCAACCCGGCCCGTCCCGCGACCTGGTCAACCGCGAGCGCACCTACCTGCTGATGATGGCCACCCGTATGGTGGCGATCGTGGTGGCGGTCGTGGTTCCCGGATGGTGGCGCGCCGTGGCGATCGCCCTGGGCGTGCTGCTGCCCTACGTCGCCGTGGTGCTGGTGAACCAGGCCCGCACCCGCGGCACCGAGCTCGATCCCTACGCGTTCGTGCCCGACCACAAGGTGGCGCTCACCGACCGGCCGTTCGAGGGGACCGTCATCCGACACGAGGACTGACGGCCGGTCGCCGATCACCAGACGATGTCCTGGTCCTCCACCACGCCGGGAAGCCCGTCGAGCGCGATGGTGCGCCCGGCCACCTCGAGCTCCCCGCTGAAGTGGCCGACCGGTTGCACGAAGCTGCTGCGCAGCACGCGGACGTCGACCAGTTCGCGGTGCTCGGCGATGGGGTCGAACCGCAGGCGCACGGACCCGTCCGCGCTGGTGATCTGCCAGGGCTTCCGGACGTCGCCGCGGTCGAACGCGAAGCGCAGGCGGGGGTCCACCGGGTGCGGGCGGCCATCCACCCACACCGCCCCCTCCCGCGAGCGCTCACCCACGCCGGAGAACCCCTCGGTGAGGTTGAACCCGACGACCGTACCGTCGGCGATCCGGCCGGTGCCGAACGCCCAGCGCCACGCGGTGTGCCGCGGCAGGGAGCCGCGTGTCATGTCGTAGCCGCCGAACCCGCCCGTCAGGTCGTAGGCGGTGACGCCACCGTCGGCATGCACGCGGAAGCCACCGGCCACCGGGAGGCCGCACGCCTTGGCGGTCACCGAGACGGTCGACTCCCCACCATGGCGCACCTCGGAGACCGCCGTGATCCCGGTTCCGGTCTCCCGCATCGCGAGGTCCACCTCGAGCCACGGCGAGGCGAGCCGCGGCACCGGCACCACGGCATTGGCCAGCCGGACGGTCCAGCGCGTGGTGTCCCCGTCGCGGGCGACCTCGTAGCGCGTCCCCGGCAGGCGGTACGTCGCACGCAGACCCGGGCCCGGATGGTCGTTCACCCTGGCCAGCGCACCCATCCGGCTGGACTCGGCGATCACCGCGCCGGTTCGCAGGTCGGTGGCCATGCAGAACCCCGAGCCGGTCACCGCGCCGTTGACGAGCGCCGCGACCAGCGACACCTCGTCCGTGGCGGCGAAGCAGTAGACCCACCGCTTCTCGCGGACGTAGCGCCGTGGTAGGCCCAGGGGCCCGGACGGGCCGAGGCGGTAGGGCGCGGCCAGGTGGTCGAGTCCAGTGGCCGACACGATGCCGGCGTAGCCCCCGAAGGCGGGGGTACCGTCCCCACCCACGGCCTGTGAGGGAGCGGGGTCGAACGGGTCAACGGGCGGGCGGCGGTGCGCTGCACTGGTCATACCCGTGACGCTACGCCGGCTCGCCGTGGGA
>JALOLH010000078.1 GCA_025456065.1 Candidatus Nanopelagicales bacterium | reverse complement strand
GCGGGACCGGCCCGGCCGCCGGCACCGCCGCCGCAGCCGGTGGCTCGGTCGCCCTCGGCATGCCAGCGATGCCGGTCCGTGCCTGAGCGGCGCACCCCCAGCGTCACCGGCGCCGGCGCCGCCGGGGCCGCCGGCGAGGCGCAGCCCGTGGCGCAGCCCTGGCCCCGGGTGGTCGCCGTCGTGGGGCCGACCGCCTCCGGGAAGTCGGCACTCGCGCTGGCCGTCGCGCATCGCATCGGCGCCGAGATCGTCAACGCCGACGCCTTCCAGGTGTACCGGGGCATGGACATCGGCACGGCCAAGGCGACGGGGGCCGAGCAGGCCGCCGTGCCGCACCACCTGCTCGACATCCTCGACGTCACCGAGGAGCTCAGCGTGGCCGACTACCAGCGGCGGGGGCGAGCGGTGCTGGTCGAGCTGGCCGCGCGGGGCGTCCCCGCGGTCGTGGTCGGCGGCTCCGGGCTCTACGTGCGCGGCCTGCTCGACGACCTCCGGTTCCCGGGCAGCGACCCGGCGGTCCGCTCCCGCTGGGAGCAGCGGCTGGCCGACGTCGGTGCGGGGCAGCTCCACGCGGAGCTGGCTGCGCGGGACCCCGAGGCCGCCGCCCACATCCTGCCGACGAACGGCCGGCGGATCGTCCGCGCGCTCGAGGTGATCGAGCTGACCGGCCAGCCCTTCGCCGCGCAGCTGCCCCCCGATGGGCCGACCCTGGTGCCGCACCTCGCGATCGGCTGTGACGTCGACCGTCCGACCCTCGACGAGCGGATCGCGGTGCGGGTCGAGCGCATGTTCGCCGCGGGTCTCGTGGACGAGGTCCGCGGCCTGCTCGACCGGGGCCTGCGCGAGGGCCGCACCGCAAGCCGTGCCCTGGGGTACCCGCAGGTGATCGACCTCCTCGACGGTCGCCTGGACGAGGCCGCCGCACGTGCCGCCATCGTCGCGGCCACCCGTGCCTATGCCCGCCGGCAGCAGCGCTGGTTCCGCCGCGACCCGCGCACGCACTGGCTGGATGCCACCGGAGACCCGTCATCCACAGCTGGGCAGATCGCGGATCGGCTGTCGCGACCCGGCCGTACGCTTGCGCCATGACCGGGACGGGCGTCGCCTTCGTGAAGGGCCACGGCACCGGCAACGACTTCGTGCTCCTGCCCAACGCCCACGGCGACCTGCAGGTCAGTCCCGCGCTCGTCGCCGCCCTGTGCGATCGGCGCCGCGGGATCGGCGCGGACGGGGTCCTGGTGGTCACCCGGACGGCGGACCACCCCGAGGTGGGGGACCAGGCGGTGCGGGCGCCCTGGTTCATGGACTACCGCAACGCCGACGGCTCGGTGGCGGAGATGTGCGGCAACGGGGCCAGGGTGTTCGTCGCGCACCTGCTCGAGGCCGGCCTGGTCGAGCCCGGCGCCTTCCACCTCGCGACCCGGGGCGGCGCGCGCGCGGTGCAGGTCGCCGCGGACCGCCCCGGGTGGATCTGCGTGGACATGGGTCCCGCCGCGTTCCTGGATGCCCACGCGATCACCGTGCAGCCGGCGGACGGGCCCGGGGCGCGGGACCCCCGCCCGGCTGTCGGCGTCACGATGCCGAACCCGCACGCGGTCACGTGGGTCGACGACCTCGGTGAGGCGGGCTCCCTGGCAGACGCGCCGGACGTGGCCCCCGAGGGCGCCTACCCCGCCGGTGCCAACATCGAGTTCGTGCAGGTCCTCGCCAGGGACCACCTCGCCATGCGCGTCTTCGAGCGGGGCGTCGGGGAGACGCTCAGCTGCGGGACGGGGGCCTGCGCCGCCGCCGTCGCGACCCTGCACCGCGCCGATGCGACGCCGGCCGGCCAGCGGATGCGCGTGGACGTCCCCGGGGGCACGGTGGAGGTCGTGTGGCGGGCCGACGGGCACGTCGAGCTGCACGGCCCGGCCGTGCTCGTCGCCCGCGGAACGATCGACGCTGACTGGTGGGAGCGGCATGCCTGAACCGTCCGACCCGCTCGAGCACGAGGCTGCCGACCTGCTGGACCGGCAGGCGCTGCGCCGCGTTCCCGGTCTGAGCACCGAGCTGGAGGACATCAGCGAGGTCGAGTACCGCCAGGTGCGCCTCGAGCGCGTCGTGCTGGTCGGGGTCTGGACCAGCGGCACCCTGGAGGACGCCGAGCGCTCGCTGGCCGAGCTCGCCCGCCTCGCCGAGACCGCGGGATCGGTGATCTGCGACGGCCTGGTCCAGCGCCGCGACAAGCCCGATCCGGCCACCTACGTCGGCGCGGGCAAGGTCCGCGAGCTGCGCGAGGTCGTCGTCGCCGTGGGGGCGGACACGGTCATCTGCGACGGCGAGCTCGCGCCCGGCCAGCTGCGCCGGCTCGAGGAGCTCGTGAAGGTCAAGGTGGTCGACCGGACCTGGCTGATCCTCGACATCTTCGCCCAGCACGCGCGCAGCCGGGAGGGCAAGGCCCAGGTGAGCCTGGCCCAGATGCAGTACCTGCTGCCACGGCTGCGCGGCTGGGGCGAGTCGTTGTCCCGGCAGGCCGGCGGCCGGGTCGCCGGCGGCCAGGGCATCGGGAGCCGCGGGCCGGGCGAGACCAAGATCGAGACCGACCGCCGTCGGGTCCGCGAGTCGATCAGCCGGCTGCGCCGGGAGATCGCGCACATGGCCACCGCCCGACGCACGATGCGCAGCGCGCGGCGGCGCAGCCGCATCCCCAGCGTCGTCCTGGCCGGCTACACCAACTCCGGGAAGTCCAGCCTGCTCAACCGGCTCACCGGGGCGGGGGTGCTCGTGGAGGACGCGCTGTTCGCGACGCTGGACCCGACGGTCCGGCGCGCGCAGACCCCGTCCGGGCGGGTGTTCACGCTGGCCGACACGGTCGGCTTCGTGCGCCACCTGCCCCACCAGCTGGTCGAGGCGTTCCGCTCGACCCTCGAGGAGGTCACCGACGCCGACCTGGTCCTGCACGTCGTGGACGCCGCCGACGCCTCCCCCGAGGGACAGATCGCGGCCGTGCGCGAGGTGCTCGCCGAGATCGGTGCCGCCGAGGTCCCCGAGCTGCTCGTCATCAACAAGGCCGACGTCGCCGACCCGCTCGTGATCGGTCGGCTGCAGGTGCGCGAGCCGCACTCCGTCGTGGTCTCAGCGGCCACCGGACAGGGCGTCGTCGAGCTGCTCGCCGCGATCGAGCGTGACCTGCCCGACCCGCCCGAACCGGTCGACGTCCTGCTGGCGTTCGACCGGGGCGACCTCGTGGCCCGGGTCCACGAGCAGGGCCGGGACGTGGAGGTGCGCTACACCGAGCGGGGAGCCCACGTGCGCGGCATCGTCGGCGCCCAGCTGGCGGCCGAGCTCGCCGCCGCCAACGTCGACGGTGCGGGCACGTCCGCCCCGAGCGGGGCGGACGAGGGCCGCCAGGTCGGTGGCGCCCCGACCACGGCACATGGCCGCGGCGCGCCAGACGGTGGCGGACGCTCGGGGGCGGACGGGGGCGGTGCCGTCCTCGACCCGACGTGACCCGCCTGGAGCTGGACGGCGCCGCGGCTGCATCGGCGCCCGAGCCCGAGCCGGACAGGGCGGTGGAGCTGGCAGCGGCCAGCGCCGCGACGACGTCCGAGGGCGCGGGGGTGGCCGAGCCGGAGGCGGGAGACGCCGCGACGACGTCCGAGCCGGAGGCGGGAGACGCCGCGGCGACGACGCCCGGTGCCGACGTCGACGACCTACCCCCGGTCGCCACGCTGCTGCAGCGCTCGGTCGCCGCGATCGGCGGCCAGTCGCGCCCGGGTCAGCTGCGGATGGCCGAGGCGGTGGGGGAATGCCTGAGCTCCGAGGCAGGGACGCTGCTGGTCCAGGCCGGGACCGGGACCGGCAAGTCCCTGGCGTACCTCGTGCCGGCCGCCCGGACCGCGGTCGCCGTCGACGGCCCGGTCGTGATCGCGACCGCCACCCTGGCCCTGCAGCGCCAGCTGGTGGAGAAGGACCTGCCCGCGGTCGCCGACGCCCTCGCCGAGGACCTCGGCCGCGACGTGCGGTTCGCGGTGCTCAAGGGTCGCAGCAACTACGTGTGCATGGACCGACTCATGCGGGGCTCGCCGGACCCCGAGGAGGCGGCGCTGTTCGAGGCGCCGACGACGCGGCTGGGTCGACAGGCCAAGCGGCTGCGGACGTGGGCCGAGACGACCGACACCGGCGACCGCGACGACCTCGACGTGTCCGTCGACGGCCGCGTCTGGGCGGGACTGTCGGTCTCGGCCCGGGAGTGCCCGGGGGCGGCCAGCTGCCAGTTCGGTGACGTGTGCTTCGCGGAGGCCGCCCGTGCCCGTGCCCGGGAGGCCGACCTCGTGGTCACCAACCACGCCCTGCTGGCGATCCACGTCGTCGGCGAGGTGCCCGTGCTGCCCGACCACCACGCCGTCGTCGTGGACGAGGCCCATGAGCTGGTGGACCGCATGACGAACGCGCTCACGCTCGAGCTGTCGGGACCGATCGTGGAACGGGCGATCGGCCGGGCACGCAGGTTCCTGGCCGCCGAGGTGCTCGATCCGCTGCGCGACGCGGCCGGCTACCTGGACGAGGTGCTGGGCGAGCTCGACGACGGCCGGCTGCGCACGCTGCCCGAGGAGCTCGTGGTCGTGCTCACGGCCCTGCGCGACGCCGGGCACGCCGCGCTCGGCTCCCTGCGCGGGAGCGGCTCCGACGCACCCGAGGCGGCGGCCGACCGCACGACTGCCCGCGCCGCGGTCGTCTCGGTGCACGAGGCTGCCGCCGCGCTCCTGCAGGGCTCGCAGACCGCCGTCGCGTGGGTCTCGCGTCGCCCCGGTGGGCCCGGGGCGCTGCACCTGGCCCCCATCGCCGTGCGCGGGCTGCTCGAGGAGCGGCTGTTCACGCAGCGACCGGTCGTGCTCACCAGCGCCACCCTGCAGATCGGCGGCTCGTTCGACCCGTTGGCGAGCAGCCTCGGCTGCCCCGACGGGTGGACCGGGATCGACGTGGGATCCCCGTTCGACCACGGCCGGCAGGGCGTCCTGTACTGCGCGGCGGACCTGCCTCGGCCCGGCCGGGAGGGGATCAGCGAGGAGGCGCTCGAGCAGATCGCCGACCTCATCGACGCCGCCGGCGGCCGCACGCTCGCCCTGTTCTCGTCGTGGCGCTCCGTCGAGCGCGCCGAGGAGGTCGTGACCCGGCGGTTCGCCGGGCGCGAGGACCGCCCGGTCATCGTCGCCCGACGGGGGGACGCGATGGCCGGGCTCGTCCGGCAGTTCGCCGACGATCCGCGGGCCTCCCTGCTCGGCACGCTGTCGCTGTGGCAGGGGGTCGACGTCCCAGGGCCGTCGTGCACCCTCGTCGTCATCGACCGGATCCCGTTCCCGCGCCCCGACGACCCCATCGTGTCGGCCCGGCAGGAGCGCGTGGACGCGGCCGGCGGCAGCGGCTTCGCGGCTGTGTCGGTGCCGCGCGCCGCGCTCATGCTCGCGCAGGGCGCCGGGCGGCTGATCCGATCCCCGGAGGACCGGGGCGTGGTGGCGATCCTCGATCCGCGGCTGGCCACGACCGGGTACGGCGCCCAGCTGCGCCGCACGCTGCCGCCGCTGTGGTGGACGACCGACCTGGCCACCGTCACCGCGGCGCTGCGCCGGCTGGACGCCGCGCTGCCCGCCTGAGCCGCGCAGGGAGGCCGGCGAGCACCCCGAGCGCCCGGCCGGGCCCAGCGGGCGTTGATGGCCTCAGACGCCGGTGATCGCCGGGACCCGAGCCATCCGGATGGCGTGCACGAGGCCGGCGTGGTCGTCCTCGGTCTGGTCGGCGTAGCCCATGGCCCAGGGGGTGATGGCGTCCTCGAAGCGGGTGCTGCGACCCAGGTAGGCCGCGATCGCGAGCCGGTCGCCGGATCGCGCGTGCGCGCGGGCCAGCGTCCAGCCGGCGGCACGCAGCAGCAGGTCGACGCCCTTGAGGCCGAGCGCGGACAGGTCCGGGGAGAACTTCATGTCGCGCAGCTGGCGGACGTAGGAGTCGTGGACCAGGCCAAGGGCGTCGGTGGCCGAGGTCCAGCCGATGAAGATGTCGGTCGCCGCCTGCATGACGCGCTGGCCCGCCACGACGCGCGCCCCGTGGTGGTCGAACTGCGAGGGCGCGGTGTGCGCCTCGAGCACCGAGGCGGTGGCCTCCTTGAACTGCAGGACGAGGGGGTCGGACTCGTCGACGCCCTGGAGCAGCAGCACGTAGCAGCGGGTCCCCACGCTGCCCACGCCGACCACCTTGCGGGCCACGTCGACCACGTGGAACTTCTCGAGCAGCGTGGCGCGGTCCGAGACGAGCGTCTCCTTGTACCGCGCGATCGCCTCCTGTCCCAGCAGCTCGGCCTGCTCGGGACCGGTGCGCTCGAGCAGCGGGGGATCCTCGACGAACCGTCGCTCGCCGTCCACGACGATGGTCAGCTTCTCCATCGCCTGCAGGTTCGTGCGGCGCTTCGCCCCCGCGATCGAGCGCTCGACGCGGGCCAGCACGGTCTCGGGGGGCAGCGTCTCGGCGAACCGGGCGATCTCGCTGACGTCCAGCCGCGAGTACCAGACGTCGAGCGTGGACATCTCGGCGAAGCCCCGCATCGCCTCGCGGTAGGCACGCACGGCGGAGCGCGCCATCGCCCGCTGCACCGAAGCCCCCCAGCCGTTCGACCGCGCCGTGAGCACGGCCGAGGCGGCCAGGCGCTTGACGTCCCACTCGAACGGGCCCGGGTGGGTCTCGTCGAAGTCGTTGAGGTCGAACAGCAGCGTGCGCTCGGGTGAGGCGAACAGCCCGAAGTTCGCGATGTGCGCATCGCCGCACAGCTGGACGGTGAGGCCGGTGCTGGGTTGGCTGGCGAGGTCGGCAGCCATGACGATCGCCGAACCGCGGAAGAATGCGAACGGCGAGACACTCATCCGGCCGTGCCGGATGGGCACCAGGGTCGGGATGCGCTGCTCGGCCTGCCCGAGGAGCTGGTCGATGGGATCCGGTCGGTCCGCGGGTGGCGCCCACTCGGCCAGGGACTGGCGGGGCACCTGCTTGCGGGCGGCCATGCCGACCGCCACACGGTCGTCGGGCTGGAGCTTCGTCGGGGCGCCCACGCGCCCAGCGTAGGGCGGCGGGCCCGTGACGGCGTCCCCGCCCGTGCCCGCGCGCAGCCCGCGGCTCAGACCCGGCGCAGCACCGCCACGACGACGCCCATGATCACCGCGTCGTCGCCGTCGATCGGCTCGTACGCGGGGTTGTGCGGCATCAGCCAGGTGTGCCCGTCCTTGCGGCGCAGGGTCTTGACCGTGGCCTCGTCCTCGAGCAGGGCCGCGACGATGGCGCCGTTGTCCGCGGCCCGGCCGGCCCGCACGACGACGTAGTCGCCGTCGCAGATGGCGGCGTCCACCATCGAGTCGCCGGCGACCCGCAGCAGGAACAGGTCGCCGTCGCCGACGAGCTCGCGGGGCAGTGGGAACACCGTCTCGACGGCCTGCTCGGCCAGGATCGGACCGCCGGCCGCGATCCGGCCGACGAGGGGGACGTGCACGGCCGACGGCAGGTGGTCCCCGATGTCGGTCTGGTCGAGGTGCACGCCGTCGGGGTCGAGCACCTCCATCGCGCGCGGCCGGTTCGGGTCGCGGCGCAGGTACCCCTTGGCCTCGAGCACCTTGAGCTGGTGCGCCACGCTGGAGGGGGAGTTCAGGCCGACCGCCTCGCCGATCTCGCGCACGCTGGGCGGGTACCCACGCCCCTCCACGGAGGCACGGATGACCTCCAGGACCCGGCGCTGCCGCGGGGTCAGGCCGTGCACGTCCTCCGCGCCGTCCGGCAGCTCGTGGATCGTCGCCATCGGTTCCTCCGTCCGCGCGGGCCTGCGCCCGCTGTCGATGTCAGACCCCCACCGGATGCTCGTCCCAGTGGCGGCAGGAGCCCGCCTCCCACGACCACGACGGTAGCGGAACGAGGGCCCCGATTCAAACAGGTGTTCGATCAGGGCTTGTCGTGTCGCGCGGGACGTGGTACCACTAGCACAGACGTTCGAACGAACACCAGTACGAACCAAGGAGGTCAGGATGGCCAGCTCCAGTGCGGTCGCGGTGTGGCGACCGGTCGTGCAGGTCCCCTCGGTGATGCCCGTGGCCTCGATGCCGGCGGTGCGGCTCACGCGTCGCGGGCGCGCCTTCCGGGCCGGCGCGCTGGTCGTGGTGCTCGTCGCGCTCGCGGTCCTGGGGATCGACCGGCTCAGTGCCCGCCCCGCCCTCGCCGGGACGGCCGTGCCCGCCGCTCCGGCGACGACGACGGTGGTGGTCGAGGAGGGCGACTCGCTGTGGGGGATCGCGCGGCGCGTGGCCCCGAGCACAGACCCGCGCGACGTGGTCGAGTCGATCCGGACCCTGAACGGCATGCGGTCCAACCTCATCCACCCGGGCCAGGCGCTGCTCGTCCCGGCCACGCCGTCCTGAGCGGGCGGCATGCGACATGCCGTGCGACAGGTGCGGCGCGAAAATGCTTGCGTCCCCCGGGCTGAGGCGCTACGGTCCCTATATCTAGTAGTTACAACGGTGTAAGTCATCCACAGGTTGTGGTTGACGATCCACAGGTTCTGGACAGGCGATCCACAGGGTGATCCCCAGGGGCGCCGTCCGAGCCGGGGCCAGCAGCACGCCGAGCGAGGGGAGACGACCGCATGAACTGCCCGTTCTGCAGGTCCGCGGAGACCCGCGTCGTCGACTCCCGGTCGACCGACGACGGCACCGCCATCCGGCGCCGGCGGCTCTGCCCGTCGTGCAGCCAGCGGTTCACCACGGTCGAGACCATGAGCATGCTCGTGGTCAAGCGCTCGGGAGTCGTCGAGCCGTTCAGCCGCGAGAAGGTCGTCGCGGGGGTCCGCAAGGCCTGTCAGGGCAGGCCGGTGGGCGAGGACGACCTGGCGCTGCTGGCCCAGCAGGTCGAGGACCAGCTGCGCTCGACGGGCCAGGCGGCGATCGCCTCGCACGACGTCGGCCTGGCGATCCTCGGCCCGCTGCGCATCCTCGACGAGGTGGCCTACCTGCGGTTCGCGTCGGTCTACCGGTCCTTCGAGTCGCTGGCCGACTTCGAGGCCGAGATCACCCTGCTGCGCGCGGCCGCCCCCGACGACGCACCACTGGACCTGCGCAGCCCCCGGGGCGGCACGAGCACCACCCAGACCCGCACGTCCTGACCGCACCACCTTCCGCACGACCGCACCACCCCAGGCACGGCCGACCGCCCCGGGGCACCGGGGCCCGACCTGCGCGCAGGGCGCGCACGAGCGACAGGAGCTGGCATGACCCGAGCTGACTCGGACACCCCCCGGGCGACGACCGCGAAGACCCGTGAGCGCCCCCGCGTGGTGCCCTCCGTGTCCTTCGAGCGCGTCCACACCACGCCGGGCGTGCATCCGTACGACGAGGTTGCCTGGGAGTCCCGCGACGTCGTGCAGACGAACTGGAAGACGGGCGAGACCGTGTTCGAGCAGCGCGGCGTCGAGTTCCCGGACTCCTGGTCGGTGAACGCCTCCACGATCGTCACCACCAAGTACTTCCGGGGCGCGGTCGGCACGCCGCAGCGGGAGACCAGCCTGCGCCAGCTGATCGACCGCGTGGTGCTCACCTACGGCCGGGCCGGGCGTGAGCACGGCTACTTCGCCACGGAGGCCGACGCCGAGGTGTTCGAGCACGAGCTCACCTGGATGCTGCTCCACCAGGTGTTCTCGTTCAACAGCCCGGTGTGGTTCAACGTGGGCACCCCGTCGCCCCAGCAGGTGAGCGCCTGCTTCATCCTCTCGGTCGACGACACCATGGACTCGATCCTGAACTGGTACCGCGAGGAGGGGCTCATCTTCAAGGGCGGTTCCGGGGCCGGGCTCAACCTGTCGCGGATCCGCTCGAGCAAGGAGCTGCTCTCCAGCGGCGGCACTGCCTCCGGGCCGGTGTCCTTCATGCGTGGTGCGGACGCCTCGGCCGGCACCATCAAGTCCGGGGGTGCCACCCGGCGCGCGGCGAAGATGGTGGTGCTCGACGTGGACCACCCGGACATCGAGGAGTTCATCGAGACCAAGGTGAAGGAGGAGGAGAAGATCCGCGTCCTGCGCGACGCCGGGTTCGACATGGACCTCGGGGGCAAGGACATCACCTCGGTCCAGTACCAGAACGCGAACAACTCGGTGCGGGTCTCCGACGAGTTCATGCGCGCGGTCGAGGAGGGCCACGACTTCGGGCTGCGCGCCCGCGGCAGCGGCGAGGTCATCGAGACGGTGGACGCCAAGCGGCTCTTCCGGCGCATGGCCGAGGCCGCGTGGGCCTGTGCCGACCCGGGCATCCAGTACGACGACACCATCAACGACTGGCACACCAACCCCGAGACCGGGCGCATCACCGCCTCCAACCCGTGCTCGGAGTACATGAGCCTGGACAACAGCTCGTGCAACCTCGCCTCGCTGAACCTGCTCAAGTTCCTCACCGCCGAGGACACCTTCGACGCCGCGCTGTTCAAGAAGTCGGTGGAGCTGATCATCACGGCGATGGACATCTCCATCTGCTTCGCGGACTTCCCGACCGAGGCGATCGGCGACACGACGCGCAAGTTCCGCCAGCTCGGCATCGGGTACGCGAACCTCGGGGCGCTGCTCATGGCGTGCGGCCTGGCCTACGACTCGGAGGCGGGCCGCGCGCTCGCGGCCTCGATCACGAGCCTCATGACCGGCACGGCCTACAAGCGCTCGGCGGAGCTGGCCGCGGTGGTCGGGCCCTACGAGGGCTACGCACGCAACCAGGAGCCGCACACCCGCGTGATGCGCAAGCACGCGGCCGCGACGGACTCGCTGCGCTCGTAGGTGCTGGCCCCGACGGGGACCATCGGCTTCATGATGGACTGCGACACCACCGGCATCGAGCCGGACTTCTCGCTGGTGAAGTTCAAGAAGCTCGTCGGTGGCGGCTCGATGCAGATCGTCAACCAGACCATCCCGCGGGCCCTGCACCGGCTCGGCTACGCCGAGGAGACCATCGAGGCGATCGTCGAGTACATCGCCGAGCACGGCCACGTGGTCGACGCCCCGGGGCTCAGGCGCGAGCACTACGCCGTGTTCGACTGCGCCATGGGCGAGCGGGCGATCAGCCCGATGGGCCACGTGCGGATGATGGCCGCCTGCCAGCCGTTCCT
This sequence comes from Candidatus Nanopelagicales bacterium, assembly GCA_025456065.1. Classification (GTDB taxonomy): domain Bacteria; phylum Actinomycetota; class Actinomycetes; order S36-B12; family CAIYMF01; genus Prado023. The sequence continues at coordinate 5,670 of JALOLH010000078.1, read as the reverse complement.
GTCCGGGGCGATCTCCAAGACGGTGAACATGCCCGAGACGGCATCCGTCGACGAGGTCGAGGAGATCTACTTCCAGGCCTGGAAGATGGGCATCAAGGCCCTGGCGATCTACCGGGACAACTGCAAGGTCGGCCAGCCCCTGTCCGACGCGAAGGCGAAGCGGGGCGACGCTGACGAGCCCGTGGTGCAGGTCGAGTACCGCCCGACCCGCAAGCGCCTGCCCAAGGCGCGGCCCAGCCGGACGGTGTCGTTCGCCGTGGGCGGTGCCGAGGGCTACATGACGGCTGGCTCGTACCCCGACGACGGCCTCGGCGAGGTCTTCCTCAAGCTCGGCAAGCAGGGCTCGACCCTCGCCGGTGTGATGGACGCCTTCTCGATCGCGACATCGATCGCCCTGCAGTACGGCGTGCCGCTGGAGGCCTTCGTCAGCAAGTTCGTGAACATGCGGTTCGAGCCCTCGGGCATGACCGACGACCCGGACATCCGGATGGCGCAGTCGATCGTGGACTACATCTTCCGGCGGCTGGCGCTGGACTACCTGCCGTACGAGAGCCGCGAGGCGTTCGGCATCTTCACCGCCGAGGAGCGGGCCGCGCAGGTGTCGGCCAACTACGGCTCCCAGCTGGAGATCGAGGTCGACAGCACCGGGTACGGGCAGGTCGACGACGTGCCCGCGGCGGTCGAGGCCAAGCCCGCGACGCCGACTGCCGGTGGCCCATCGCTGCGCAACGTGCATTCGTCCGCGGAGCTGCTCGAGGCGATCCAGGGCAAGGCGTCGGACGCCCCGCTGTGCATGACCTGCGGCGTGAAGATGCGCCCGGCCGGCTCCTGCTACGTCTGCGAGGGCTGCGGCAGCACGAGTGGTTGCAGCTGATGTGAACGGACAGGCGATGTCCCTGAGGGATCCGACATCGATGTCGCGCCTTCGGCCATCGTGACAGCGTGACCGTTCGACCGGTTGGCGAGGTTGGTCAGAGTGCGGAGGGGCCGGCACCCGTGGGTGCCGGCCCCTCCGCCGGCACCGAGCGAGCGAATGGGATCGGGCACGGGGGATCCGCTGCCCTGAAGCCGAAACCGACGCCGGCACCCCCCCGCTTCAGTGCGCGGGGTGTTCCCGAGCGAGTGCCTCGCGATGTGGGCCACTGGCGGGTCTAGGGTGGAAGTGCCTCGCGGGAGGAGGCCACATGGATCCCCACGGACGGCGCGTTGCCCGGCCCGTGGCGTGGTGGTTCTGTGCAGCGGTGGCCCTGGTGCTGGCCCTGCTGGCCGGGGGTGGGCAGGCGGGGGCGGTCGCCGTCCCAGTGATCGGCGGCCCCGCGGGCTCCGGCTCCGACGATGTCGTCCTGGAACTGTTCCACGGCGAGGGCTGCCCGCACTGCGCCGCGGAGCGGGACTGGCTCGGGCAGTTGGCTGCGGCCCACCCCGACCTGCGCATCGAGCTCTACGAGGTGTGGAACGACGAGGCGAACCGGGCCCTACTCGCCGAACGTGCCAAGGGCCTCGGCTTCGAGGCCAGCGGGGTTCCGGTCACGATCGTCGGCGACCTGGTGTGGGTCGGCTTCAGCCAGCCGATCGCAGCCGAGATCGAGGTCGCTGTCGCGGCGGCGCTGGCCGCCTCCGCCTCCGCGCCCGCCACGCCCGCGCCCGGATCCACGACGAGCGCCGTGGACATCCCCGGCGTCGGGTCGGTCGACCTGTCGCACTCCTCGCTGCTGGTCAGCACGCTGCTGATCGGGTTCGCTGACGGGATCAACCCCTGTTCGCTGTGGGTCCTGGCCGTCCTGCTCGCGATCGTGCTGCACAGCGGCTCGCGCGGCCGGGTCCTCCTCGTGGGGTCCACCTTCCTTGGGGTCACGGCGGGGATGTACGCCCTGTACATCGTCGGCATGTACAGCGCCCTGGACTACGCCGGGCAGATGACCTGGATCAGGGTCGGGGTCGCCGCGGTGGCGCTGGTGTTCGGCGTCCTGCAGCTCAAGGACGGCATCACGCCCGGGGTCGGGCCGTCCCTGTCGATCTCGAAGGGGCAGCGTCCCCGGCTGTACAGGGCGATGCGAGGGGTGGCGCGCAGCGAGCGCGGGCTGCTGCCGACCCTGGCGGGCACCGCGACCCTGGCCGTCGGGGTCTCCCTGTTGGAGACGCCGTGCACCGCGGGGCTGCCGCTGCTCTGGACAAGCATGCTCGCCGACCAGCAGGTGCCCACGGGGACCGCCGTGTCCCTGTTCGGGGCGTACATGGCCGTCTTCCTCCTCGACGAGCTGCTGCTGTTCGGGGCCGCCGTGATCACGATGCGGGCCCGGACCCTCCAAGCGCGGGAGGGTCGTGTCCTGAAGATCGTGTCGGGCTCGCTGCTGGTCACCCTCGCGGTCACGATGCTCGCGGCGCCGCACGCGCTGACCAGCCTCGGCAGCAGCCTGCTGGTGTTCGCCCTGGCCGGTGTCCTCGCTCTGATCGTGTGGGCCCTGGCGCGCACGGTCCGGCCGATGCCCGCACGGGCGGGGGAGCGTCTCGGCAGCGCGTCCGGTCGGCCCCGTCCCAGGTCTCATCAGTGACCCGATGGGGCGGGGCGTTCGCCGTGGATCGAGGTCCCGGATCGGTGGCTGACTGGTGCCAGCCCCGCGTTGGCGGCGAGGTGTGCTGCGGTGGCGAATGAGGATTGCCGTTGCATGGACATTGGTCGTCCGTTGACAGCTGAGGTCCACCCGAGGATGACCCGCGCAGCGCCAGGGGTGTGAGCGCTGCCGTCAGCCGGCACCGGCGGCTCCTGGGGCATCCTCCGGCCCATCCGGGTCGATGCGCTGGCGTGCCGCGAGCCTGAGTCCCGCCTGCCATCCCGGTGCCCGCCCTCCGCGCGGCGGCGTGATCCCCTCCATGGCGTGGCCGGTGCGCGCGAGCACCCAGGCCACCATCGAGTTGGAGTTCCACATCTCCCCGGTGCGCAGCTCGTCGCGCCCCCAGGTCAGCGCCGGCACCTCGCGCAGCAGGTGCAGCACGCCAGCGACGCGCGCGGGGTCCTCCGTGGTGCGAACCGGGCTGTCGACGGCCTCGGCGATGTCGGGGATGCGGCCGCCGGCCCAGCAGCGGACCTCGTAGCGGAAGAGGCGGGAACGGCCGAGCCATCGCGCGCCGACCGGCCCTTCGACCACGACCCCGCGGTCGGCCGCGCCGACGTTCCACACCGGGCCCATCTCGATCGCGTAGGTGATGCCGCCCGCGTGCAGCATGAGACCGGCGTGGTACAGGTCCACGGCGGTGCGATGCTGACGCCGAGCCGACAGCCACTCGTAGGCGCGTCCGTTCCAGCGCACGACGTGGCCGCCGGCGCCGAGTGGGAGCCAGTACAGGTCGACCCAACCGCCGGTCCGGTCGCCCACGGCGCTCACCCGGGACAGTCAAGCATCCGCCGTCGAGGGCGCCAAGGGCCGGAACGGCCGCCGGCGGTCAGGCCTCATGGCCCAAGTCCTGGGCCGACGAGCGCTCGTCCTGCCAGCCCCCGGGTCCGGCCTCCCGGTCAGCTGGAGGGGCGGCGGACCACCACGACCGTGAAGGGCTGCTCGCTGCCCCACGGGGTCCGGTGCACGCGTCGTTCGATGCGCACGGCGTCGGCGGGCGCGAACCCGAGTGCGGCGACGAGGGCCTCGCCGTCGTAGCGCTGCACCGGCAGCCCGCTGCACGACTCGGGACCGTCGGCCGCGAACGTCGCCACGACCGCGTGACCGCCCGGCCCGAGGCACGCGGCCAGGCTGTCCCGGTACGCGGCACGGTCCGCCTCGGACACCAGGAAGTGGAACACCGCGCGGTCGTGCCAGGCGTCGACCGGCTCCGGCAACCGCAGCGTGCGCACATCGGCGGCGACCAGCCGCAGGGCGGGGTGCTCGCCGACCCGGTCGCGCACCCGCTCGATCGCCGACTCGGCGATGTCGACCCCCACGACGCGGTACCGGCCCGCGTCGACGAGGGCGTCCACGAGCATCGAGGCGCCGCAGCCGACGTCGGCGACGCGCGCCCCGTTCGCCAGCCCCAGGTCCTCGACGAGGTCCAGCCAGACGTCGTCCGGCTCCTGCCACCAGCTCACGCCGTCGACCGGCTTGGTCCCATGGACCTGCTCCCAGTGCTGTCGTCGGTCGTCGCTCATGGTGACCAGCATCCCTGACGACACGGCGGGATCGTCAGCGCCCCGAGCTGCCGGGACCGGCCTGCACACCGCGAGGTGCCGGGCGCGTGCGGGGGAGCGGGTCGCTCCCGGACGGGCCGCCGCTGCTGGCCTAGCCTGAAGTCGTGCCGATCAACCGGATCGGTCGATCCTGGTGAGGTTCCCATGAGCAACCAGTTTCCCCCGCCCCCGCCGGAGGAGTCGGCGGGAGGTCCCCCCTCCTCGTCCGACCAGCCTCCGGTCGCGCCGCCACCGGGCCCGCCGCCCGCGTCGGACCAGCCTCCGGCGGCGCCACCGCCGCCGCCGGGACCCCCGCCCTCGTCCGGCGGGGGCGCCCCGCCCCCGCCGCCGCCAGGCGCTGGGTACCCGCCGCCCGGGGGGCCCCCGCCGCCGCCCCCACCCGGCGGTGCCTACCCGCCCCCGCCCCCGGGTGCCTACCCGCCGCCGCCCGGTGGCGCCTACCCGCCCCCACCCCCGGGTGCGGGATACCCGTCGCCCGGTGCGCTGCCGCCGGCCGGGGCCGGCGGGGCACCGGCTGCGACCGGCGTGGACGTCGGCGCTGCCCTGACGTACGGCTGGAACGGCCTGAAGAACAACGTCGGCTCCATCGCCGTGATCGCCCTGGTCATCGTCGCGATCAACGCCGTCGTGCAGGGCCTGCGGTGGATCTCCGGTGACAGCCAGTTCCTGCTGTTCGTCGTCAGCGTGCTGAGCTTCTTCGTCTCCCTCGTGGTGGGCCTGGGCCTGATCCGGGCCGCGCTCGAGATCCTCGACGGACGTCGCCCGCAGATCGGGGACCTGCTCAGCACGGACGGGATCGGCGTCTACCTGGTCGCCTCGCTGCTCGTCTCCGTGCTGGTCACGGTGGGCCTCGTGCTGTGCATCATCCCGGGCCTGATCATCGCCTTCCTGCTGCAGTTCTACGGGTACGCGATCGTCGACCGTCGGGTCGATGCGGCGACCTCCGCTCCGCAATCCGACCCGATCGGGGCGCTGCGCGCCTCGTTCCAGGTCACGTCGAGCAACGTGGGCGGCCTGCTGGCGCTGTCCATCGTGAACCTGGTGCTCAACATCATCGGCGCGGCGCTGTGCGGCATCGGGCTGCTGGTGACCCTGCCGGTGACCGCGATCGCCATCGCGTACGCGTGGCGCCAGCTCACGGGCGGGCCGATCGCGCCGCAGCCGGCCTGACCGGCCGACCGACACCACGGGCCCCGACCACGCCGGTCGGGGCCCGTTGGCGTGGAGACGGGGCACCCGGCGGCCCTCGGGCTCAGGTCGGCCAGTGCGCCGGGCGGGGGAACCCGGCCGGCAGCCGGGTGCCGGCATCCCCGCGGGCCGCGCGGACCTGCGCCGGGGTGAGGAAGAGGGCCCCGCGGAGGTCGGCCCCGTCGAGGCGGGCATTGCGGAGGTCGGCCCCCGTGAGATCCGCGCGCTGCAGGCGCGCGCCACGCAGGTCGGCTCCCATGAGCTGTGCCCCACGCAGGCTCGCCCGGCGCAGATCGGCTCGGCGCAGC
>JALOLH010000077.1 GCA_025456065.1 Candidatus Nanopelagicales bacterium | reverse complement strand
CATCCACCGACCGGGCCTGTCGCACAACTGCCAAATCCGTCGTTAGGAACTCATCGATGGTTCGCGGCCGGTTGGGCAGGAGCAGGTCAGCGAAATACGGTTGGACCACGTCTTCTAGGAATTGCTCGCTGCTGAACATTGAAAGCACCGCGCGCGACTGGCTGGCGTGAAATATCCTGCTACGGACCGCCGTAACATTCCGAGTATCGCCTGTCGGCACCTGTTCATCCGTGAGCCCGCTGACCGACTGCAAGATCGTGCTCTTGCCAACCCGGGCGCGACCACTCACGCCGACATTCACGGTGGGCCTCGCGAAACGAGCCTCCACGGACTTCAGCTCAGCCCGGGCTTGTGCGATGGAGGCACGAATCTGCCCGTCCAACAGTCGACCGATGGCGTCGCGTACCGAAGGATCCTCCGCCCACGCGTCAGGCAGACTCGACGCGCATGCGCGAACGTCTTCCAGCGCATCCTCGACCGCGTCAATGCGGTCCAGGTGAGCCTTGACTAGAGGGAGCCTCGCCGACCTAGAGGCCACGATCGAGGCCAAGTCCTGCTGCAGTCTCTGATTCTCCACAGTTCCTCCGTCTGCCGACTGCCCTCGAGTCTCCCAGACGGGCATGACGCAAGGTGGTGCGAGTGCCCACTCCCATTAGGCCCATTCGGGGCTACTCGCGCCTGAAGAAGGATCGCTCGTGCCAGGGTCCCTTCGAGCGGCTGTCGCCGCCTTCTAGGAATGAACCGTGGTCAGAGCCAGAGGATGCTTGCGCGGCGTCTGAGCTAGCAAGCCTGTCGGGGCTTACCGACGGGAACGAACGTTTCTTGTGGGCGCTTTGAAGTCGTGACCCCGGTGTCCTGGTCCGCATTCGCCACCCGCATAGCCACCCATCTACTTTGGGCAACTGCACACGGAAAGGCGGCCAGCCGAAGTCCGCAGGTTATTTCAGCTAACCCGTATGCGGAATTTCAGCTAACCGCCCTATGTGGAGGTGCCGGGAATCGAACCCGGGTCCATCGGTGTCTCTTCGGGCCTTCTCCGGGTGCAGCCACGCTGTCGTGGTCTCGGCCTCCGCGCTTCGTGTGGCACTGCGCGGAACACGGCCCAGTGACTGTCAGATGTCCCGCGTCACCCCGTCACCGGGTGAGTTGGTGGAGTCCCCTTGATGACGCCAGCTCCGGGGCGGGGACGCACCCGGGCTGACGGTCGCTAGGTCGCTCAGGCCGCGAGGGCCATGTCCGAGCGTGCGACAGATGCGTTGGTGTTCGCATTTGTTGGTCAGCAGCGCGTTTACGAGATAACTGCCATCCTCGACCCGCTTCTCCCGTCGATCACGACCGACGTCGAAACCTGTCACCCCCTGTTGAGTTGTCACCGTCGCCGAGGCGCCGGCCCTGCAAGGGTACCGGCGCGCCGCGACACTGTCACCGGCCCGCAATGCAGTCACGACCCTCACCCACATCAACGCCCGCCGCCTCACGACCCTTCCCGATCTTGGTCGGGAACCCGCCAGAGGGTGGCGGGTTCTGGCCAGGGAGTGGCGGATGCTCGACCGCCATCAACAAGGGGGCCGAGCGCCGGGCCACACGAGCACCCCGAGCGCAGCGGCCAGCGGCCGCGCCGGGCGTCAGTCCCCGCGCTTGTGCTGCTGCCCCATGGCGCGGGCGATGTCGCGCTTGGCGTCGCGCTCGGCGATCGTCGCCCGCTTGTCGTAGGCCCGCTTGCCGCGCGCCAGCGCGATCTCGACCTTCGCGTACCCGTCCTTGAAGTACAGCGCCAGCGGCACGATCGCGTAGCCGCTCTCCCGCGACTTGCGCTCGAGCTTCTCCAGCTCAGAGCGGTGCAGCAGCAGCTTGCGCACCCGCCGTGGCGCGTGGTTGGTCCACGTCCCCTGCGCGTACTCGGGGATGTGCAGCCCGTGCAGGTACAGCTCACCGTCCTTGAACTGCCCGAAGGCGTCCACGAGCGAGGCGCGCCCCGCCCGCAGGGACTTCACCTCGGTGCCGACCAGCGCGATGCCAGCCTCGTAGGTGTCCTCGATGTGGTAGTCGTGCCGGGCCTTCTTGTTCTGGGCCACCATGCGGCGCCCCTGCTCCCGGGTCATCAGCAGCGGACCGGCACCTTGGCGCCACCGAACCAGCCCATCGGGTCGTAGGGCTTGCCGCCGACGTGGATCTCGAAGTGCAGGTGCGGTCCGGTCGAGTAGCCGGTGCTGCCCACGTACCCCACGACGTCGCCCCGCTTGAGCCGCTGACCCTCGGCCGCACCGAACCGCGACTGGTGGGCGTACATCGAGAACAGCCCGTTGCCGTGCGCCATCAGGGTGTGGTTGCCGTAGGGGCCGCCGGACTTGTTGGAGAGCACGATCCCGGCCGCGGTCGCCCGGATCGGGGTCCCCGAGGGTGCGCCCATGTCGACGCCCGTGTGGCAGGAGCGGTACCCGTACACCGGGTGGATCCGCGGGCCGACACCCTGCCCCACCGACGTGCCCGGTAGTGGCCAGAGGAAGCCGTCGGTCGCCGTGGGCGTGAAGCGGGGGGACTCGCCAGCCGCCAGGCGAGCAGCCTCCGCGGCCGCCGCCTCCGCGAGCAGTGCCGCGATCCGCTGCTGCTCGGCCTGCACGGTCTTGTACTGCTTGAGGACCTTGGCGCGGTTCGCCGAGGCCACGTTGAGCGCCGTCGCACGCTGGGCCACGAGCAGGTCCACCTTCGACTTGGCACCCGCCGCCCGATCGCGGGCGATGTTCGCCTGCTTCAGCGCGATCGCCGCCTGCTGGCGCTTCTCGTCGACCTGCTGGCGCAGGATCTCGAGCCGGGCCTCCTTGAGCGCCAGCTCGGCGCGGATCTCCGCCATGCGCGCCAGCGTCTGGTTGTTCACGCGGGACACGGCCGCCAGCGCCGCGGCCCGATCGGCGAGCTCGGTCGGCGAGTCGGCCGTGATGAGCAGGTCGAAGTCGGCGAACGCGCCGTTCTGGTACACCTCGCGGGCGAGGTTGCCCACGCGGCTCTGCAGGTCCTGGATCTGGAACTCGACCTCGGCGCGCTCCTGCTCGGCGCGGATGGCCGCCGCCGTCGCCTGCTCGAGCTCGGCCTGGGCGGCGCGGTCGGAGTCCTCGGCAGCCTGGGCGGATGCGCGGGCCTCGGCCAGGGCGGCCCTGGCCGCCGGCAGCTTCTCCTTGGCGTCCTGCAGGTCGCCGATCGCCTTGCGGACCTCCGCGTTCGCCGCCTCCAGGTCGTCACCGGCCGCGGCGACGGCGGCGTCGACCTTCTCCTTGTCCTGCTCGGGATCGGCGGTGGCGGGCCCGACGCCCAGCGCGCCCAGGGCGAGGGCAGCCGCCAGCACGGCGGCGATCCTGCCTCGCACGCGCATCGCACCCGCCCTCGTCGTCACCTGACCGTCGTCGCCCTGCCTCGTGCACCTGCCCGTAGCCCGCGCACACGCATCCGAGCACAGGCGGATCCAGCGTACCGCGGAAACGGCCCTGCTCTGGAGCATCGGCCGGCCGGAGGGGTCCCCTTAAGGGTGACGTTCCCTCCCGAGTCCGGCATTCCCGGCGTGAGCCCGGCCAGGGCGCCGCTCAGACCCGCAGGTAGCGTCGCAGGGTCACCAACGCGGCCACGCTGGCCAGCGCCACGCCGGTGACGAACACGATCGCCGAGACCTGCGCCACGACGTCCCAGCCGACGAAGTTGGTGAACTGGAAGCTCGGCGTGAGCACGCCGTCGACGAGGATCGCCTTGAGCAGCGCGAGCAGGCCGATCGCCACGAGCGCCCCCAGCGTGGCGGCCAGCGCGGCCTCGAGCAGGAATGGCAACTGGATGTAGAAGTTCGAGGCCCCGACCAGGCGCATGATGCCCGTCTCCCGGCGCCGGCTGAACGCCGCCACCCGGATGGTGTTGGCGACCAGCAGCACCGTCGCGAGCAGCATGAGCGCGGCGATCACCAGCGCCCCGGTCTGGAACCCGTTCAGGATCGCGAACAGCGTGTCGAGCACGCGGCGCTGGTCGTTCACCGAGTCCACCCCGGGTCGGCCGATGAAGGCGCTCGCGACCACGTCGTACTTCGTCGGGTCGCTGAGCTTGACCCGGAACGACTCGGGCAGGTCCTCGGCGCTGATGCTCGACAGGATCGGGGCGTCGCGGAACTGGTCGGAGAAGCGCTGGAAGGCCTCGGCCGAGGACTCGTAGTAGACCTCCTCGACCAGGGGCTGCAACGACTGCAGGTCCGCGCGGATCTCCTCGCGCTGCGCCTGGGTCACGGGCCCCTGGGCGCAGGAGATCACCTCCGAGGTGTTGCCGCACAGGTAGATCGAGACCTGGACCTTGTCGTACCAGTAGTCCTTCATCAGGTCGACCTGCGAGCGGACCATCAGCCCGGCGCCGAACAGCGCGAGGCTCACGGCGACGGTGATCACGACCGCCACCGTCATCGTCAGGTTGCGGCGGATGCCGGTCATCACCTCCCCCAGCACGAATCTCACGCGCACGTCACCACCGCCGATCGCGTCGGGGCGCCCACCCGCCGGTTCATCGGGTCACCCCGTAGACGCCCCGGGTCTGGTCGCGCACGATCTGGCCGTGCTCGAGCTCGATCACGCGCTTGCGCATCTGGTCGACGATCGCGGCGTCGTGCGTGGCCATGACCACGGTCGTGCCCGTCCGGTTGATCCGATCCAGCAGCCGCATGATGCCGATGCTGGTGGCCGGGTCGAGGTTGCCGGTGGGCTCGTCGGCGATCAGGATCATCGGCCGGTTCACGAAGGCGCGGGCCACAGCGACACGCTGCTGCTCGCCGCCGGACAGCTCGTCGGGGAAGCGCTGCTCCTTGCCGGCCAGGCCGACGAGGTCGATCACCTCCGGCACCACGGCGCGGATGTGCGCGCTCGGCCGGCCGATCACCTGCAGGGCGAACGCGACGTTCTCGTACACCGTCTTGTTCGGCAGCAGCCGGAAGTCCTGGAACACCGCGCCGATCTGGCGGCGCAGGTGCGGGACCTTCCAGTTCGGCAGCCGGCCGAGGTCCTTGCCGGCCACGTGGACCGAACCCTTCGTGGGCCGGTCCTCGCGCAGGACCAGACGCAGGAACGTCGACTTGCCCGAGCCGGAGGCGCCCACGAGGAAGGCGAACTCCCCCTTGGCGATCTCGAGGGTGACGTCGTCGAGCGCCGGGCGCACCTGGGTGGGGTAGTGCTTGGTGACGTTCGCGAAGCGGATCACTCGAGCACTCCCGGGACGGTCGTGGCCGCGCCTGCCTCACCCGGCGCGGTCCGCGGCCAGTCTACGGGCGGCCCGCCCCGGCGGAGCGCAGGCGCACGTTGCCGGACAGCGCGCGAGCCCCCTGCACGTTGCCGGACACATGTGGCGTGGAACGTGCGCGGCCCTCGCCGGGAGTCCGGGAACGTGCGCGCAGGCGGGATCCGGGCGTAGGGACCGGGGGCCGCGCCGGGACCGACCGGGCGCAGGGACCGACCGGGCGCAGGGACCGGCCGGGCGTAGGGACCGGCCGCGAGCAGGGACCGACCGGGCGCAGGGACCGGGCGCGCGCGGGGACCGGGGGCCTCAGGCGGCCGTCTGCTGGCGGCGCCGCCAGCGGATGCCGGTCTCGATGAAGTCGTCGATCTCGCCGTCGAGCACGGCGGCGGTGTTGCCGGTCTCGTGCTCGGTGCGCAGGTCCTTGACCATCTGGTAGGGGTGCAGCACGTAGGAGCGCATCTGGTTGCCCCACGAGCCGGAGGTGTCGGTCTTCAGGGCGTCCATCGCGGCGCGCTCCTCCTGCCGGCGCCGCTCGAGCAGCCGGGCCTCGAGCACGCGCATGGCCGCGGCGCGGTTCTGGATCTGGCTCTTCTCGTTCTGGCAGCTCACGACGATCCCGGTCGGGATGTGGGTGATCCGCACCGCCGAGTCGGTGGTGTTCACGCTCTGCCCACCCGGCCCCGACGAACGGAAGACGTCGATCCTGATCTCGTTCTCCGGGATGTCCATGTGGTCGGTCTGCTCGGTGACCGGCAGGACCTCGACCGCGGCGAACGAGGTCTGGCGGCGGCCCTGGTTGTCGAACGGCGAGATCCGGACCAGCCGATGGGTGCCCTGCTCCACGGAGAGGGTGCCGTAGGCGTAGGGCGCCTTCACCGCGAACGTGGCGGACTTGATCCCGGCCTCCTCCGCGTACGAGATGTCGTACACCTCGTAGCCCCAGCCGTGCCGCTCGCAGTACCGGGTGTACATCCGCAGCAGCATCTCGGCCCAGTCGGCCGCGTCCACGCCGCCGGCCTCGGACCGGATCGTCACCAGCGCCTCGCGGGGGTCGTACTCGCCGGAGAGCAACGTGCGCACCTCGAGCTCGGCGATCGCGTGCCGCAGCTCGCCGAGCTCCTTCTCCGCCTCGGCCAGGGACTCGGCGTCGCGCTCGTCCTCGGCGAGCTCCACGAGCACGGGCAGGTCGTCCAGGCGCTGGCGCAGCGACCCCACCTTGCGCAGCTCGCCCTGCACGAACGACAGCCGGGAGGTGACCTGCTGCGCGGCCGCCTGGTCGTCCCACAGGTCCGGGGCGGAGGCGCGCTGCTCGAGCGCGCTCACCTCGGCCCGCATCGCGGGCAGGTCGAGCACCTGCTCGATGCCGCCGAGCGTCGACTCCAGCTCGGCGAGCTCCACCGGGAAGTCGATCGCCATGACGGGCAAGCCTACCGGCGCTCCCCCCGGCCGCCCGCCCCCCGCGCGCACGCCCCCACCACGGTGCCGCAGCGGCGGCTGCGCCGGCGGAGGCGCACGCCCGGACGCGAGCAGGCGGTGGGGAGCGTCAGCCGCCCTGCTGGGCGAGCGTGCGGATCACCCGCATCGCCACGGACAGGGTCGCGAGGTCGAACGTCTCCTGCTGGCCGATCTCGGTCAGCGTCGCGCGGGCACGGCCGAGGCCCTCGGCGTAGCGCTCCTCCCAGATCGCCACCCGTGCCGCCGGCTCACCCCCCTCCGGGGTCGCCCGCACGACCCGCGACGTGAGCGAGGCGAGCGCGCCGTACAGGTCGCTGCGCAGCGCGGAGCGGGCCAGCGCCGACCACCGGTCGTGCCGGGGCAGGGCGGTGATCCGGCCCAGGAACCGGTCCACCTCGTACTGCTCGGAGATCGTGAAGTAGAGCCGCCCCACCACCGCCGGGTCCTCGTCGGTGCGTCGGGACACCTCGACGATGTCGAGCAGCGAGAACACGTCGAGCAGCGCGGCCACCTCGGAGGCGAGCCCGGACGGGGCCCCGAGCCCGACGAAGTCGGCGGCCCGCCGGTCGAGGCGCTCGCGCTCGATCCCGACCAGCCACCCCGGCACCTCGCCGGCCAGCTGCTCGACCGTGCCCCGGAACCGCTCCACCTCACCCGGCACGTCCAGCGTGCCGCCCCGGGTCTGCAGCAGCCACCGGGTGGCCCGGTCGAGCAGCCGCTGCACCTCGGCCCGCAGGGCGTTCAGCGCCGTCGTCGGCGCACGGCCCTCCTCGGCGTCGACGCGCTGCCACAGGTCGCGCAGGTCGAACACCCCGCAGACCACCGCGAAGGCGCGCGCGACCTCCGCCGGACCGGCGCCGGACTCCTCCGCCGCCCGCAGCGCGTACGTGACGCCGCCGCGGTTCACCAGCTCGTTGACCAGCCCGGTGGCGATGATCTGCCGGCGCAGGGGGTGCGCCTCCAGCCCCTCGGCGAACCGCTCGCGCAGGACCACCGGCACGTAGTCGCGCAGCCACGGCTCGGCGAACGGCTCGTCGGGCACCGCCGACTCGAGCAGCGCCCGCTTCAGGTCCAGCTTGGTGTAGGCGACCAGGACGGCCAGCTCGGGGCTGGTCAGGCCCTGGCCCTCGACGGCGAGCGCTGCCAGGGCCGGATCGTCGGGGAGCGCCTCGAGCGCACGGTCGAGCCCGGCGGTCCGCTCCAGGGCCCGCATGAGCCGGCCCACCGCGGGCAGCATCGACGGGGCGTGCTGCAGCTCGAAGGCGAGCAGGGTGTTCTGGTCGACGTTGTCGCGCAGCACCATCGCCGCGACCTCGTCGGCCATCGAGCGCAGCAGCGGGTCGCGCTCCGCAGGGTGCAGCGCGCCGGCGACGATCGCGCGGTCGAGCAGGATCTTGAGGTTCACCTCGTGGTCGGAGGTGTCCACGCCCGCGGAGTTGTCGATGGCGTCGGTGTTCAGGGCGACGCCGGCCCGGGCCGCCTCGATGCGCCCCCGCTGGGTGAACCCGAGGTTGCCGCCCTCGCCGACCACGCGGCAGCGCAGTGCCGCGCCGTTGACGCGGATGCCGTCGTTGGCCCGGTCACCGACCTCCGCGTTGGCCTCGGTCGAGGCCTTCACGTACGTGCCGATGCCGCCGTTCCACAGCAGGTCGACCGGTGCGGTGAGGATCGCGCGCAGCAGCTCGTTCGGCGTCATGGTGGCGGGGCCGGGCAGGCCCAGGGCGCGGGCCGCCTCGGCGCTGACCTGGATGGCCTTCGCCGAGCGCGCGTGCACCCCGCCCCCGGCCGAGATCAGGTCGGCCGAGTAGTCGGCCCAGGCGGAGCGTGGCAGCGCGAACAGCCGCTGGCGCTCGGCGAAGGCGACGCCGGGATCCGGATCGGGGTCCAGGAAGATGTGCCGGTGGTCGAAGGCGGCCACCAGCCGCATCGTCTTCGACAGCAGCATGCCGTTGCCGAAGACGTCGCCGCTCATGTCGCCGATGCCGACGCACGTGAACGGCTCGGTGGCGATGTCGGGACCGACCACCCGGAAGTGCGCCTTCACCGACTCCCAGGCGCCACGGGCCGTGATGCCCATCGCCTTGTGGTCGTAGCCGGCCGACCCGCCCGAGGCGAACGCGTCGCCCAGCCAGAAGCCGTACTCCGCGGCCACGCCGTTCGCGAGGTCGGAGAACGTCGCGGTGCCCTTGTCCGCCGCCACGACCAGGTAGGGGTCGTCCTCGTCGTGCCGCACGACGCGGGCCGGTGGGACGACCTCGGTGCCGACCAGGTTGTCGGTCACGTCGAGCAGGGAGCCGATGAAGACCTTGTAGGCGCCGATGCCCTCGGCCAGCCAGGCCTCCCGGTCCACCCCGGGGTCGGGCAGCTGCTTGGCGAAGAAGCCCCCCTTGGCCCCCACGGGGACGATGACGGCGTTCTTCACGGCCTGGGCCTTCACCAGCCCGAGGATCTCGGTGCGGAAGTCCTCCGGGCGGTCCGACCAGCGCAGGCCGCCCCGGGCGACCTTGCCGAACCGCAGGTGCACGCCCTCGACGCGGGGCGACTGCACCCAGATCTCGAAGTGCGGCCGCGGCTCGGGCAGGTCGCGGATCCGCCGCGGCTCGAGCTTCAGCGCGAGCGCCGGGCGGTCCGGCTGGAAGTGGTTGGTGCGCAGGGTGGCGCGGATCAGCTGCAGGAAGGCGCGCAGGATGCGGTCCTGGTCGAGGCTCGCCACGTCGTCCAGGGCGCGGGTGATCTGCGTGACGAGCGCCTCGCACTGCGCCGCCCGGTCCCCCACGAGGTCCGGGTCGAACCGGGCGTGGAACAGCTGGACGAGCAGGCTGGCGATCCGGGGGTTCGCCAGGGCGGCACCCTCGATGTACTGCTGGCTGAACGTCGAGCCGGCCTGGCGCAGGTAGCGCGCGTAGGCGCGCAGCACCCAGATGCGCCGCCAGTCCAGCCCCGCCTCGGCGACCAGGGCGTTGAAGCCGTCGGCCTCGGCCCGCCCCTCCCAGCACGCGAGGAAGGCCTGCTCCCAGAGCGTGCGCACCTGCCCGAGGCGGCCGGTGCCGGTCGCCCGCAGGCCGAAGTCGAACAGGAACGCCCCACCGGGCTGCCCGTCGTCACCGCTGCGCACGAACCGGTACGGCTGCTCGGTCACCACCTGGACGCCGAGGCTGGACAGCACCGGGAGCACCTCGGCCAGCGAGATGTCGGAGCGCGAGTAGAGCTTGAGCCGGGCGTTCGCCTGCTCGCCGCTGCCCTGCGCGGCGGGCTGCAGCGAGACCCGCAGGGGCGCCTCGGGGGTGAGCCGCTCGAACTCGGCGAGGTCGGCGAGGGCCTCCGCCGGGCTGGTCGCCGCCCGGTAGGCCTCGGGGAAGCCCTGCGAGTAGCGGGAGAGCACCGCATGGGCGGCCGCCTCGGAGCTGGTCGCGACCAGCCGGTCGGCCAGATGGTCCTCCCAGGAGCGGACCTCCTCGGCGACCCGGGCCTCGAGTGCCGCGGCGTCCAACGTGCTGGGCACGGACTGGCCGCGGGGCATCCGGACCACGATGTGCAGGCGGGCCAGCACCGACTCGGTGACGCGGGCGGTGTAGTCCACGCTCGCCCCGCCGACGGCCTCGCGCAGCACCTCCTGCACGCGCAGGCGCACGTCGGTCGTGTACCGGTCGCGGGGCAGGTACACCAGGCAGGACAGGAAGCGCTGGTACTGGTCGTGGCGCACGAACAGCCGGGTGGCCCGGCGCTCCTTGAGGTTGAGCGCGGCCTCGGCGATCGTCACCAGCTCGTCGGTGTCGATGGCGAACAGCTCGTCGCGCGGGAACGTCTCGAGGAACTGCATGAGGTCGCGGCCGCCGTGCGAGCCACGGGCGAACCCGAGCGTCGCGCGGATGTGGCGGACCTTGCGATCGATCACCGGCATCGACTCGACCGACTGGGTGTACGCCGAGGACGAGAGCAGGCCGATGAAGCGGTGCTCGCCCACCACCCGGCCGGCGCGGTCGAACCGCTTGACGCCCACGTAGTCCAGGTGGACCGGCCGGTGGACCGTGGAGCGACGGTTCGCCTTCGTGATGATGAGCAGGCGGGGCTCCAGCGCCCTGGTCCGCACCGCGGGGGGCAGGTCGGCGAACGACACCGACTCGGCCCGCCCCGAGCGCAGCAGGCCCAGGCCGCTGCCGGCATCGGCGACCAGCGCGAGGGCCTCCGGGGACTCGGGGCTGCCCTCCAGGTCGTACTGCCGGTAGCCCAGGAACGTGAAGTGGTCGTCAGCCAACCAGTTGAGCAGCTGGATCGCCTCGTCCACCTGATCGCGGGGCAGGCCGCGCGGGGGCTCGGCGACCAGCTGCGCGGCCAGGCCGCGGGCCTCGCCGACCATGCGCGGCCAGTCGTGGACCGCGCGGCGGACGTCCTCGAGCACCGTGGCGATGCTGGACTCGATCCCGACCAGCCGTTCCGGGTCCGCCTGCCAGTCGACCTCGAGGTGCATCCACGACTCGAGGACGCCGGCCTCGTCCTGCGGGGGCAGCGTCGGGCGCGCACCAGGTCGCCGTCCTCGTCGCGGGTCACCGCGACGATCGGATGGATCACCAGGTGCAGGCCGACCCCGAGGCGGTTCAGCTCGGCGGTCACCGAGTCGACCAGGAACGGCATGTCGTCGGTGACGACGTTGACCACGGTGCGCCCGATGGTCCAGCCGTCCGCGTGCTGGGTCGGGTTGCTGGCGCGGACCACCGCCTCACCGGGCTGCCGACGTTCTGCCGTGGCGATGAGGTGGGTGACGGCACCCACGATGGCCTCGGAGTCACGCCCGACGAGGTCCCCGGGGTCCACGTGGCGGTAGAACACGGCGGCCAGCCGCTCGTCCCGCGCCGACGACCATGCGTGCCACTCGGCGAACCCGACGCCCACGCCCCGACCTCCTCCACGGACCGGTGCCGCCGCGGCGCGGCACAGGTGCACCACCCCTGCCCACCTTGGCACGCGGCGGTGGGGCAGGTCGACCGGACGGCGGACCACTCCGCGCGGTGGCGCGCGGATGCCGCAGGCCGTTGCCTAGCATCGCCCTGTGCACCCGCCCGCCGGGCCGTGCGCCCGCCGGACGAGAGGACCCCTGATGGCCAAGCGCTACCACGGCACGATGCACTTCGACGTCGCGCCCGACGTGGTCTTCGCCGCCCAGGCCGACCCCAGCTACGTCGCCTGGAAGCACGAGCAGATGGCGGCGTTCGACATCTCCGCGAACGCCAGCGAGGACGGCTCGGGGTGGACGATCAGCTCCTCGCGCAAGCTGCCCGCGCAACTGCCCTCGGCCGCCAAGCGCTTCGTCGGCGAGCACATCCAGGTCGACGAGGTGCACCGGTGGGGCCACCCGGAGGTCGACGGCACCCGGCGCGGCACGGTGACCGCGAGCTTCGGCGGCGCCCCGATGGCCGTGGACGGCACGCTGGTGCTGCGGCCCGAGGGGATGGGCGCCGTGCTCGACGTGGTGATCCACTCGCGGGCCTCCGTACCCCTGGTGGGAGGCAAGCTCGAGGCGATCGTCGGCGAGCAGTTCATGCGCGCGCTGCGCAAGGAGCAGCAGATCGCCCCGGAGTGGTTCGCCGAGTAGGGCAGCGCCGCCGGCCACGCCGGGCCCCGATCGGAGCGGCTGGATCGACGCATCGCCCGGACCGGGCGCGCCTGGCGGACCGGCCCCCGAGCAGGCTGGATCGGCTCAGCGACCGAGCAGGGCTGGCAGCTCCTGCACGCCGTACCAGGCGAGGTCGGCGGTGAGCACGGCGGCCACGGCATCCAGGGCGATCGGACCGGGCACGTCCACCCACCCGTCGACGACCGGGGTGGCCGCGGGCAGCGTGAGGTCGACGGCCAGCACCACGCCGCGCGGGTCGGCCAGGGCCGCGGCAGCGGCCTCCTGCGCCTCGTACTCCCACTGCTCCTCGTCGACCTCCGGGGCGCCGGCGCGCCAGTCGGGGTCCACGACGCACGCCCGCAGCGGGCCCGGCAGCGTCCCGTCGGCCAGCAGGTCGGCCAGGGCGGGCGCCGGCACGGGGCAGTACCCGCGCATCAGCCGGCCGTGGACAGGTGGTCCGGGCCCATGTGGTCGGGGTCGCGCAGCGCCTGCAGCGACGTCCGGATCGAGGTCTCCAGGACGTGCAGGCGCTTCTCGAAGTCCATGAGGTTGCCGCCGATCGCGGCCAGGTCCTCGGCACCGGGGCCGAGCACCGTGACGTCGGTGCCGCCGGCGCGCACCTTCTCGACCTCGTTCAGGCAGCGCTTCGTGATCTGCACGCGCCAGGTGCGCTCGAGCCGGGCGAGCAGGTGGTCGGGCCGGTCGAGGTAGAAGCTGACCATGGGGGCGATCACGTAGACCTCGTCGAGGCCCATGTTGGCCACGAGGTCCGCCGAGGTGGCCGACCAGGCCCCGCCGTCCACGTAGCGCCGGCCGTCGATCTCCACCGGTGCGTACCACGCGGGGATGGAGCACGAGGCCTGCACGGCCAGGGACAGCGGCGCGGGCGGGGCGGTGGGCTGCCCGAAGGCCACCCGGCGCCCGGAGTCGTAGTCCATGGTCACGATCCAGACGTTCGGGTGCGGCGACCACTCGCCCATCGGGGTGAACCCCTCGACGAGGTGGGCCACCCGGTCCAGGCTCTTGCCGCCGGTGGGCAGGAACGCCGACAGGACGGCGGTGGGCGGCATCCGGCGGAACCGTCCGAGCCCGGCGCGCATGAGCTGGCGGGATCCGGGCTGCAGCTTGGGCCGGCCGGGCCGGGCGCCGCCCGTGACCGCCTCGATGTCCCAGGAGAAGCCCGCGATGGGCCCGGTGAGCACCTTGTCGCCCCGCTCCTGGGCCACGAGCTCCTCCACGGTGGCCCCCGCGCCGAGCAGGGCGGCGAGCACGGATCCCGCGGAGGTGCCGACGATCACCTCGGCCTCGTTCGGCTCGAACGCGTGCACCCGCTTGAGGGCGGCGAGCGCCCCGACCGCCCACGCGGCCCCGAGGACTCCGCCGCCGCCGAGGACCAGGCCGCGGCGCCGACGTCGCACCTCGCCCACGAGCGTCACCTCCCGGCCTGTGCAGAGCGGTTACCCGGACACCACGGCCCCATACGGCCTGATACCCAGGCAGGTATCGCGCCGCCATGGCACCTGCCAGCCTACTCCCGTCGTCCCCCGCGTCGGGCAGTCCTCCCGGTCGAGCCGCGATCGAGGTGATGGCCTATGTCGTTGCGGTTCTCGGGCGGCGCCGGCGGCCGCTCGGGGCGACCGTCGCGAGCATGTCGGCCACGGCGTCGTCGATGCACTGCGCGAGGACCTCCACGTCAGGCATGGCCTCCCGGTCGGCGTTGAGGCCGAAGTACACGCCGCCGTCGTAGGAGGTCAGGCCGATCGAGACGGCCTGGCCCCGGGCCAGGGGCACGACCGGGTGGGCGGCCAGCATGCGGGCGCCGGCGGCGTAGAGCGGGAACTGCGGCCCCGGCACGTTCGTGATCACCACGTTGTAGACGCGGCGGGACATGGCCGAGACGACCCGCGCGCCCAGCGAGTGGACCGTCGGCGGCGTGAACGCGGCGACGCCGACGAGGGCGGTCGCGCCGAGCATCTGGCCGCTCTCCTTGAGCATGTCCATCTCGAAGCGGACCCGCTCCAGGCGGATCACCGGGTCCGACTCGCCGATCGGCAGGTCGCACAGGAACGCCGCGACGTGGTTGCCGGAGGTGTCCTCGGCCGTCCGGACGCTGACCGGCACCATCGCGCGAACCGAGCTGCTCGGGGTCACCGACTCGCCGCGGGTCATCATCCAGCTGCGCAGCGCGCCGGCCAGGACGGTGAGGACGATGTCGTTGATGGTGCCCCCGTGGGCGCCCTTGATCCGCTTGAGGTCCTCGAGCCGCGCCTGGGTCGTCGCGTACCGGCGAGCGCCGCTGATCGGCGCGTTCAGCGGGCCGCTGCGGGCCGGACGGGACACCGTGCGGGCGGCCGCGGCCAGGCCGACCAGGTTGCGGCCGATGTGCGTGGCGGTCTCGTGGACGTCGACCATCCCGGTGCGGACGGTCTCGACGACGGCCTTGGGCGAGCGGGCGATCTCGGTCACGGCGCCGACGACCAGCTCCGCCGAGCTCGGCTCGCGCAGCGGGCGCCAACTGTCGGCGGGCACCTCCCGCGGAGTCGGGGTGTCGTCGAGGATCACCTGCCCGATGTCGACCGCGGCGATCCCGTCGACCATCGCGTGGTGGGTCTTGCTGATGACCGCGAAGCGCCCGTGCTCGAGGCCCTCCACGAGGTACATCTCCCAGAGCGGACGGGTGCGGTCGAGGGGGCGGCCCATGATCCTGGCGACCAGCTCGTTGAGCTGCTCGTCGGTGCCCGGCCTGGGCAGCGCGGACCGGCGCACGTGGTAGGTCACGTCGAAGCGCTCGTCGTCGACCCAGACCGGGTTGGCCAGGTGGCCGGGCACCCAGCGGACCCGCTGCCGGTACCGGGGCACGAGGCTGATCCGGTCGCGGATGAGCCGGACCAGGCGCTCGTAGTCGAACCCCTCCTCGGGCAGCTGGAAGATCGCCACGCCGCCGACGTGCATGGGGGTGGTCTCCTCCTCCATGTAGAGGAAGGAGACGTCGAGGGGGCTGAGGCGGTCGGGCATGGGCGCTCCTCGGTCGATCGGGGCCTGCTGCGTCCATCCTCCCGCATGGCCCGAGGCGGGCGCGGGCCGGCCACCGCGCCACCGATCCCTCCCCATGCGGCCGGTTGCGCCCCGCCATGGGGCCCGCCCCGAGGCGGAGCCCGCGACGGCGGGCCGGGCGAGTTGGGGATTGACGGAAGCCTCGCGTATGCTGCTGCGCGTCCCCGAGCCAGACGCCTCGGCACCGGACAGGCAGCACCAGTCCCGGCCCCATCGTCTAGCGGCCCAGGACGCCGCCCTTTCA